>DATHCB010000081.1:0-12137 GCA_035319765.1 Bathyarchaeia archaeon
CTGCAAGTATTCTTTCCGGTAGCCTCATTTCGTCCTTGGCTTTCTCGAAAACGTCATTATTCTCGCTCAAAACACTTTCCTCCTATTCCTAATCTTGTACTGAGATTGAAAAGGGTTGCTTTTAAAGTTTAATCAGTATAACCTTAACTTGGAAAAGCCGACACCAAGATGGCCGGCTCACTCATTTCCCATGGGGATCACTAGTGAATCTTGCTTGACAGCTTGAAATTGCCTTCCGATGCCATGGATTTGTCAGCCATTCTTCGGAACAATTCATCCCTCTAATAACCGATTACCCAGCATTAATTGAGCTCTCGTCACCCAATTCAGTGGTGCGTTCTATGAATTAGGATTGCTCTTCGAGTGGCTCACACCCATGAATTCCATTTCGGACGCCAACTTTATATGTTTCAATGCATGTGTGTTGCCAGCATTAATGGGACATTTCATGGAAAAAGAAGTAAAGCTCCAATCTGTAGAGCTTAAGGAAAGGGTTCTTGCTGGAAACGCTGTAATCCGATGCTAAATGGCGCACTTTGTGCAGAAGTTTATGGGTGATTACGTTTTGGATGGCTCTTCCTGCTTTGTTGAAAATTGTTCGCAGCAGGCGATCCACTCAAAGGTGCAAATAGGTGAACGTAAATGGCTCGTGTAGTGGCTTTTGTTGATATTTTTGTGGAGTCACCATGATGGATTACGTGTTGGGTGCCCTTAAAGAGCTTCCCAACATGGAAGAATTGTGCGAGGTAACTGGAGAGTCTGACATAGTCTCTGTCATATCTGCAGCCGATATCGAGGAGTTTAGAGACACCCTGAAAAATAAGATAATGAAGATAAAGGGCATAAGGAGCACAGCTACCTCTATAGTCCTGCACTCCCATAAGAGACCAAGAAACAACGGCAATCTTGAACAAATCTGATGGCCAAATAATACATGCGCTGGTCTCTCCAAAAAGCGTTCAAGGCACGCACATTAAGTTTATCTCAATCTCCGCGGCTGACTAGCCAATGCTATTTCCTGTCTTTATCAAAAAAAGTTTAATACACTTGCTCCTCTCTTTGGTGTGACTGGCCTGAGAAAGGAGGTCCACGCGCACTCTTGAAGCATGCGAAGATCGAAGCTTTCGACTGCCCAGATGCCTGGTTCAAGACTCTAAATGCGATTTGGAGCAATGGCGACCTCTTCAAAATCGGCTACGGCTCGGAGTGCACTAATACCAAGAAACTCAATCTAACCATCGAGATAAGCAATCCGCAGAATAGGCCTCTCGTTGACGAGAAAGCCCCGTGCGACATGAAGTATGTGCAGTGGTACGCGTTGAAATATTTGTGGTCCGGTGTGATCGAAGATGAGACTTACACATACGGTAGTCGGCTTCGCAAACCTGTGGACCAAGTGGAAATGGCTATCCGACGCTACCTTGATGAACAATGCGATAGGCAGATAACCATGGTCATTCGATATCCCGAAGATATACACAAAACCATAAACAATCAGCGTCACGAGCCCCCGTGCTTAAGCCTAATCGACACCGAAATCTTGGACGATGCACTTCATCTAACGTGTTACTTCCGTTCCTGGGACGCATACGCAGGATTGCCAGCGAATATCGCAGGAATTCAATTATTTAACGAGGCCTTCGTGGCTGAGATTAACAGCAGAGGCAATCTCAATGTAAAGACTGGAAAGCTGATCTTTCACTCAAAAAACTGCCACATCTACGAGCGACAATTCAAGCTAGTTGAAGATTTGGTGAAGCCACAACAAAAAGACAGCAGGCGAAAGGTGATAGTCAAGCCTGATGCGTGAACTACTCACCTAAGAAATACCTAAGCGCGCGCTGTCTCTTTCTATGAGTTCGTGCGCGCTAAGAAGGCTAATTTGGGCTTTTCATGTTTGAAAGGTAAACGTAGTCTTGCACCTTCAGAGATCATGCAGATCAAACAAGCGTTCATCAAGAACCAAATACTCAGATTCCTGAAATTCTTCGCCACACCAGCCCTACGGCATGGTATCCAGATACCGCGAAAGTCAAAAATCTAAACCAAGAAAGACTGTTGATCCTGATCAAAGCATGCGGCTTCTTACTGCGGGCAAAAGTGTATCTCTTGTGGCGGAATACTTGCTTTACTTAATTTTAAGCATCGTGTGACTGTCAGGCATCAATAATCGTGCATAGAAGATTGATCCAAAAGTGTTATTTCTTAGTAGACCCATGGATACCATGGGAGGGAGAATGGTTGAGATCAAAGTTTTCCTCTACATTAGCTCTATTATTGTTAATTAGCGTGCTTGCCATGGGTTCTAACTTTCAACCAGCGAAGGCTGTCCGGAGCTCTCAAGCAGGACTTGTTCAAGCCGCTTCTAGCGTTTCAAATCGTGAATTATCTTGGATGGCAGGAAAGCCCCTCCCAGTGATCAACGGGCGCGTTATTTTTCCGCCACTCCCTCCCCAGGAACCTGCTCCAAGCTATTACACCCATTGGTTTGCTGGGAGCATCTATCCTTCTTCGTTAGCATCACAAAACGCGAGCACTATTAGCGTGAGCATCACTGTTCCTTCTTCCGAGCCTCGACCAGAACAGTACTATTACGTGATACTTTCGGCTTTCGACAGTAACGGAAGCTACGATCAGATTGGGTTTTGTGCCTACTACGGCGTCTGGGGATTGAGCTATTCGTGGACAACTGGCTCCCCTTATCCAGGCAGCGTAGTTTATATCTACGACCCGATCGCTATGATCCTGTCCCCTGGAGTGACGTACACGTTCAGCATAACCACTCAGGCAGGCGTTACTTATTTCGCTGCATATCAAGGTTCTAGAACAGTTTGGTCATTGGCCGTATCTACGGGTGGTGATTACTTGATTTTGTCTAACTATTACTCGGCGGGGAAGCGCGGGCGATCGCCGTATGACTATACAGACTATGAGGAAGTTTACTATACGTCTACTCCTGGAGGCGCTCCAGATTTCAACTTTACTTTCTTTAACAACATTTGGACATCGACTAACGGGAGTCTTTACGATACAATCTGGACTCCTTGGTACAGCCCGGACCCTGGTTTCCAGGTGCCGAGCAACGTGCAAGTATTGATAAACGGCAACTCGGTGCTCGTGGAGAACCCTGAAAGCACGCTAGCGCCGAAACCCTCTTCTGGAAAAGTGTACATCGAACCAGATGGAAGTATTAACCCCTCAACGGCACCAATCAAAAACGTTGGCAACATTACCTACGCGCTCACCGACAACACTAATGACTCCATCGTTGTCCTAAGAAATAACGTTATAGTTGATGGCGCAGGCTACACTTTAAAGGGCACGGGCAACGGAACAGGAATAATCCTTTCTGGAAGAAGCAACGTCACCATCAGAAACATAAAAATTAAAGCATTCGATTACGGTGTCTACCTCAATTCTTCTTCGAATAACACGCTCTCGGGAGACACCATAGCAGACAACAGCCTTTACGGTGTCTACCTCAGTTCTTCTTCGAATAACACCTTCTCTGGAAACAACATAATAGACGACAATGGATTAGGAGTCTGCCTCGAATATTACTCCAACTATAACACCTTCTCGCAAAATAACGTAACAGACAACAACGTTGACGGATTCTATCTCTATTATTCCTCCAACTGCACCTTTTCAGAAAACAACGTGACAGACAACAACGATGATGGTGTCTATCTCTACTGTTCCTCTAACTCCACCTTCATGGAAAACAATATAATAGCAAATGACGGTTACGGTGTCATTCTCGATTATTCCTGCAACTATTGCACTTTCTCAGTAAACAATATAACGAACAACAACTATAACTGGGGCATCTATCTCGATTATTTCTGCAATTACAACACTTTCTCGATAAACAACATAACCAACAACTATTGGGGAGGTGTTTATCTCGATTATTTCTGCAATTACAACACTTTATGGGGGAACACGATAGCTAATAACTATAATTGGGGTGTCTATCTAGAGTCTTCATCCAACAACAGGTTTTTCTATAACAATTTTGGAGGCAACGCTCAGCAAGTGATCAGTGACGGTTCACCAAATACGTGGGATAACGGGTATCCTTCAGGCGGCAACTACTGGAGCGATTATCTGACGACGTATCCAAGCGCTGCCGAGAATGACAGCTCGGGTATCTGGAACACACCCTACATCATCGACAGTAGCAACATCGACGGATACCCGCTTATGGCCCCGTTCAATGGCTATCCTCTAGCTATCACTAGCATAGCTTCTTTCAAAAAAGTTCTCGTCGAAGGCGGCAGCACCAACGTTAATATCACTGTGAAAAACGGAGGGTCCCTAGCAGAAATGTTCGACCTGACCCTGTACGGAAATTCGCGGTCTATCTACACGTTTACAAACGTGACTTTGGCGCCTGGAAGCACGACAACCCTTACCGCCACTGGTCTACGCTTTGCCGTGGGTCTTTACACACTGAGCGCCCACGTCTACAACGCTTACGTCTATAACACCTACAAAGGCGTAGCCGTTTGGGTTATGCCCATTGCACCGCTTCGCCCATGGTTCCTGCTCTACACAGGGGATGGCTGGTGCGGTACACGGTTCTGGCACCCCCCGATTCCCGTCTAACGAGACATGCGCGAGCTGCAGCAAAAAACCTCAACCATGAATCTAGGTGCTTTCAGTTTTCTGAGTATTGCCCTTTTTCCTGAGGCCTCAGTAGACCGCGAGAGCGAACCGCCAAAAAAGAAGGCTAATTTGGGCTTTTCATGTTTGAAAGGTAAACGTACGTCTTCATAAAAACTTATAAGTTGTATTGTTTAAACCATGGACCATCCAAAATAGCGGAGCGTGAAAAATAGTGGCCGAAAGAGAAATGCATAAGGCAGTTTGCGCAGATTGTGGTCAGGAATGCGAAGTTCCATTCAAGCCCGACCCGAGCAGACCAGTGTACTGCAGAGAGTGTTGGTCGAAAAGAAGAAGCGGCAGAAGATGATAAACGCACATTAACATCCTGACAATTCTTCAACGATAAAACGTACGAGATCTCTCTTTTTCTCTCTCACTTTTTCCATCTCGGCAAACGTAATACTGTTATAGAAGAATTACTGCTGATGTCCGTTCCTTGCTAATATCAGCGCGCGCAATAGGTTTGGGCTTAGGCCACAGATTCTCTTTCCCGTTAAGCCACCAGCTGGTTTTCATAGTACGATAACGGAAAAATATTTGCGTGGAAATAGATTTACCTTTTATGTTTTCTAAACTTCGCAGATTCGGTTTTCGCGTGCACACAGATAATGCACGTGCTACGTGTCAACGGAAATCTCCTCTATAACCTTTCTTCCACAAATCTCTTATATTAAGCGGACCTAGTCGAAGGTGGAAAGGGGAACGCGCGCTGTGCCGCCCTCACGTTATTCGTTCTTTGCTTGAGGTTTCCATGGAATTCGCGTCGATATTTTGGGCTCACAACAGTTTATGCTTCATCTCTCTCATTCTCTTCGTGAGAGGATTAAGATGGTTAAGCCTTCGAAATTCAGTTGTCCAGACTGTGGGAAGCCATTGAAGAAAGGCGAGCACGGCAAACATTTTTGCGAGAATGACTCTTGCCTTGTTATTTACGTGCGTTTTCCTGGTAGAGAACCTATAATGGAAATAGTGCGTCAGCCTAACGCCCAATAGCAGATTTGGAAGAGAGGCGTCATCGCTGTTACCCTGGCAGTGTTGCGATGTTTACCTTTTGCTGATTCATTTATAACATGCCAAGGCAATACCTCACTCTGCTAGCGTGTGCCGTTCTCAACTCTAATCTCTCAAGCGAAATCATTAGATTAGATTGTATGGCAAATATGTTGAGGGAATGGTTAGGCGATATGCAGGAGAACATAAAGGCCTGCCACGAAAGCAGCAAATGGTATCCTGATTATGTTACTGGCCTTGCTTGACTAGGATCGGCACGGACTTCTGTTCCTTTTGGGTCCTTGCAGTTTCAGAGATTGGAATTTGTTGAATATCTTCGAAAGTTCTGGTCGTAACTGCGACGGACACTTCTGCAAACTCTTTCAGCAATGCGTTCAGCTTTTCTAGGAACGTCGCTGTCTTCATTCCTTCTTCAGTTAAGGCATAGGTTTTCGGATGCTTCCGCTTGAATACGAGTTTTTTGCCTTTTAGTTTTCTTATATATTTGTAAGCTCGCCGGAGCGAAATGTGTGTTATTTCGGCGAGTCTTTCGCCTGTTATGCCCTCTTCCGGAATGTTGTTGTAGACACGTTTTTCTGTCGATGACAGCCTTTCCATGTTCTCAGGTCTCCTCGTCCTAAAGTAAAAAATATAGTTGTTGCTTCCATTTGTCTCTATTAGCTTAGCATCCAACAGTCGTGCCATTGCCCTTTTCAGGCTGTCATTTGAAACCACCAATGTCAGCTCTTCATAGATCTTCGGACCCTCAAGCAAGGACTCAACGATCTTCTCTTCATGACATTCTGAATGCGGAGGTAGGATGTCCTCAATTCCATACAATCCGGCAAAAATCTGACTCACATCATTTCCGAAGACTGTTGTCCTAAAGTGATTCGAATTCTCGAGGATAAGACCAGCCGCAATTAATGGTTCAACATACTCATTAAGAATCGTTTCCTGGCTATGACTGTAGCCTCGATCCTTCAGCTCTTTCTGAAGCTGCGGAATTGATAGGATGCTTTTAGAAAGCATTTCAAGAATCGTCAAACGCCTTTTGTTTTTCAGAGTGTTCAGAAACGTGTTCCTGTAATCTTCTTTAGCAAATATGCTTTGCAATTGTCTAAGTTCGTTTCTGAAGTGCCAAACCTTGCAGGTTCCAATGCAATCCAGAGGCGTTGGGGGATGACAATTTCTGCACTGCGCATCTGCCCTCTCTAGTGCCAACTCCATTCGGGTTTTCTCCTCTATCTTTCGATTTCTTCTCTTTCTGACTTCCATTTTTCATTACCTTGCTGACGAGTGCCATAAGAGGCACGGGATTTCATGGATGGGAGGGAGAATGTAGGGAGGGAAATTTTCTGGGTCGTTGGGTTTCTCGATTCCGTCTTCCTCTTATGACATGCGTCATAAATAATATGACATATGTCATGCTTATATACTTTTCCTGCCGAGGCTACGGTAAACTTGTCTGTGGCTCCGGGTTTCACGCTTGAGGGGAGTGACGACGCCGTCTTAGAGTGGCTTCAAGACTGGTGTGATGAGCATAATATTTTGCAGACTCTGCGCATCGCGGCTACTGACATGCTCGTGTTCGGCGGCGCCTTCATCGAAATCTGCCATGAAAAGGGTCAGGACCCGGATGAATGGTGGCTTAAACCGCTTGATCCGGTGAACGAGAGAGTTCGTCGTGACGCCTATGGTCAGGTTTTTGGCTATGTTCAACTTCTGACCATGCCTCCCGTAATGTTCACCGCGCAGGAAGTGGTTCATGTTCGCTGGGGCGCCAAGAGCTGGTGGTACGAATACTCGTACGGAACGAGCCTCCTCAGGCCGTTGTTGAAGATCGAGGCGCTGATCAATCAGCTCGAGAATGACCTAGCCACTTTGACTCACGTGTACGTGAAGCCCATGATCTGGGTGCAGGCAGGCCGTCCGGACGCTCCGTTCTCGGACCAGCAGCTCAGTCAGCTTATGCAGGCTTTCAGCCAACGCGACGTCGCGACAGACGTGTTCACGCGCGGAGATGTCAATGTGAAACCGCTCACCTCGCTAACTAGAGACATCAAGGTCGACTACTGGTTAAACTACCTGTATAAGCAGCGCGAAGCCGTCCTGGGCGTGCCGAAGATCTTTCTCGGCGAAAGTTCTGGAACTAACAGAGCTACGGCGGACATCGTGATGCAGGAGTATTGCGTACGCTTACGAATGATTCAGAATTTGTTGAGTGAGATGATTGAGACGGATCTGTTTGCGCAGCTCGTGGCTGCTAAGTTTGGCGAGGGCGTTGAGGTTCCGCACATCGCGTGGAAGCCCGTGTGGGAGCCAACACTCGACCTGAAGGCTAAGTACATCGGCGAACTGGTCCAGCTGGGGATCATTCTTCCAAGTGAAGCTCGACCGCAGCTGGGTTATCCGGAGCAACCTAGCGAAGAAGCCATTCAAGCGGCAAAGCTGCTTCCGCCACCGCGGCCCACAGGACGGCAGCCTGACGCGACTCAAGAGCTCAGCAACGCCGAAGAGCAGCAGCAAAGTGCGGAAAACTTCCCATGAGGCAGCGGATTGAGAGCGCGCGCCCCCCTCGACTGTTGAGTCTATTAGGGTTGAGGAAGATTCCGTTGATTCTCAGAGGCGAGAGTGGAAAATGGGGTTGATCGTGGGATTGCAGCGTTCGATGCGCGGTTATTGGACTGAGGTCCATATGTTTACGGAATGCGTTCCGGGCATTATTAGCTCGTTCCATTCTGACATCGTATTCATGAGCTCTTTGTCTTCCTTTAACTTGTTGAAAGACTTCTCGAGTTCTGCTAAGCTTTCGTATTCGGTCATCCAAATCCCAGCGCTCGAGTTGCCACCAAACATTTGACTGAAGACGTGTGAGGATTTCATCTCCTTGAACAACGCTGGTCGCTTCTTCATGAACGCATCCCATTTCTTGACGAAAGCCGGGAACTCACCAAGTTTGTCTGGGTTCACCACGTATGTTTCCACCATGAAAATGGTCACTGTTTTCACCTCCACCACATTATGCTGGGCAGTTGGTTCCAAGTTGTATTAAGAATTTACTCAGTCAGCAGAACATGGAGAAAAAACCTGTTTGAGTATGCCATGCAAATCGTTGTGTCACCACAGACTGCACAGGTTCCATTTCACCTGTTTGTGCTGTCGCCTTCGTCGTTTCTTTTATGGGAAGATGGACCGAAGAAAGTATCATTACAACCGCTACTTGGGCGTCGTGATGCCGCAGCCAGACAAGCAGAGCACATACGTTTTGATAATTGACGAGAATCGGCACCTTAGGGCAGTTAAGGCGGCTATCTTGACGCGTTGGTTAACGATCGCTGAGTGGCTGGCGAATTAACGCATGCCTGGAATCGAAGAGACTTCCAATACCTTCAGGTACAGAGTAAAGGACCCGTCTGTCTTTGATAAGTTTCGTGTCAAGGAGATCGGCAGCGGCGGCGTCAAGATCACCGTTGGCCGCGTGAAGGGCACGAACCGTTGGGAAGTCCAGAACTATATCTTCGATAAGACGAGGTTCAAAAAGCCCGAGCAGATTCGCAGCTAGCTTGACAAACACCTCAAAGCACAGATCCAGACATTGCTCGATTTCAAAGCATGGAACGAGTACCGCCGCAGAGCCATAAACGCTTACGTGCAGATTTCAGACATCAAGTAAAAGAAGAGTTTTTTCTATGGCGCACTGCATCCGTAGGTTATTTCAACGCCATCTGTCAGCAAGAGGTTGATGTAGTATTCTTTTCCGCTTATCCAGCCTGGATTCATTGCAATCAAGATATTGATGGATTTGCCACTGGTACAATTATAGGCCCTACCATTCTTGACAGATAAGTCAGTCACTGTCAAACCCGTGAAATTGTTAACTTGAGCCGTATTAGTTAGCGTCCAGGCAGAACTTCCGGTGTTTTGAATTGTCATGTTAATGTAGTTCGGTGCAATGCCTGAAACACCAGAGTACGATGTCGAATAGACGTTGAATTGGTCAATTCTAGGACGCTGAAATGGGGGAGATACGATAGGTCCAAACAAAAAATACCCTAGTGGGAAACCCACAATAAGGCCACAAATCAGGACTACGATCAAGTCTTCTACGTTCATTTTGGTTCATATGTCCCCCTTGTTGAACTCATTGGAACACAAGAGGTTGAGTGAAAAAATACCAAATTATGCCTGATACTAAACCCACGATAACGCCAAGAATCCATATGGCTATGTATTTCTTTTCCATACTCACTTCTTCCTTCGACGAGTTCCCCAAGAATGTAAGGGGTGGGTGAACATTTAAATCTTACGAATCACGACATCCATTGATACCGTGCAGATACTAGACGTCAAGTAGAAGAAGAGTTTTTTCTTTGGCGCAACAGTGGCGTAGGTCATCTTCCATCCGTTCGACAGCAATAGGGTGATGCTGTACTGGTTTCCGCTTACCCAAGGAGTTGTCCCCATCATGATCAAGATTGCGATTTGTTTACCGCTTGGACAGGTTAAACTTCCAGCCCCATTTGGTGGATCGCCTGTAGCAGTTACAGCTAAGGATGTGAGTGAGTTGACCTGCGCCCGTGTATTTAGAGTCCATGGGGAGCTTCCGGTGTTTTGAATTGTCGTGTTAATGTAGTTCGGAGCGGTTGCTGAAGTGCCAGTGAACACCACTGAAGCGACGCGCCAATCGTCGATGATAAAGGGTCCGAAGGTTGGTGAGGGATTCATTATTCGGTATAAACATACGGCTGATGCTAAACTCACCATCCAGCCTACGCAAATAATCACGATGGCAACGTATTTCCTTTCCATGCTTATTTCTTTCTCTCTTAATAGCTATGGCGCAGTGGCGACGTAGGTTATTTTGCTGCCGTCTGTCAGCCACAATGTGATGCTGTACGCATTTCCGCTCGAAGCTGAGTACGTTATTGTAACGTAGATCGTTTTGCCTGAAGCACAGGTTAAAGATGTTGCGCCTGTGCCCGTGTAAGTTATAGGTACGTTCGCATTCGTGTTAACCTGACATGGGCTAGTTATAGTCCACGTGGGGCTTCCAGTGTTCTGAATTGACATGTTAATCGAAGTATAACTCGGTCCGCCAGTGGGAAGGAAAGTACAAGACTTGACAGTACATTGGTCAGTTTTCGCGGGTGCGAAATTTAATGGAGGATTCATTATTTGGTAAATACAAGCTCCCATACAGCCTAAGCAAATACTCACGATGGTGAATAGCCAAACCAAATTGCCACGATAATCCATGCTTACTTCTTCCTTCGCCGAGTTCTCCAAGAATGCAAGATGCAGCTTGACGTTTAAATCTTACGAATTACGACATCTTTTTTCAGGACAAGCGCGCGCAACGTGCAGATCTCGAATTATAACCCTGGAATCCGAGAACTCCTTTGACTAGCATGCAGGGAAGGTTATGTTTTCTCAGGTTTTTGAGATGCGTAGAGCCTACCGACCCAGGCTCCCTCCAACCAGACAAGCTTTTTTTGCGTTCTTTCCCAATTCAAATAAAGGCCAGTCATAGCCAGATAAACGGCTGGAACAAATGGATATCCGAAACTCAAAATCAGGTTGACTCCTGAAAGCCCAAAACTGAAAGCAAAGTACAACATAAGCAGCACAATGACGACAATTGCCAACAATATGAAGACCCACATCTTGCGAGATGCTTTGGATTCTCCTTTCTTTTCGACCGCTCTAAGATGACGGTCAGCTGCAATGCCTCCATAAATCAGACCAACGACGGCGCCAGAGGTGCTTAAGAGAAGGTTAAATCCAAGGGTCATAAGACCCGCAAAGCACAACAAAGCCCAAACCAGAGACACAAGACCATAAAGTAAGACTGCCCTTATTGCCATCTTTCCCGCTCCTTTACGTAATTGATGCCTGACGAGTTTCTTAAACTCTTTCTTCCTCAAGTTTCCTCGACGTGGCTACCATCGCCTACGCGCGGAGTGTTCATTAACGCTTACGTGCAAATCTCGAATGTAGAATAATCTTCTAGAAGAATTTTCTATTGGCGGAGTATGTACGTAGCCGTGAAGTATCCTGTTCCGTGTCTAGTTTGCGGCAAACCTGTCACTGTTGATCAGCCACGAAGCTCGCAGATCCGAATCGAGGAGGCGTACTGCTTGCAATGCTGGCGGCGTATCAAGCGGAATGATTTTTCCATTTTTGAGACAATTGCCCAGAGGCTAAGGGAAAGCGGTGTACCCTTGCCAACGACGCACAAAGAAAACAATCTATGGGGATAAATTACGAGCGGGATTTGAACCCGCGACCCCTGGTTAAGAGTCATGAGGTTATTCGAAATTGAGTTTTAGAGCAGCCGAATGGAGCATCAAATGTCAAAATGATTTGCCAGATTCCAGCTTCGCTTTCATCTCGCCGGGCGGCAAGAAGGACTTGGAAGGCAAAACGGTTCCAAGGACCCTGAGAAACCTGCCGTACAAGGACGCAAACGGAAA
>DATHCB010000082.1:0-14796 GCA_035319765.1 Bathyarchaeia archaeon
AGCGACCTGCCAGACCCTCCGCAGATGACACAGTCAGCCGACTTTAAATTCTCATAAAGCGGCAACAGCTCTCTCTTCCTGACTCTCAAAATGTTATCCATTATCCTGTTTACGAACCCGACCGAGCTAATTTTCGCCCTAACCCTGCTCACACTCCCAGAAAGGGGCATTATATAGAAAGCAGGGAAAATATGTACTTTGTCCTAGGCGCTCATGTGCTCGGCTTTCTGCCCAACAGAATCTCAACACCTGCCCACTGAAAGGCAAAGTAAGACACGACCAGCTTAAACCAGAGAGTAATAACCCTCGTCAACAAAGTCGCGGATAGACTATACGCAAGCGGAATGCCCAGCAACGTGTAGGAACTGGTCATAATAATCTCCGTAACTCCCACAAAAGAAACACCAACCGAAGCCAACGCCCCTGTCAGCGCATACACGATGAGCACCTGGTCCACTGGCAATGGATATCCGAGAGCCGCAAAGGTAAGGAACACCACGGAAACGTCAAAACCCCAACTTATGAAGCAAAGCACAACGGGCTTGACCATAGCCCTAGGATTAGAAATCAGAGTATGGAAACCCCCGTGAAACTCATTCAACGTCTCCTCCGCCCTTCGCCTGAAATCAGCCGAGTCCCAGCGACCTCGCCGGAAAAAGTCTATAGCCCTTATCAACCAGTTCAGCATTCTCCCGGTCGCTGCAGGTCGCGCACTTATGTATGACACTAACAGCAACACAAAGACCGAAAGAAAAATGACGGCAGCGATGAATAACAAAACCAGACTAGAAAGAGTGTAATGCAAAGCCAGAAGAAACAAACCCGAGAACAGGCTGACAACCGTGATCACTATACTGATGATCTTCTGACTAACCACCGAAGCAACGATCCTCCCCGGATCCTCATCATAAGTCTTGGCCAACATGTATGACTTAGAAAGATCCCCGGAGAACCCAGGCTCAGGAACTACGACATCGAAGAACATTCCCGACCACATAAGCAAGAGAACTCTTCGAATTTTAGCCTCGCAATTCAAATTCCTCAACAGACTCTGCCACGCAAGTGACGAGAAAAAGACCGTTGCCAAAAAGGCAACAAAAGCCAGTGCATAATAGAAGAGGTTCGTCCGTGCAATCGTACTGGCGACATTCGTGGTTCGAACAAAATAATAAACGTAAAGCGCCAGCACTGTCAAGCCGATTAGAACAAACACAAGAATCCTCCTCGACCAAGGCTTCTGCGGCGCCGCCGTCATATGAACCTCAATTCTCTCCTTCCAATGAACATCAATGATTAGCGTTTACCTAACCATCACACCCAAAATTCATTTCTAACTTCTCTGGCTACGCTTCTAAGTGAAAAAGAACTCATTCGCCTCAAAAGCCCCACAACAAAACAACAGAAGACCAGCACTAAACTGAGAGAAACAGCCCCAGGAGCCCCTATCATAGCCTTCGCTATGAGGCGACCTATTCTTAACCTTTGTCATGAAAAACTGTGATCTGGCAGTAAACAGAGAACTTAAACCATGACTAAACAATCTTAAGCAGCTCAGAGGCTGAACTAAGCTTAAAGCAGAATTGCCTATCCGTCAATTACGAGTCTCAACAAGAGCGAAGGAATTCGGAATGAATGACATTGAAGCATATCTGGCGAAGATTTCACGAGCTTTAAAGCCGACGACAGAGGAGACTAATGCAGATGCTGCAGTTGCTTTGCTGTTGAGAGCCTCCGGACATAGCTTTGAGGCCTTGTTCGTAAAGAGAGTTGAGAATCCAAAGGATTTCTGGTCAGGACAAGTAGCTTTGCCCGGAGGAAGACGCGAGACTAAGGACGAAAGTCTGAGGCAGACGGCAACAAGAGAAACCCTTGAAGAGACAGGCATCGATCTCACGAAGGGGTGTCGCTTTCTCGGAGCAATGAAGGTATTTACTTCCATCATAGGCCGTGTCAGAGTTCAGCCCTTCGTGTTTTTTCTAGAGCATGAAGTCTCGATCAAATTAAACAGAAGCGAACTGGAAGAATATTCCTGGATCGAGTCCGAAAACTTAGCCAAGAATCGAGGGAGAACAAAATTCAGCTTCGAAGAGGTCCCATCCTTCAACGTTGATAAATACCGGATCTGGGGACTGACCTATAGAATCCTTGACGTATTCCTGGCCCTTGTCAAGTCTCCATAAATCTCGCGAAAGGCGCTATTTTCCGCAAGTGCGCGCAAATAGCGGACGCCCAATATAATAAGGTCATTTTTGTCAAAAGAAGCTTCCATTCATCTAGGCATGGTCTAAGAATTTGGGCCGGGGAGGATCGCTCCTGCCCGCTAATGGACCGGGCGGGATTTGGATTCGCGAGCCCAGTGTTTGAAGCACTGTGCTTCCCGCGGCCTCCACGATGCCAACGTGGCGATCATACCAAGCTGATCTACCGGCCCTCGAGAAAGTAGCAACGCAGAAAACTATTAAGGATTTTGCACGCCGTGCTCGGGTTAAAACCGGCTGAAAACAGCTACGTGCGTTGAAGCAGCTGTCAATTAACGTAGACTTCCGTAAATTTGGTTGTCAAAGTTTGCTTTGTTTTTGGAAGCTTGTTTAATGCTCTTCCTGTAATTTCTTTGCTAATTCCTCGCCTTTCTTGGTGAGTTCGTACTCGCGGTACGCACTGCGATGGGTATATTTCATCTTGCCTTTTATGATGTTTCCTCTCTCCAGCATGTTCAGGGCCCTTTCATACTTTTTCAAATCTTCAGGTTCTTGGCCTTCAACCCAGACTCTAAGATCCCATTTCTTGGCTTCCGCGATTTGAAGAATGAGTGATTTGTAGTTTCCTAATTCCTTGTCGATAGCGACCATTCTGCTTTCGCAGTCTTCTTCGGCCACTTTGTGCAGAGTTCCCAAGAGGTCCGAGGACACTTTTCATTACCGAGTCATTAAAGCCGATTACGAAGATTTAAACCTAATTCTCAGAATTAGCATTCAAATTTGGGCTATCTTTTTCGCCAGTAGATTATTCCAGCGATCAGCCAACTGATTATCGTGCTTATCGGTGCAATGGGACAGTGAGATCTGTAACCGAGCAAGCCTACCTTGCTCGAAGGGTCAGGAATCAAAGTCCATATTCCAAGAACCACGGCTACCGCGATTCCAACCCAATAGTACCACTTCAATCGAGTGCCCTCAGGTTCGTGTTTGTGGGAAGATCTTAATTGATTCTCCTTATAATTTTTCGAGAGAAGGATACATGATGCGTGTACCATCTACTTTTGCCCACGATGTGAGCGTATGGGGCAAAAGGCGGCCAGGGCCTAGAATATGTTGAACACGCACATCCCGAACGCCCAAAGCATCTGCAATCAAGGAGCGATGGCACCTCCAAGGCAGAGCCTCGGCGCACATTAAGGCAATTCTTTCTCTTTCGGCAAATTCTATCAGTGCCTGCAGGCTTTCTTCAAACTCTTTCGATTGCATGTAATCGGCAAACCCTCGAAAAGACGCATTGCGCCAACCTATATTCGGAGAATCCTTGAACGGCCGACGCAAACCTCCCAACCCCGCCATATGCACATAACCAATCCCGATGACACTCAACTGCGTTGGCAACGTTTCACGATTAAACTGCGGAACATGCCTCGAACGAGGAACCGTCCGAACATCAACAACCCTTTTCACAGCGTTTTCCAACAAAAGGCGATTAAAATCCTCCAATGTTCGAGTGGAATGACCGATAGTCATTACGATGATCGATTGCGTAGACATTTGTTTTTTCGTTTAAGAAACTCTCCTTCATCACTTCAACCAATTAACAGATGAAGACAAGTGAAGAGCTTTGTGCATAGTTTTTCTATCTTGCGCGTAAGACAAAATAGAGTAATGGAAATGTCCAATTACCCGTTTTTTGTCAGTTCTTGCTTCTGCTAAGGCTCGCACGCGAAGTTTCTAGCCACAGGATGCTAAAACCATCCAAACTCGCACGCCTGCCCTAAGGTAGAAAAGGTTTTTCTGTTTCAGTGTTAATGAGCATCATGTGAGGAATGCCAAGATTGAATGATCGCCTGAAAGAGAAGGCTTCATGCAAGTTTGGCTTGGATTTTATAGAAGAATGATTGTAAACCTGCAATAGGTGGTCTAAATGGCGAAAGCAGAGCGAAATAAACGTACAGAGAGAGCGAAAAACGAAGTCGCAAGACAAGGCGCCCCTAAGAATGAAGAGAACGTGAGAACGAAACAGTCGTCTAGTAAGATCGAACCCTCCTTGAAAGCCGAGGTTGTCGAAGAAAAGCATTCTTTTCCAGTTGTCGGCGTTGGTGCATCGGCCGGTGGTTTGGAAGCCTATAATGAATTACTGGAGAATTTGCCCCTTAATACTGGCATGGCGTTTGTGTTCATCCAGCACTTGATGTCAGGGCAGGAGAGCATGCTTACTGACATTCTGTCAAGATCCACGAAGATGCCAGTTCTCACCGCAAAGAATAACATGCAAGTGCAGCCGAACAAGGTCTACGTTATACCGCCAGACGTTAACATGACAATCGAGAAGGGCGTTCTGAAGCTTCAGCCTAAAATCTCCACGCAATATCGGCCCGTTGATCAGTTCTTGATTTCGTTGGCGTGGGATCTGAAAAATCTTGCAATCGGGGTTATTCTATCTGGAACTGGCACGGATGGAACTGAGGGCGTGAAGGCGATTCATGCCGAAGGCGGAATTACTTTTGCTCAAGATGAAGAATCGGCGAAGTATCCTGGTATGCCGCACAGTGCCGCGTCTTCTGGGACTATCCATTTTGTGCTTCAGCCAAAAAAGATCGCTGAGGAATTGACAAGAATCGGTCGACACCCTCAGCTGAACCGTTCCGAGCTGAAGATCGTCGAAGCCGAAGTCAAGGAGGACAGTTTCAGAAGCATTTTGGCTTTGTTGAAGTTAGCTTTTGATGTTGATTTTGCCTACTACAAAGAAACCACTGTTATGCGACGAATTTCGAGGCGTATGGTGATACACAAGGTGGAGAATATCGATGATTATGTGAAATTCATCCGAGGAAATAAGAGCGAGCTGCAAGCGTTGCTTGATGACATGCTTATCGGTGTCACCAGTTTCTTCAGAGAGCCCGAGACGTTTGAGATTCTGAAGAGTAAAGTTTTTCCGATTATCGTGAAGGACAAATCTGCTCAGACTCCAATCAGAATCTGGGTGCCAGGCTGCTCCACCGGTGAAGAAGTGTACTCCGTTGCCATCGCGTTGAAGGAGTTTATGGAGGACACACATGCCAATTCACCAACACAGATTTTTGGCACAGACGTGAATGAACGCAACATAAACAAGGCGAGAGCCGGTGTTTATCCAGAGAACATAACCGCGAGTGTCTCCGAGCACCGTTTGAACCATTTTTTCAGCAAAGTTGACAAGGACTACCAGGTGAATAAGTCCATCCGTGAGATGTGCATCTTTGCGAAGCAGGATTTGACGAAGGATCCGCCCTTCTCTAATCTTGACATGGTGAGTTGTCGCAATGTTTTGATTTATTTTAAGCCCGTCATGCAGAAAAAGATCATTCCGATGTTTCATTATGCGCTGAAGCCGAAGGGCTACCTGGTTCTGGGCAATTCAGAGAGTATTGGCGCGTTTGAGGATCTATTCTCCCCGTTTGATAAAGGTCCTGTGTACTCGAAGAAGATGGCGCCATCGACGATTACCTTCGGTCTAGAGCCACTGGCGGAGTTTCGAAAGAAAGAGGTTCTCAAAAAAGCACCCATAGTGGAGAAACCCCTCTCTCTATTGCAAACGGAAGTTGAACACACTCTGACGACGCGGTTTGTTCCCCCGAGTGTCCTTGTAAATAAAGATATGGAGATTCTGGCCTTTCGTGGGAACACAAACCCCTACCTTGAGCCCTCTTCAGGCGAGGCTAGCTTGAACTTGATGAAGATGCTTAAGCTCGACTTGAGGCTGGAACTCCAAACTCTGTTTTTCAGGGTGAAGAAGGAGAAGGTTCCACTTCGGCGTGAGGGTATACAGTTTGAGCATAATGGGAGTTCCAAGACGGTTGACGTCGAAATCATGCCCGTCAGCATTCCTGAGTCTGAGGAAACTTTCTTCTTGATCTTGTTCGAGCCGACCGAAGTTGCGCCAGTGTCCAGAAAAGGACCTAAGAAGCCAATAGTTGCCGTAGAGGGTGAGAAAGAGCGTCAGATTGAAGCGTTGCAACGCGAGCTCGGTTCGACAAAGGAGTCCTTGCAGACCATTATCGAGGAGCAGGAGGCGACAAATGAAGAGCTCAGGGCGGCTTTGGAAGAGGTACAGTCTACCAATGAAGAATTACAGAGCACTAACGAAGAACTGGAGACCGCCAGAGAGGAGCTTCAGTCGACGAATGAGGAGTTGAACACGCTAAACGAGGAGTTAGCGAATAGAAATAGAGCGTTAAGCCAAGCTGTTAATGATTTGAACAACCTGTTTACAAACACTAACCTGGCTATTTTCATTCTTGATCTTGACTTGCGGGTGCGCCTTTTCACGCCATTAGCTGAAAAAATGTTCAACATCACCCCTGCTGACATGGGCCGGTCTATCAATGATTTCAAGCGGAGAATCGATGTTCCTGATTTGGAGAAGTTGATTCATGACGTTATCGACAATTTGACGTCGAAGGAGCGCGAGATTCAGGACGAGAGTGGTCATTGGTATCTTATGCGGATTCGTCCGTACATGACCACAGAGAAGAAGATCGACGGTACAGTATTGTCATTCGTAGACATTGACGCCCATGTGCGTAGCAGGAAAGAGTTAGCGAAAGAAAGAGACATTCTTAAGGGAATCATGGAAAACACGAGCACTGAGATGGCCTACTTTGACGCCGACTTCAACATCGTGGCTGTCAACTCCGCCTTCGCAGAGAGTTCGGGGCACGAAGTTGATGAATTGGTTGGGAAGAATCACTTCGCACTGTTCCCTGAGCCGGAGAATCAAGCCATTTTTGAGAGAGTCAGAAACACTGGTGAGCCTGTGGCGTTCTTTGACAAACCTTTCCTGTTTGTCGGCCAATCTGAGAAAGGGCCAACTTACTGGGATTGGACGCTCGCACCAGTGAAAGACGGAGAAGGACGAGTACAATGGCTCATCCTCTCGTTATTCGAAACAACTCAGCGGAAAAAAGCAGAGGAAGCACTGCGTAAAGCACATGACGAATTGGAGATTCGTGTTGAGGAACGCACAAGGGAACTGCATGAAGCCTCACTTTATGCGAGAAGCCTGATCGAAGCAAGCCCAGATCCGCTGGTTACGATAAGTGCTGATGGCAAAATCACCGATGTCAACAAAGCGACTGAAGACGTTACCGGCGCTTCTAGGGAGCAATTGGTTGGTAGCGACTTTTCTGATTATTTTACTGAGCCAGGAAAAGCTAAGGAAGGCTACGGAAAAGTTCTCAGTGAAGGTTTCGTCAAAGACTATTCGTTGTCCATTCGCCATAAATCTGGCAAGATCACTGACGTGTTGTACAACGCTACCCTCTATAAGAATGAAGCAGGTGAGATTCAGGGAATTTTCGCAGCCGCCCGCGACATAACCGAGCGCAAACGGGCCGAGGAGGCGCTGCGTGAGGTACGTGACGAGTTAGAGATTCGTGTTGAGGAGCGCACCAAAGAACTCCGCGAGAGCCAACATGACCTGAACCGTGCGCAAGCCGTAGCCAGAACTGGAAGCTGGCGGCTGGATGTTCAGCGCAATGTTTTGCTATGGTCTGATGAAACCTACGACATGTTCGGGATACGCAGAGGAACAACCCTGACGTACGAGAGTTTTCTCAGCTACGTACATCCTGACGATCGAGACTACGTTGACCAAAGCTGGAAGGCAGCTCTTCAAGGCGAGCATTACGACATAGAACACAAAATAGTCGTGAATGGAGAAGTCAAATGGGTGCGCGAGAAGGCCGAACTGGAATTCGGCGAAAACCAAGTGTTGCTGGGCGCGTTCGGAACAGTTCAAGATATAACAGAGCGTAAACTGAGAGAAGATGAACTATCCTCGGCTAGGAGTCTCCTAGCTAAGGAGTTGGCAGGGCTGTCTAGATTGCAGGAAACTAGCATACGTTTCGTGAGCACGGGCAAAATGCAAGAGCTATTCGATGAAATCACAAATTCCGCGACAGACATCACCGAAGCGGACATGGGAACCTTGCAGTTACTCTCCGATAATAATAAATTGAGAATGGTATCGCAGAAGGGATTTAACCAATCTTTCTTAGACTTTTTCAACAACGTGAACGCTGACTCTCATGCTGTCTATGCAGAAGCGCTGAGAAGTATGAAGCGGGTAACTGTCGAAGACGTAACTCAAAGCCCCATATTCATCGGGACTCCAGCGCTTGAGGTCCAGTTGCAAGCAGGAGTCAGGGCTGTTCAGTCAACGCCGCTTTTTACTCGTTCGGGCAAGATCTTGGGAGTTATCTCTACTCATTACAGGACTCCACACCGACCAGACGAAGCTAATTTGAAATTACTTGATTTGTTGGTTCGCCAAGCAGCAGACTTTGTTGAACGTACACAAAATGAGCAGAAGATTGATGATTATGCAAGAAACTTGGAGAAGCTTGTTGAGGAACGGACCAGGCAGCTGAAGGACGCTGAGCGCCTATCCACCATTGGCGCCACTGCGGGTATGGTTGGTCACGACATTCGTAATCCATTGCAGAGTATCGAGGGAGCAGTTTACTTGGCGAAAGAGGAACTCAAATCGCTCCCAGAAAGCAGTGAGAGAAAAGAGTTAGAGGAAATCGTCGAACTAATCCAGGGTCAGGCTGACTACATAGATCACATAGTCGGAGACCTGCAAGACTTTGCCCGAACCCCAACACTTCATTGCGAAGAAACGAATATCGCGGAATTCGTCAACCAATCGCTCTCTTCGATTAAGATCCCCGAAGACATTAGAGTCCGCGTCGAAGCAGAGGAGAACATCGAGAAATTGATGGTTGACCCAATGTTGATGAAACGAGTTATACTTAACCTAGCTCAGAACGCCGTTCAAGCCATGCCAAAAGGAGGCGAACTGACCGTGAAGATCCGCTGCGATGAGAAGACAGCCTATTTCTGCGTTGCGGACACAGGTATAGGCATACGCGAAGAGGATAAGCCAAAGCTATTCACGCCTTTGTTCACAACGAAAGCCAAGGGACAGGGCTTTGGACTGGCCGTATGCAAGAAGTTCGTCGAAGCTCACAGCGGGGAGATAACCGTTGAGAGCGAAGTTGGAAAAGGGAGCACATTCACTGTGAAACTGCCCATAACAGAGAAGACAGGACAAGATTGAAGAACCAAAAGAAGAGCATTCTAGTAGTAGACGACGATGAATCCATACTGAGCACTTTTAGTCGTATTCTCCGAAAACAAGGATACGACGTTGACACGGCTGAAACAGGACAAGAAACGATGGAGAAACTCAAAGAAAAAACGTACGATCTCATTCTTATGGACGTAAAACTGCCTGACACCAACGGCACAGACTTGCTGTCCAAAATACACGCATCCTATCCTAAGACCAAGCAAGTCGCCATCACAGGATTCCCCTCTTTGGATGACGCAACCAAGGCCAAAGATCACGGCGCCGCTGCCTACTTAGTCAAGCCAGTCAAGCCTGAAGAACTCATAAAAGTAATTGCCGAGAGACTCGAGAACTAAAAGCTAGTTCATCCCTGTTTGCCGCCTTCTATCTTTAAAGTGAATCGGCGTTGCAGCAAATATAAGCCAAAAATACCCTTTCATCCTGAAAAGTGTCATAGTAGAGAGTCACCCACACAGTCTTAAGAATAGGTTGAAGCTATTATGATATGTGGAACGACGTTGAAGGATAGTCTGGGACGGCCCCCACGTATACTCGTAGTAGACGATGATAAAGTAGTACTGCGGGTACTGATGAAGATCCTTCAAAAAGCGGAATGCAACGTTGATGCCGTCGAGACTGCCCATGAGGCACTTGAAAGACTTGAGGCGGCATCTTATGATGCAATCTTGATCGACGTCCACCTCCAAGACATGAACGGCTTGGACTTGTTAACCAGAGTTGGCACAATCGCACCATCTATGAAGAAAATCGTGCTAACAGGCTATCCATCAGACGAAGACAGAAAAAAGGCCTTGGAGCAAAAAGCGGACTATTACCTTACGAAACCCGTGACAACCGAAGAACTCCTAGGAAGCCTCGATTGCTAAATGAAAAAGTGAGACATTAAAGCCTCACTCAGCGATATACCTCGTTGGGAAAGCAACCTTTTGATAGTTAGTCTATCTTGAACATTCCGCTTAGTTTCCCATTCTTGAATACAGCTACTTTTCGCATGCCAGTCTTGTGCATAATCTTCATAGCCTCCGCCAACGGCTCAGCCGACTCGACAGACAAGATCGGCAGGGACATAATTGCTTTTGCACGTGTGCTGTCCGGGTTCTTTCGCGGTTTGACTACTTTCTCGAGCACATCTCTCTCGCTTACTATCCCAACAGGACTACCACGCTCTGTCACAATGACAGAGCTCGCCTTGTTCTCGATCATTAATTCAATAAGATTTGTCACCGAATCGGATCCTGCAACCTGGCAACTCAGCGGCCGCGCAGTCTTGCCAGAAACGAGCTCACGAACATCCGTACCCCTCTTCCATATGTCGTCCAGCATGTTCCCGACTCTCTCGACATACCGCTGATCATTTGTGTAAAACAGATTCTCCAGATCGAGCGAATCCTCAGCTTCAATTTGCTTCGTCGGAGTTTTAAATATGAAAAGGTGTCTGTAATCGACGACCATCATCATCAAATAACTGATGGGAACACTTCTCATCTCGAAGGTCTCTGAAAGCTCCATCGATGCCTCCAGATTATCTAGATCGATAGGTGCCATGATTCGAAATCTTATCGGCTTTTTCAAATAGTCAAAGAGGTTCTTTTTCAAGGATCCGTTGAGCATGTCAGATGAGAAAATCGCTATCGCATCTTTTCCCGCCGAACTTAGCACGCTTGTCAGTTTAGCTTGAGCTTCCCTAGAATCCCTTATCACAAGCGTCTCCGTGGGTGGCTTGCCTGTCTTCAGTTCTAACACTCGTTCCATCGCTGGCACAGCGTCGCGCCACATATCCATGAAGGACTGTCTGAGTGTAGAAACGAACACTTCACTGCTTATGCATAAGCCAGAATCTGGCTGATTCGAGAGAGGAGACTTACTTCCATAAGTCACGTACAGAATCACTTCTGCAGCATCCCTCATTATAAATTGATAAGCTCGCGAACCCAAGTCGAGATGGCGCCATTGAATGTTGAGATTCCTATTAGAGGAGTGAAGCTTTTCTTCCACTATCGCAATATTCTCTTTGGAAACGCTAGTAAGAATCTTCACCTGAAGAGCCCGATTTTTTCTTGTCAGGTCAACCATCGAGTCAAATATCCCAGCTAGATCTTCCTGCGCAATGTCGAGACCCGTCGTAAGCTCCAGTACTTCGGCCCTCGCCTCAACTATCAAACGCTTAATCTCTGCGTATATTCTCTTGCGATCAGTTAGCACGCGAAATTTTGGAATGGAATATTCAGGAGCCTTGGCACTTAGGTTTCGCCAGTAGGACGCCAGTTCATTTTTTTTGGCCTCCAGCGCGGTCGCTTCGGCCATTTTAGTTCTGACCAGAGAGTCGAGCAATGTATCAAATGGTATCGCAGCAAACCGCGTTGGTGCCTCAAGAGTAGCTTCGATCACGCCCTTCTCTTGAAGGTTCTTAAGAATCCGGTACGTCTGCACTCTTTCGATTTTGAGAGGCGCAGATATGGATGCGACTTGCTGCATTCCATGTTGTGACAGGAAGATGTACACTTCTGACTCTCTTTTCGATAACCCGAGCTCATTGAGAACCTTAAGTATCTCCTCTTCGCTCAAAGAGATCACGCCATGGATTACGTTGAGACTTTGTAGAGGCCATCTGGCTATTAAGCACATATATTAACAAGCTCAGCAACCATAAGCGTGTACGATTCCCGAACCAAGAAAACCGCGTGGAGGAAGATTGGGAGACACGAAAAACATTCTAGTAGTGGATGATGACAAGGTGGCACTTCAAATCACTGAGCGCATTCTTCGGAAACAGGGGTACCACGTTGACGTCGCAGAGACGGGGAGAGAAGCAGAAGAAAAGGTGAACAGCAGACTTTTCGATCTCGCCCTCATCGATGTAAGACTTCCCGATATCGATGGTGTGGACTTGGTGGAGGAAATACATCGAATCAAGCCTAAAATGGTTAAGATAGTAATCACTGGTTTTGCCTCGATGGAAAATGGGATCAAAGCCATGGAAGCAGGTGCAGACGCTTACCTAGTAAAACCCGTCGCTTCGCAAGAGCTACTCAGAATAGTTGAACAGAAGCTGAAAGACCGTAACGACCAATAAAGATGCCAACCAAGACTTCACGTGAGCCGACTTAAGTCTCTTCTTTGAAGCTTTCCTCCCTTCCGTATTAGATTTCTTAGAATGTCTTCAAAAGACAGGAGTTCACTGCAAAATTCCTTTAATTGTAGTGTCTCAGATAAGCAACGGAACCTAAATCGTGCGATGACGTCTGAGACTAGAATTTTCTTGCGACGATTTTGTCAGCCCTCGATGCAAGGATTAGTTATTCATGCGTGAAGTACCATGGCTCTGCGGCGCCTTTCTTGAATCGCTGTCGAAGGACCCGTTCGCTGGCTAGCATCGTCTCCCCGTTTCGTTCGGGTGGCATAAGCACCGGTTCTCCGTCTTCAATTCGTTTCTGGATTTCCGGATAATCTGCAGTTTCAACTTTCTTTATCTTGAATCTCCACTCATCTTCTTTTCTCAAAAAGAAAAGCGAGTTTGCATTTTTCCTTTGATCGACTTCGGTGTCGCGTGGCAACACACTCGCAGCTCCTCTTTAGACTGCCATCTATGCAACCCAGTTTGTTTGGGGTGTTGGATTTAGAGGTTTGGAGCTTGCGTGAGGGGAGAAAGGAGGAGAGAGGACCCTAAAACACGAAACTGAGGTCTCCAAACCTTTTTCATCCAACATTCTAAAAACTCCGGTATGTGTCCGACCCGTGAGAGCGCCATTCTCGAACAAGGAAGGGGAGATGTTCACAGGAGCTTTTCCCATTTTTTCATCATTCCCGAGTGGACACAGGCTAGTCCTATAAGATATGATCCACTCTTAAGTCTGTGTGACTGTACCATGACACCAACACCCCAAAAGTAAAGGGAATAAATCTCGTAAAAAAGCACCCTTCGTCTACGATGGTCTAATAATACTTTTAAACCTCTGAAATAGGGCTAGATTGAGGGGAGAATATGGCAAAGATCATCGAAGTTTATATCAAGAATAAAGAGGTTATAACCAGCACGAGTCTTGAAGGAAGACCACTCGCCGCTGGCGGCGGGGTTCACTATTGTTCAGTGAGGGAAATTTCTAAGACCGAGAAAGTCATCTCCGGAGAAGACGGGGCAGCGCTGAAGCTCGTCAAAGAACTCGCTGCAGAAAAGAACCTTAAGTTTCAAATCGTCGACGTATCGAGTTCAAAGGGAAAACTAAAGGCAAAACTGAAAGGTGTTACAACCACACCCACGATAATCGTAGGCAGCAAGCGCCTGATCGGAATACCCAAAAGAGAAACATTTGAAACTCTTCTGGAGCAATGACTGTGTTTTCGGTTTTTGTTTAGCAATTCTGCTGCAGAATCCGAATTTTGCTTGCACAACCCTTAATGTACGCTCCATCCCTTTTCATTTAGATGTGATATACAATGGGGCGCAACGCGGGCAAGTATGGCAAATGCCACAAGTGCGACAAGAGATCTGCAACTGAAAATGACGGACTATGCGATAATTGCCGCTATATGGGTCTCTTAACGAGTCTACTCGAAGAACGTATGATACGAGCCAAATAGCCCCCATTTTTTTCTACCCATAAATTCCCCGTCTTTTGCAGAAAGATATTTACACTCTTGCTTGACTCTGTATAGAAATCAAAATCAAAAGAGGAAAAAATCATGGAAAAGGACATTGTTGACCACTGTCTCGAATATGCTAAGAGCAAGAAAATCGATTATGCAGAAGCAAAGGCACAGGACACAAACATTGAAAACATGGTGCTCAAAAACGGAACTCTCGACGCCTACTCCACCGCCCTAGACAGCGGATTCTACGTCAGAATCCTCGCAGACGGAGGCCTAGGCTTCGCATCGTCCAACAAGTGGACCAAAGAGGAAGCAGAAAAAATAGTGAACGTCGCGCACAAGCTGGCCATCAACGCCCAACGAAAAGACAAAATAAAATTCGCCCAAGAAAAAGCCGTCAAGACCAACTGGGAAGTCAAACAGAAGAAAAAGATTGAAAACATCTCAAGCGAAGACAAGATAGGCACGCTCTCAGAAATCGACAAAACAATAGTATCGCAAAAAATCAACGTAGCCGCCAGAATGCTGATCCTTAACATCTTCATCACAGACAAGTACTTCGTCAACTCCGAGGGCTCAGCCATATCTTCCTACGTTCCAAAAATCAACGCCCAAGCCATCGGCATCACCGTAGTCGATCAGGGAAAAATGGAGCAACTCACATTCAAAGAATGGGGCTACAGCGGAGGATGGGAAGCCTTCGACATGTGGAAACTCGACGAATCCCTAGCTAAAGAAGTAAAAGTGCTACATAGCGTACTGAAAGAGGGCAAGCCAGTCAAACCTGGAAAAACCGATCTCATATGCGGCCCTGAGGTTACCGGTATCGCGAGCCACGAGTCCTGCGGACACCCAATGGAGGCTGACAGAATT
>DATHCB010000083.1:0-4269 GCA_035319765.1 Bathyarchaeia archaeon
GATAGCTCAAGAAGCCAACGTGTCAATCGGAATGGTCAACAAAGTTGTTTCGATACTAGCGGAAAGAGACATAGTGGCCTACAAGAAGAGAACACTCGTTCTGCTTGAGCCGTACAGATTGCTAAATGAAGTCTCGTGGGAGAGGCCCATGCCGAAATTGAAAATCCGCGATATCTACGTACCATTCACCAAAGATACTCACGAAACGGAAAATTATTTGAAGAATACCTGCGCTCCGCATAAAATCAAGTATGCACTGACGCTATTTTCGGCGGCAAACCGATACTCTGCTTACTCTATGAGGTATGACACGGTCTACTCCTACATTGAGCCTGCTGGTAGCGTCTCAGAGTTTATGGAACAATCGGCTAGCTCTACTGAGAAAGGCATGCGAATAGAGCTTTTCAGAGTTGACACTCCTGACATTCTGGGGGAAGCAGGGATACTTGACGGGTTTTCAGTCTGCTCACCTACACAGGTCCTGATTGATCTTTCGTCTTACGGCGAAACAGGCAAGGACGCTGCCGTAGAACTCTATAGACAGTTATCCTCTCGGAAGTGAAAGCAGATTTGACAGCTCCAGGAGATTTAATACGAGACGAGTCCCTCGCTGAACTGAAGAGCCTCGCAGGCTGGTTCAGTTTAGTGCATGGTACCACGATAATAGTGATAGGAGGCTGGGCTGTTTTTTCATACAACCCATATCTTGGTTCTTTCGACATAGATTGTGTTGGCCCTCGAGAACCCTTCTATGCCCAGCTTGATCTGTACATGGCTTCGCATGGTTATGAGTTGGTGAAAAGGGATCAAACTGGGTTAACCAAGTTCTTCGTCAAGCATGCTACTAAAGAAGGCACCCGCATCGGGGACATTCATATCGATGCATGCAGCTTTGAGGATGAAAATTGTTTCAAGGAAAATGTGGCGAAGAAATTGCCGTATGGTCTTTGTGCCAAGAAAGACTACATCAACAGGAGACAGATCGACGATACCTTCGTCTGGGTGCCTTTAAAAGAACTCCTCTTTCTATACAAACTCAAGGCTTTAAGAGATCGCGAATGGACATTCAAGCACGAGAAGCTGGCCGACGAGGAGAATTACTATTTCCAAGGAAAGATTGCAAAGGACAAAACAGACCTTCTAGCCCTCCTGGACCCAAGATACGGGGCTCAAGATTCTGCAATCATCTCTGAGATAGTTAAGAGACTTGATCTCGAATTTGTCATGAGTCGCATAAAAGATCTCCCAAGAGATCAAGATGCTATTCAAGATTACAGGGCAAAAAAAGAAGACGTCGAACTATGGACCTCTAAAATCTTGGGCAAGGCTTAGGATATTCATCAACGAACATGCCTTGCTTCTAGGAGCACAGAATCCAAAGCCGCGTCGTATTCGTCTCCGTAGCCGAAACAAGAGCCTGAAGCGCGCGCTACGCGCTCTCAAATAAGATGCTAAATCCAGAGCGCGTGCGGAAAAAGCTATAGCCGAACTGACGGATCTGTAGCAGGTTCAGCCTGCAAAACAAGAGAATTCAGAGACGCATCCAGCATATGAAACTCGGTAGAGAATTCTATTCCCGGGATACGAAAGAAGTCGCCAAGGAAATTCTGGGAAAAACCCTCGTTCTCAAAACTGGGAAAAAGACTCTGAAGGGAAGAATAGTTGAAGTCGAAGCCTACCTGGGACTCGGTGACCCCGGCGCCATCGGGTTTAGAAGAGTCAAAAACATTCCCGAAGCGTTGCTAATGCCACCGGGATACGCGTTCGTCTATTTCACTTACGGAAACCATTGGATGCTAAACGTAAACGCCAAAACAGGAAGACTCGGAGCGGTTCTGATAAGGGCTCTAGAGCCGCTTGAAGGGATAGAAACCATGAAAAAGAACAGGGGAATCACTGACATAGGAAACCTCACAAACGGACCGGGAAAACTGACAAAGGCATTCGGGATAGACAAGAGACACAACGGACTGGACCTAACAAAAAACGAATTGTTCATAGAAGACTCCTCACTTGAAAGAGGAGAAGTCGTAGAATCAACCAGAATAGGCCTTTCGAAAGGCAAGAACAGAAAACTGAGATTCTACATAAAGAACAACACGTTCGTTTCTAAATCCAAATAACGCGCGCTGATTCTATGCTAATCAGGCCATTTCATATATATATTATTAACGTAGATTGGGGTTAACTATTGCGTAGGTTTATTTTGATATCGCCTCATTGCAGAATCTCCATGCATTGTCAGAGAATAGTAGGCTCGTTTTCCAATTCCCACCCTGAGGACCCAGTTCTTTTTCATCATTTCTTTGAGTGTCCGAACTATAGACGGCTGTTTTCTGTCGAGACGGTCACCTAGATCACTTGGCGTGAGTCTTCCTTTACTGAGCTCTTTCATGATTTCATGCTCCAGTGCTGTTGGGTTTTCAGCTTCTGTCTCCTCCTCCAAAACATGTTCAGGAGTTACAGTTTTGGAGGCTGAGTTAATGGCTTTCTGAATGGCTTCGTATGTTTTTTCCAGCATCTGAAAAGTGTTCGGTGCTGAAACGTTCAAAACTGCCTTGATTGTCTCCGACGGGAGAAGCTCCCTAGTCATTTCAATTGCGGCCTTTTCAGTTGGACATATTTGAGAGATACCTTGGAATGCTCTCGAGTGGATTATCGTCTCGGCATCTTCCAGCCTGGTTACTCCAGTGCACATTTCCACTGTCGAAACCCTTTTCGCCGATGAAACTGCCGCAAGTTTGATTGATTCACCGAAGGTATACGTTAGCGATATTATTCCTGGCTTTCCCTGAAACCATAGCTGGTTTCCGTCAAAGAAATCCGAGAGAATCACGTCGGAGTTCACTTTGTCGAGTTCATCAATAACGAATACAGGAAATGTTCCACTCTTTTCAAGATGGCTGAGGAGAATGTCCGTAGCATGTTTCGCGTCAGTGAGGGTTGAAGCGAGAATTGATTCGATATCAGGTTTATTTAACTTCCCGACGAGCCACTTCGTACCTTTTTCAGCCGCGCCAGAGGCCAGAGCTAGAGGCGGAAAGACTAAGCTGAAAGCCTCCATCATTTTCCCAGCCACCCATGGAGCGTACTTCTTTGTTCCTTCTTTCAGTCTTTTTTCTTTTCTCTTAAATTCTGAGACTTCTAAAATTCCTGAAAGCACAGATCTATAGAAAGCATCCTCTAGTTCCTTAATATTTGAGGCTGCCCTAGCACCCCTCACTTTGACAGCGATAGGCATAATTTCTACTTCTTTTGAGCTCGTCAGAGCTTGAAATAGAGCGCCTTGCATTGCAGCTGTCTTTCCTACACCTCGGGATCCATATATTGAGGTCCTGCGTTTCTGACTAACTATCTTAGTCGTTTGCGCCGATGCAAAATCCCCGATGTCGTGATAGAGCACACTGAAAAGTTCATCTTCATAGGAGATTAACTCCCTTGTCATAAATTGTTGCGCAGCAACAAGATAGCTAGACTGCGGCATAGTTAACATGGTTTAACGTTAATGATATATAAGGTTTCGTCGACGATTAACGTTCCCGTAACCACACGTTTCAATCCCAATTAAGCCACTTCTTAATAGCAAGCAAGGTCAAATGCAGGAAAAGTTTGAAGCTATCTGACGCGGTAGCGCGCGAAAAATCATGGAATAAGTCGTCGATAAATTTCGGATAATCATTAACAGCTTCTAGAGCCTTCAACTTTAATTTGCTTCTTTCCTAATTGAGCCTAATGAAATCTTTTGTGGTCTTGAATCCTCCACGAGCAGTCGCATTATCCAGTAGACTGCTGTACGTATCCATGCTAGCTTAAAGTTCCTTCAATTCTTGTTCAAGTCCACTTTTAGACCGAATAACAAACCAACGGGCTCTTTCGTGATACGGACGATTCTCATTGCAAAGTTGTTGGAAAGCATTCAAATTGAACCGTTGAGATGCGCGCGCGCATAAAACATGAGATTCTGTGGCAAGAAAGGCTAACTTGCTCAATCGGCGTTGCCTCGAACAAGCTCGTCGCAAAAATTGCCAGTGACTTCAGGAAGCCTGACGCCCTGAACGTCGTAAGGGACGGCGAGGCTGAAGGTTTCTTGGCACCCTTGCCAGTCCGCAAGATGCTGTGGATCGGCGAGAAGACCGAGCAGAAGTTGAACAATATGGGCATAAGAACAATCGGCGACCTAGCCAGATCTGATGTCTCAATGCTTGTTGACCGTTTCGGAGTAATGGGAAGACGATACAATCAATGGGCACATGGCGTGTACGCTTCAGA
>DATHCB010000084.1:0-4506 GCA_035319765.1 Bathyarchaeia archaeon
GGAAGGGTAGGCCCGCTTGATGCAAAGCTGCTTCTATTTTACGTGAAGCACCCAATTAGGGAAATCAGGGGAAAAGCGGACTTCCTCGAACGCGTCGTCGGTAATGCAGATGAATTATGGAACAAATATGGCATTGAAACAATATTCGAATCCCACGACGAATACAAGGAATTTCTTGAAGGAAAACAAGAAACGACTTTCATTCGGTTTAAGAACCTTCAAGAACTCACGCCACCGATTTCGCGCGAATCCTTTCTCTCAAAAATCGGTGGTGGAACTGCACTGCCGCGGAATGGCAAATATCTTAGCAAGGAACTGGCAAATGCGTTATTCTAATGTACGTTTATTGGAAAAACCTAGGATGAATAATTCGCAAAGATCTGGACAAAGGGATTAACAAAACGTCACGAGAGATGAGTCCGTGTCTCAAGAAACGTTGAAACAGAGAACCACGAACTGCGCCACGGAAACACATAAACCATTGCCCCACGAGTATGACAAGACTGGAAGTAGAGAATAATGGTGCGAGTTAGAGTTCAGCGAATAGAGTCTATACGTGACCCCGAAGGAAATCTTGGCAAACGAATAGAGCTTGTTGAGGAACGACCAATGCCTCCATTTGCCATTAGACCCGCAACAGAGGAGGGAAGAATGGTGCAAGACGTCGTTCAAGCTCTACAGCAGCAACTTCCAGTCATGGGCGCTCCTGGGAATATAGCTTTTCCAAAAATCGTGCTATTCCTCACCGAGGAAGAATATGATCATCTCGGTATTACTTTTGACGTGAACCAAATCTACGAAGTAGAACTGACGACCAACATAATTAAGCTCAAGAAGACCTAGCCTGTTTTAGGCTAGGACGCACATCTCCTCGCGAACATTCTGCAAGCCTGAAAGCCCAGGGTGGAAGGAAAGAACAAACATCATGTTTCTAATAGCCTTGTAGACGTCCTCTTCATTCCAATTCTTGCCCCAATCACAGTAAACAGGTATTTCCTCCCCGCCGTCATTTTGATAATAGACGTAAACAGAAAGAGTCTTCTTAGTAGGCGCAATTTCGACGCCCAAGCTCAGAGATTTTGCAATTTTCGCAACTGCTGGACCCACAACTCTCAAGCGGTCGCCTTGACTTGAGAAGCGCGAAGTATAAATTAGAAATTTGCCACCCGACGAGTACATGAAGCTTCACCACGATAGCTTCGAGCTTAGTCTTTTTAAGAGCCTCTAAGCAACGACAATAAGACGCGGAGAGAGAGCAGTGAAACTATTACTCTTTAGGAGAAACGCTCATCTTCGTAAAGATGTATAGACTTTCAGAAGGCAAAAGACAGTTGAAGGCCCGGGCACGCGTCTTCATAAGTGGTGAAGTGCAAGGTGTCTTCTTTCGCCAACAAACTTATAGAGTGGCAACTAGCTTACACGTTAATGGTTGGGTTCGGAACACTTATGATGATCGCGTGGAGGCAGTCTTCGAAGGCGAAATAGGTAACGTGCGGAAGATGCTAGAATTTTGTAAGAAAGGACCTCCATACGCACGAGTGACGAAAGTTGAAATCATATGGGAAGAGTTTGTCGGCGAATTTGAAGATTTCAGAGTTCGCTATTAGACGAATTATTCAAATTGCTTCGGAATACGGAAGTGCGAATCTTTACCAGCACTGATGTACTCGCCACCAGCGCCTCTTATGATTGAGGCTATTTTTGCAAAGTTTTCCGAGCCCAAGTATCGTTGAGGTTTTATTATGACATGATCGCCTTTATCAGCGAAGGTTAACAAGCCTTCCAGCTCTTGCGGAAACATCATTTTGACATCGTCGATGCTACGCTTCCTGTAAGCTGCTGTCGGCGTAACCGGCGGCATTTTTGAAGGCGAGAGTGACGGTGCAGGCATGCTGGGCAATGATGTTGGTTCACTGGAGTGTAGAGATTTTGACACTTCTTCAAGGTCGCCCAATACGTCTCTTAGAATAATTAGCGACTCATCCAATCGACGTAAGATTTCTTCGATGCTTTTTCTTTCGCTCATAAACAAGACTCTCGAGATTACATATTCATCTTATCGTTTATTTTATTCTTTTCATCGCAAGGCAAAATAGCTTCTAAGGCTTAAAATGTCGTCGCGAGGATCTCAGCTTGCTTGAGATTGATGGAAGCATAAAAAGCGGGAGCGGCACAATCTTAAGATTGGGAGTAGCCCTAGGGAGCATATTAAACGAGCCCCTTCACATATACAACATACGCGCAAAGCGAAGTTCACCTGGACTCCGTTCGCAACATCTTGAAGCCGTACTGACCGCCGCTAAACTATGCAACGCCGAAATAGAAGGCGCAACAGTGGGATCTCAAGAGATCTGGTATAGACCAAGCGGAGTCATCGGTGGCGAGATCGAAGCCCAAATCGGAACCGCAGGCAGCATCCCAATGCTAATACTGACAATTCTTCCGATCTGCGCCTATGCAGAAAAGCCCGTGAAAGTACACATCTCAAAAGGCGGAACGGACGTCTCACACTCGCCTACGATAAACTATTTGCGGTATGTGCTTCTGCCAGTTCTTGAGAGTATGGGACTAAGCGCTAAGATAACCATTGACAAGTATGGGTATTATCCAAAAGGTATGGGCGAAGTCAATCTGGAAGTTCAGCCGTGCAGGCGACTCGAGCCATTTCGCCGAGAGGAATTTGGAAAAGTGAAGACTACAGCGGGGCTTTCAGTCTGCACCTTCTTAGCGGACAAGAACGTTGCAGCACGACAAGCGAAGGCAGCAAACGACATATTACGAATGCATCGTTATGAAGCGAAGATTCAGGTAATTAACGACCAATCAAATGCTTTGCAGAAAGGCAGTTCACTAGTTTTGTGGGCTCTCACAGACACAGGCGTCATTTTAGGTGGCGACGCAATCGGAGAACTCGGCAAACCGAGCGAGATCGTCGGCAAAGAGGCAGCTGAGAATTTAGTTTTGGAAATAGACGCAAAATCGACTGCAGATGTGCACTTGGCTGATATACTTGTGCCTTACTCAGCGTTATCCAAGGGCGAGTCCGTCTATTATACGCGTTTTTTGACACCTCATTTGGACACGAACATCTGGCTCGCCCAAGAACTCTTGAACGTAGAATTCAGCGTGAGTGTGTCGGGTTATCTTTACAAGATACAGAAAGAAGCCAGTTGATATGGAAGCTGGCAAGTTGACGAGGGCAAGAATCAAAGGCATTTACTCCGTCGCCTTGGCAAAGCTTCTTCTTGACAACGATTTTATTGTTGAGCCCTCGATTATTGCAGAAGAAAGGTCTGAACTAAATCACAGCAACCAACCACCAAACATCTTCATTGAGGACCGTTACGATAGACATGGGATCCGAACGTCTGGAGACAGGGAAACAACAGAGAGATTGAGCTGCACTCTCCAATCTAACCTTGACGATGTAATCGTGAGAAAGTGGCCAATCAGTGTTGGTGGGATCTACAAGGGCCTTTTGCGCGGCATCGATATCTCTTCGCGATCGATTTTAATTGACATAGGCGAAGCGGTCGGAAGAATTCCAGAGGAAGAAAAAGATACAATCAAGTCAAAAGAAGTCGTTGTGCAGGTTAGGCGAAGAAGAATCGGAGTAAGGGAACCTTCCCTTACAGCTAGGATCGCGATTCCTGGCAAATATGCGATTTTGACTTCGAAAGGAAAGGTCGGCGTTAGCCTTAAGATTCAAGATCCAGGGATAAGAGCCAGATTGTACGAACTGGGAAAGAATCTTTGTCCGAAAGATTGGGGCATAATTTGGCGAACTGAGGCAGCGAATCGAAAATCAGATGATTTGAAGATTGAAGTGGAAAATTTGACCGAGGAAGCGGAGAATGTCTTTCAAGAGGCAGAGCGATTGGAAGCACCAATTATGCTTCGAGAAGGTTCATACGTGATGGATATAGAATTACCTGCCCTTTCAAAGAAAAGGCTTGACGAAGTACGTGCTACTATGCGCCCGACTTTGCCTAGACATCATTACTTTGAAGTAGTTGGAGGAAGGGTTGCAGCGGCTTTAGAGGGGGCAGAAGCGTCGCTCGAAAAAGGAGAGGTATACAAAGAGGTTGAGGCGACCTTTAGACAAGAAATCGAAGCGGAATATCCCTTTGCAGGTGCTAATATCGGAATAGAGCATGTAAAACCCTCATGGAAGGTACTCTACCTTGGGAGGGCAACCGTGGAATTTTTGGATGAAACTAGTATTCGGCTGCGTAGAGTCTTCGCGAAGGACGGGGTTTATGACGGTTTGGGTGTCAAGAAGGAGGCCGGAGACGTTGCGTTGACAGAAGCAAGCTTAGGAGAATGGTATTTCCAAACTAAATACTATTCTAGAGATGGGCAGTACAAGGGTTGCTACTTTAATTTCAGCACACCCGTAGAACTGTATCCACATTGTATCAGGTATGTGGATTTAGAAGTGGACCTTTGCCTATTGCCAGACGGTACCTTGAGAACTGTAGATGAGGAGAAGTTAAAAAACGCAGT
>DATHCB010000085.1:0-21590 GCA_035319765.1 Bathyarchaeia archaeon
ACAATTTTCAAGGGCTCTAAAGCGTTTGCTATATGTAACTCATCAATTCCAACATCTACGGAAGTCGCTGCAGCAATTAGAACGTTAGGCGTATTCCCTATGCAAAACGCCACATCCAACTCGCCATTTCTTTCCAAGAACTGGTGAAAATGGCGGCCTTTAACCACTCTTGTCGCAAATTTGTTCTTAGAAAACTGCATTGCACGATGAAAATCCAAGTTTTGACCGTAATCTGGATCCCTGGTAATGACAACAGCAGAGCTAACATAGTTTCCACCGTCTTTTTCACAGTGGAATAATATTGGCAGTTTGTCTAAATCTACGCTTGATTCGACGACTTCTTGACAAGGGCCTTGAGTAACTCTCTCTGGTTCTGAGCGTTCAGAGATAGCCTTGGAAAGCATCGGTATAAGATCCGCCGGGGTTACACCGAAATACTCAGCAATTACGTCTTTGGTGCAGAACATATTGCCAGCAACGCGAAATTCAGATTCCTTGACGTTATTGAATAATATTGGCGTTGGCTCGACTTCTTTTAAGATTCCAGAGATCTCTAATCTCTTTGATACCTTGACATCTATTTTTTGAAGAATTCCCTTCCCTTCGATCTTTCTTAAGTATCCTCTGAAACCCATAAAATTCCATCTCACTATTTTCTTCACAGCGCTCGCTTATAATAGCCACCATTGGAAATCTGCAGAAAACTATAAAGGCCTTTTCGAGCACGTGTTCGAATAGCTTATTCAAGATTTTTACGCGATTCAATGAATGAAAACGATTGCAGTTCTGTATGAAATTGGACGCCGCTTTATTTCAGGGGACTAGACGAAACACATTCTTGCTCAGATTTTTAAAGCGAGCCCTCTTTCATAGTTAGGCTGTGATAATCCCTGTAATCGTCCTCGCGATCGTCTTCGTTTTGATAGCGACCAGACGGATAGGGAATATCAGGTTGCAGATTTGGCAAATAATGCTCTTCGGAGCAATCGCCGTGCTCGTAACAGGCCAGATTTCACCGATGAATGCCTTGCTCTCGATAAACCTTGATGTCATACTTTTTCTTTTTGGCATGTTTATCGTAGGAGTAGCCCTTGTAGAGAGCGGCTACCTATCTCACTTGGCCTACAGGCTGTTTAGGATGGCCAACTCGTCCGACAAGCTGCTGCTCGCGGTCTTGTTCGGTTTTGGTCTAGCTTCGGCACTTTTAATGAATGATACCTTGGCAATCATTGGCACGCCGGTTGTTCTGCTCTTGGCAAAACAGTGTAAACTGCCTCCGAAACTCATGCTCTTAACTTTGGCCTTTGCAGTCACAATTGGAAGCGTAATGAGCCCCATCGGAAACCCACAAAACGTGCTCATAGCCATCAACGGCAACGTTCCAAACACGTTTGTCACATTTTTCCGCTTCCTCCTACTACCGACCCTCGTGAACCTTTTCTTAGCCTTCGTTCTCTTGAGATTTTTCTTCAAGAATGACCTACAAACGTGCGTAATAGAACATCACGAGGAACCAGTGAAAGATCATAAATTGGCGGCACTTTCTAAGCTTTCACTAGTCCTAATAAGTGTCCTAATAGCAGCAAAAATCATCACCGTTGTCTTGAACATTCAAGTCGACTTTAGACTAACCTACATTGCCCTGGTACCTGCGGCGCCAATAGTCGCACTCAGTCCAAGACGGGTTGAGGTAATCAAGAAAATAGATTGGCGCACGCTAGTTTTTTTTGCGGCGATGTTTGTCCTGATGGAAAGCGTTTGGGAATCAGGATTTTTCCAATCAGTCATAACCGGATTGAGCCTGAATATAACGTCTATTGTTTCAATTTTGCTGACCGGCACACTTCTAAGCCAACTGATTTCAAACGTACCCATGGTCGCTCTCTATCTGCCGATTCTCATAAACGCTGGTGCCTCGACAAAAGAATTGATGGCCTTGGCTGCAGGAAGCACAATCGCAGGCAACTTGTTCATCCTCGGGGCGGCAAGCAACATTATAATAATACAAAACGCAGAAAAGAAATTCGGACAGACCATAACCTTTCTAGACTTCGCAAAAATTGGCATAATCTTGACGACCATCAACCTACTCGTCTACTGGCTCTTCTTGACCGTTGGCATCTAGATAATAGTGCGTCACAATAGCTAACTCTGTTAAGATTCAATTGTCTTGAGGCGTCAATGCTTTGAGGGTTGGAACGCATTTCATGTGGGCGTCAGTAGTTCTATATGCTTTTTAACCCGTCCTGCAAGGATTTCAGCATAGTGCTTGGCGAGACGCCTAGTAATATCGCCGGGGTAATCTTCGCCTACGGTCAGGTCGTCTATGCTCGTAACTGGAGTGATCTCCCAACCGGTTCCGCAGAGGAAGGTCTCGTCAGATGCGTAGAGCTCCGTTCGTGTGATGTCTCTTACCTCGATCGGGATACCCAGGTCAGCTGGCATGATTCCGAGGAGTGTTTCCCTCGTGACACTTTCGAGAATAGATGCTGCAACAGGTGGCGTAATCATCTTTCCGTGTCTCACGGTCATTATGCAGGCGCCTGTTCCTTCGCTGATGAAGCCTCTGTTGTCCAAGAATATCGCTCCATCATAATGAAGTCTCGCCGCTTCTCGCAAGGCTAGAGCAGAGTTGGCGTAGTTTGCCCAAGTCTTTGCCTGTGGAGGAAGGGCGTCGGAGGCTATGCGGCGCCAGGAGCTGATCATGAACCTGCGTGGTTTTGAGAAACGGGCATTTTCTTCGCCCAAGATCGTTTCAAATGTCCAAACAGGGATGACGACGTGGACTTCTTCGGGTGCGTCAGCCCTGGGCCAGATTCGTGGCTGAATGTAGATGTTCGTTTCAAAGCCATTCGCATTGACGGTTTTCCTTGTGGCATCCAGAAGTTCATCCTTCGTGTAGGGTATCTTGAGACCACAGACCCCCGCGCTCCGCCAGAGACGATCAATGTGCGACTTCCATTGAAAGATGTTCAGTCGTCCCTTGCCCAGTACGTCGCCTTCGACGTAGGCCCTTATACCCTCGAAGATGCCTAGATGGATAGGCTCCATGGCAGAAACCTGCGCGTCTCTCGTCTCGATGACCTTGCCATTCATCCAACAATACTTGCTACCATGAAAGGCTGCAGACACGGATTATCACTCCAACTGAATCCTTCCACTCAAGGATTTATGGGTTTTTTCCCTCAGATCTCTGGAGGAACACTGGGTCATTTGTTCGGGCTTTCGAAGTGGGAATATCTTGGAAGTCCCGTCAACTCTTCGCGCGTTATACGTAGTTTCCGGCTCGCTGTTAACTCCCTCGGGTCGTATCTCCTTTTTCGAGGAAACTCGACGGTCTTCGGTTTCATCATCTTTTTCTGGCTCTAAGCTAATCATGAGCTGGAATAGAACAAAGAAAGCTTGAATTCTACTAGCTATCCTTCTTGGCGGTCGCTTCTTGATCTGCACCAAAAATGGGGTGTTCAGGCTACGTTTTGCCTGACGTTTCTTATTCTTCTGGCTACGAGATAGAAGAACGCTGTCGCCCCGGCGAACAAAACCGTGGTGAATGCTAATAGATACATCATGATCGTTGTCGCATTGTTGGTTGCTTGTAGGCTAAGCAGTTGCGGTTTGTATGGCGATTCTATGTAGAGAGTTGGTGAATAAGACGGATACTGTTCGTTGTACACGTTCCACGATCCTGTGCTGTTGTTCCAGAGTTGGACTGTGGCGGCAACGGATAATTGAGTGCAACCTGGGGCAATGTTAGTCGGTAGGCTGAAGGGAATGTATAGGGTTTGGTTAATTCCGGTTTGAACTTGAACAGGCAGAGTTGCGTTGCTTAAGAATGTTTGTTGATAGCTGACTTCGTTATTGTAATAATAATTTATCGCGGCAGTTAGATCCGTGATTCTGATCTTGCTGGCTTGATCATTGTATAGAGTCACTGCTATGGAGCCAGTTTGGCCTGGATAGTAAGGTGTCCTATCGAAGGTACATGATGTTATTGTTGCAGCTTGAGCAATCGAGGGAATTATGCTTGCGCAGAAGAATGCAAGTAACACTATTGAAAGTCGTCTTTGGTCCATTCTTTTCTACATCCTTTCGACAAACTTTACAGTTCTGCGAGCTATTTAGTTAAAAATTATGAATCAGCAATGCTGATTGGCAATGCACATCTTGCTGTGCGTAAATCTGCTGAAAGAGTGCTAAAAGCTTTCGAACAGAAATAACCGGAAAATTGTATTAGTTTCGTCGACCGCCCGCGAGAACGCTTAAAACCTTATAATAATTAGTTCTGAATAAGAGAGATTCAAAAAGAACGAATTAGAGCGAAACTTCTTGCGTTTCAAGATAGAGGTTGATTTAAAAAAGGCGGACTACAAGAGACTTGCGGAGTTTCTAAAACAAAATCAGGAAGTCTCGATCGAGGTTTTGTCCCGTGTGGATTTGGGGTTCACTTCTGTTGGTCCTGTTGCGGTTGCGCCAGAGGGCTTCGGTTACAGGATAAGCTCCGAGGTGTTGTTTGAGCGACCTGTAGGGTTCGAGGTTTATGATGGTTTGAAGCTCGATGATGATATGCATGCTTCTTTGGCGGTGAATCGTAGAAACTTCAAACTGTCGAGGGCTGTCACAGAATCTGCTGATCTGGAGGTGGAACTGAATAGGGTCGCGCGGACAATAGAACGAATCGTCAATCGTGTTTGCGACAAATTTGAAAAGTTGGTTGAACAAGCCGTAGCGGTAAATTCTGACTGGCTCGACAGGCAATTTGACATGACGCTCCAGAAAGAAGAATTGAAAAAAAGAGGTGAGGTGCCGAGACCTTTTGGCACGATTCACGCCGGGGGCGCGAAGGATGCTAAAGAACGCGCGGCTGATTTGGTTCCAGTCTATCTTGAAAGAGATAAAGCGTACCTGTATGAAGACAAAAAAGTCTACATGCTTCTACCAAGGAATTTGGTTATGAAACTCTTGAAGCTTGAAGGTCCCTCAATGATACCAATTGACCAGTTTACGAACGAAGAAAGAGAAGCACTAAAGCAATTCTCTCTCAGACGATACCTTAAGACAAGGAAAGTGGCAAGCAAAATCTACTATTGCGATCTTGACGAGACGACACGAAAACTCCTTGTTAAAGGCTTAATGAAAAAGTAGTCCGTCTCTTTAGCCCGCGCATTTACGCGTCACTGATTGTTTGGCATCGCACGCGCCTTTCGATGTTTCAGCCTTATTCGTTGAGCAGGGGGCTATTTTCTTCTGAGGAGTACCATGTTATAGTTGCTCGGAGTCTTTGCCTTCTCGAGCGGTTTATCTAGGAACCATGTGCTCTCGGTTCCCTCCCACCATCCTAGAAACTCGAACTTGCCGTTGAATGCTATCATGGTTTTGAATTCCTGTGGAAAGAAAAACTTGAGATCCTGCTCGGACTCTAGGCGGATAGTTTTTCCATGGTCGTTGACTTCGAGTATGAGCTTCTGTGTGTATATTTGGTTGAGTACGTCTTTCCAGCGAGTGTTGAAAGTCGTGTTGACAGTGTTTCCAGCTTTCTCCATAGTCCATTTCTGCTCCTCCATGCGTGTCCAGTCGACGGTTTCGTTCTGGATAAGATAGAGGCCACCGCTCCTCAAAGCGGTCGCAACGGAATCCAAGTGGCTCAGAAGCTTGGCGTCGGAATCAGTGATCAAGGAACCCATCATTACAAAAGCGAAGTCCACTTTACCTTTCAGCGTGAAGGCGCACATATCAGCCTGCACAGTTTCGATACGGAGACGCTCCTCTTTCGCCCTATCAACTAAATAAGCCAGCATTTCAGGAGCATTGTCGAGCCCTACGGTCTTATAGCCTCTTCTTGCCAGCTCCCTCAACTGCAGACTTGGTCCACAGGCAACGTCAAGAAAGCGTTTTACTCTTATCCTGCTGAACCTTTCGATTACCGCCTCGAAGGCATCGATTTGCTTTTTCACGTCAAAAAAGCTAAATGCAACCTCATAATACAAAGGATGTCTGTAAATACTCATATCCTAAAGATTGTGTCTTTCCTCAAATAAGCTTAGCACAAAGTCACTTCAAACATACGTTCTGTCCCCGCCAACGCTCTGCTGCAAGACTTGGCTCGCTCTTGTGATAGCGACGTGGTCGAGCGCGCGCGAAATTACGACGAGAAAGGTTAAAGGGTCTTGCTGTCGTTTGGTTTTTTCTTAAAAGTGGGTTGATTTGGTCTCAAGTATGATGGGTGAGTCGGCTGCTGTTCTCACATCGTGCTTGTGGACTGGAAGCTCTTTGTTGTTTACTTCGGCTGGAAGGAGGATCGGTTCATTTAGCGTTAACGCTTATCGTACGACCATGGCTATTTTGCTTCTAGTTTGCGCGCATGTCGTTCTTTTAGGTGCCTTGTTGCCGATTGCGAGTGGCCCGCAATGGTTCTGGTTGGGTCTTAGTGGCGTCGTTGGACTGGGCATCGGTGATTTCGGCTTGTTTGCCGCGTATGTAACAATCGGACCTAGGCGCTCAGTACTTTTGCAAGCGTCATCTCCCATTTTTGCCTGTATCGGTGCGTACGTCATGTTAGGGCAGATTATCTCTCTCTTGTCGATGATTGGGATTGCGGTAACGTTGATAGGCATTGTTGTGGTCTTGCTGGAAAGAGGAATACCGCGTGAAGAGAAACTGGTGACGAAAATGCGAAGAAGGTGGGGGTTACTTTTCGGAGTGATCTCAGCGATGGGCCAAGGATTTGGACTTGTTCTCTCGAGGATAGGAATGTACGCTGGAGTCACCACGGCGATAAACCCCCTGTCCGCCGCGCTAATGCGGATGCTGTGGGCAGGCCCTTTCGTATGGATATGCGTCATTCTCGCGGGAAAATTGCCCGACGCCAAGAAAGCCGTTGGAAATCGACAGGGCATTCAATACACAGCTGCAGGGGCGGTAGTTGGCCCATTCTTGGGGATGACTCTTTCGATGGTTGCCGTTGCCAACGCACAGGTAGGAGTGGCTCAGACACTAATGTCCCTAATGCCTGTGTTCATTATTCCTGTGATATGGGTAATCTATCGTGAAAAGACCAACGTTCGCGGCATCCTGGGTGCCATAGTCGCTGTGGTTGGAGTGGCGATTTTGTTCCAAGCATAAACCGGTCAACGAGTAAGAATTGACTTGAGCTCTTCAGGAGAACTTCACGGCACGAAAACGCATTGGAAAAAAATCGAACCCTAAGCAGGTAATAGCGGAAAAAGGAGAACCAAGAGAGAAATTAGGTTCAAGTTAATTATTTTGAAGAACGATCAGAATCCGACTTGGAAGTGGAATCCCGTTCTAACTTAGCGTAATTTGGTTGACGTTGGTTTGCCTAAACTCTTCCTCTTCGTATGTTGCGTTCTTCGAGCGACGCTCTCTTTGGAAATGACCTCCAAGACATTCTTCAAAAGGATCTCTGCGCTGTCTCTGATCGATTGATGTCCGAAAGCTATTTGCCATCCATTCTCACCTAAGACGTCAGAGATGACCTGAGCCGAAGCAGCCTTAACATTTCTGTACTTCGCAATTGCAAAAATCGCCGACGTCTCCATGTTCACAGCCAATACTCCACTCTTCCTAAACTTTCGAAGTTTTCTCCTAGTTTCTCTATAGGCTCCGTCAGTAGACCAGACAGGGCCAACGAAATGTTTGACATTTTCTCGCTTCAGACGTTCAATCAGCGTGTTTCTTAACGAAGCGTCCGATTCAACCGTCACTTTAGGCGGGAAATAATGGTATGAAGTGCCTTCGTCGCGAATCGCTTTTGTGACGACGATGATGTCGCCTGGTTTCAAGAGAAGGCTGTATGGCTCCTGAAACGCCTACTTCAAAAATTGTATTTACGCCGCAAGCGATGGCTTCTTCCAGAGTGAAGACGGCTGCTGGAGCACCTATCCAGAAGCGACCCACTCCAACTTCAAGGTCATTGAACCTTCCAACGCAGAAAGGCTGACTTTCCCCATAAAGCCAATCAACGCAACCGCCTTTGATAAGGTTCTTCGCGCAGTCAAAAGTACTTCTCTGATAAGTCAAGACCAAGCGCTGAGGGATTCTTAGTGATTCTATAGGAATCTTCCGGTTCTTGGCAAAGTACCTAATAGTATCTGACGGCTTGGAAACCGATTCATCCTCGCTCAAATTGCTCTCTCAATTGAATGAATATGGCTTGATATTTATAGCGCGCGCTAAGATCGAAATTTTGAGCAAAAAAGGTTCCCCCGGAATTGAGCTAGGAAAAGGTTGTGTCTTGCGAAAGAAGCTTTATGTGGGCTCTGTTCGGATCCGAAACTCACGCATACTGTCATCAAAACTCAGCTCTTTCATCGAATGCCTTGCTGATCGAACCATTCTTGCAGCCTTATCTGAGTATCAGCGCCAAGGTTATCTGTCAGAATAGGTGTCAGACCCTGTCTTTTCCTCTTCGGCTAGGCCTGGCATAACGCTGCCTGCCCTAACTGGCGATGGAACACTTATCAGAGTTTGAGTTCGAAGCACTCCTTTCACACTGTGAATTTGCTCCACAATCTTTCCGAGACGGTCCAACTCCGAAAACTGCACAAGGACTACCGCGTCGAACTGTCCTGTCACAACGTTAGCTGTCTTCACGCCTTCAATCTTGACCACAGCCTCAATAATCTGCCATGATTCACTACTGGCCTCAATGTTAACTAGAATATAAGCTTCCAAACCAACTCACGAGAACCTATAACTCCCCTTAGCGCATAAATCCGTTTCTGAAAGAACTAGCCAACAGAGAACCAGAACCGAAAGATTCTGGGATTGGAATAAACGCCAAAGGCTGACGTAACCCTATCAACCAAAAAAGCGACAAATAATCACTGATGCTCTTGAAGACAACTGAGAAGCTAGTCAAAACTGAAAGCCGAAGGGCAGAAGTCGTTTAAGACACATTCTGCGCACTTTGGATGCTTTGCGGTGCAGATTCTCCTGCCGTGAAAGATCAGCAGGTCCGTTATTCGCCCCCAATTGGCCTTAGGCACGATATCCATCAGGTCTTTCTCTATCTTGTCAGGGTTTACGTTATCCGTTAGCCCTAGTCGCTTCGAGACTCTACGGACATGAGTGTCCACGGCGATTCCAGCAATAACGCCATAAGCATTGGCTAGGACGATGTTTGCCGTTTTCCTGGCTACGCCTGGCAACTCAAGTATCTGCTCCATTGTCCGGGGTACATGTCCACCAAACTTCTCAATCAACAGCTGACAGCATTTCTTAACATTCTTGGCTTTGTTGTGATAGAAACCCGTCGATTTGATGATCGTCTCCAGTTCTTTCAAGTCTGCACCCGCGAAATCTTCAGCCGTTTTATACCTTTCGAAAAGCGTCTTAGTAACCACATTCACGGTCTTGTCAGTAGTCTGCGCAGAAAGCATAGTTGCGATCAAAAGTTGCAGAGGATTAGCATAGTTCAGAGCTATTTTCGCGTCTGAGTGCACCTTTTCTAGGCGTTCCATTGTCTTCAGTGTTGCGGCTTTTCTATCAAGCTTCAAGAAGGGTTTCGTTCTTCCGCTCATGGTTACCATTTACGCTGCTTGGTGTCCTAAATAGTTTGCAGAAGGCTTTTTACATTTCCAGTCAATCACTTATGCTGAGGTGGTTGCGTTGGATGCCAAGCTATTCATTGATGGAAAAGAAGTTGATATGAACGAGTTTGTTAGAAAAATCTTGAGCGGAACAATAGTCGGCGCCGTGACTTCACTAAGGGACATAAAAAAAGATTGGAAAGAAATCGACATAAAAGTGGCCCGGTGACCTTTACCAACTTCAGAAAAAGAAAGAGGGTTTGTTTGTCCCTCCTGATGCAATTCTTCAGTGGAGGGCTAGACTAGCAGGGTGATTTCTGCGTCTGAAGCAGCGTCTAGGAATGTGGCTGCTCCAGCGATCTTGTCCACTTCGGGAATAAGGTCTTCTCTTTTTGTGCCGAACATTTCCATGCTTGGGCTACATGCATAAATCGTCAGAAGCCCCGACTGCTTCATTCTCTTAAGCATCTCGTAAGGCGTAGGATACTTCATTTCCTTCAACTTCTTCCGCATAGGCTCTTCCATCTGCTTGTATTCGGAAGGAAGTCCAGCTTTTTCCATGTTGCCTTTTACTAATGCGTTGAGTCCCCAGAATGTGAAGTATAGGTGAGCTTCCATGTTCATGGACACCGCGGTTGAGCCGAGTATGAAGGCGCAGAGAAGTCTGTCGAGGGTACCGCTGAAAACTATTAAAGCTAACTTCTTTCTTTTGTCTGGCATAGCGTTCACTCCATTTGGTTTTTGCCTATCAGTTTCTATAATGCCACAGTGATATGACACATGTCATACTTATATGCCTTTCCTGAGACCCATAACGAAAAGAAAAGACGAGAAATGCTGACTATTTTTTAACCATTCAACTGAGCGCTTACGATCAATGGCTCAAACATTTCGCGCTTGGCCTTGCAAACAGGGCAAACATAGGGAGGGTCTTCTCGGAAACATACATAGCCGCACTGTTTGCAGTACCACAGTTTCTTCTTAATCTGGGAAGGCTCTTTAATGGTCGCTTTCGCCATTACTGGCGTTGTCTCAGTGGGCACATGAGTTGCGGCACTCGTAGCATAGGCTCTTGCTTGTTTGTCTGAGGGCCTACGCTCGGGAATTGAACGAATAGGCGTCTTGCCCTCGTACAAGTCCTTTCTCACGAAGAGTGCGCAGTAACAGCATCCGAATTCTTGCACATCTGGGTCTCGATAATCGCATGGGCATATTATATCTCTGTCCAACTCAAAATTTCCAGATGCTAGTCTGCATGGGCATGAAGGATAACCATAGCGTTCTTCGTTTCTTCGAAGGCCTTCAAGGAGATCATTTAGAAAGTCAGTGTCTGGATGCAAAAAGTAACCATAGGTGTTCGCGTCAGCTTGCGCTCTTCGCCGCACTTTTTCTAGAGTTATCAAATCCCCAGAGCCTCTTTCAATTCGTCCTCGCTGTAGCCTGTTATTAGTTTCTTGTTGTCGATGATAATCGTGGGGTAGCTGAGTGCGCCTCCTCTGCGCAGGATATCACTTCTAATCTTCTCTTTGTTCTCATCACTGCACAAGTCGATGTCCACGTACTCATACTCGATGTCATGGTCCTTCAGAAACTTCTTTGTCTTTCTGCACCATGCACAAGTGCTTATTGCATAGATTAGAACCTGATGCTTCTTATTGCCTCCCGAAACCTTCGTTGTCTCCATTCAAGATCCCTTTTTCTTTTTCTAGAGACAGCACTCGATATAAGCATTGTTGAAACGAGCTTTGTGAATTATTTGGCTACTGCAGGTTCTTCTGAGCAGAGGATTAATGACTGCCCTATTGTCTAGGATAAAAAAAGGAAGTTGCAGAGCTGAGAGTTCTGCAAAGGTTCCTGTTCACGATCATTTGAGCGCTTCTTCGAATCTCTTGCCTACCTCACTCCAGTTGACGATGTTCCAGAAAGCCTCGACAAATTTGGCCCTGTCATTCTTATAGTCGATGTAGTAGGCGTGTTCGAACACGTCGAGGACCATTAGTACCTCGAACCCAGGAAAGACGTTAGTATTGTGCTTTTCTATCTGCATTATCATAGGTCTGCCCGTCTGTTTATCTCGAGTCAATGCTGCCCAGCCGGAGCCTTCTACACTGCTGGCGGCTTGGCTGAATTCTTTCTTGAATCTTTCGAAGCTTCCATACTCCTTGTTTATGGCATCGCCTAGGTAGGATCCTTTTGGTTGTCCACCGCCGCCCTTTCCAGCTGGTGCCAAGTTGGTCCAGAATAGTCCGTGGAGCATGTGGCCGCCTATGTTCCATGACAGCTCCTTAAGAGTGGCTTTGATGTCTACGTCGGTTCCGTCTTTTCTGGCTTTATCTAGCTTTTCTAGAATGGTGTTTGCTCCGTTAACGTAGGCTTGGTGGTGTTTCTGGTGATGAATCTTCAGCTGTTCTTCTGAAATGGAGGGCTGTAGAGCCTTGTAGTCGTAGGGAAGTTGAGGCAGAGAGTACATCTTGGATTTTTCCATACAAGTCACCTTTGAAATTCTGTTACGCGGTGGAATATTATTAAGTCTTGTTACTGCAATGCTACAGTCACATCGATTGATAAATCAAAAGTACTCAGGAGCCAAAGTTTAAGTAGCTTTTCATCTTTTTTGGTGCATCGTGATTCCTATGGCAGCCGACTATTCGCTCGCAGTTGAACTCAGGGGCGTCGTTAAACGTTATGGTGAGATTCTGGCCGTCGATGGAATTGATCTGAACATCAAACCTGGCGAAATCTTCGGCCTACTCGGGCCAAATGGCTCTGGAAAGTCAACGACGATGAAAATGCTTCTTGGGCTAGTGACACCGGATAGCGGCTCAGTCAACGTTCTAGGGATAAACGTAGAAGAAAACCCTGTCAAAGTCAAGCAATTACTAGGCTACGTTCCAGAGTCTGCCCGTTTATACGAGTTTTTGACCGGAATTGAATACCTAGATTTCGTAGGCGACGTCTATGGAATGTCGACCGAGGACAAGAAAAGCAGAATAGACGAGTATCTGAAAGCGCTTCAGCTTGAGGGAAGGGAGCGTGATATAATTAGCAGTTACTCGGAAGGGATGAAACAAAAAATTGCTTTGATATCCGCGTTCCTGCACAGACCAAAGCTGTTAATCCTCGACGAGCCTCTAAGCGGCTTGGATCCAAGATCGGCACGCATTGTCAAAGACTTTTTGCATGAGCTAAAAGCACAAGGGGTAACTACCATAATGTCCACGCACGTTCTCGAGATTGCTGAGGCGTTGTGCGATCGCATAGGGATAATGTACCACGGCAAGCTTCTTGCCTTAGGCACCATGACTGAGCTGAGGCAGATGGCGAAATTACCCTCCTCTGGCCTCGAAGACATATTCCTGAAACTGACAGGCACCGGTGACGTAAGAGCTATAGTCGAGGAACTGCTCAAATGAACTGGAAAAACGTCGGCCGCTTAATACGCGTCGACACGAAATCCGGCAGGCTCCTCAGAGGACGACGCTTGACCAGATTCCGCGAAAGCAGACTCTACACCTATGTGCTGTACGGCGGAGCCCTATTCATAGGAATAGCAGTTGGCGCCCTGGTTGGAGCCTCTTACCATACAATCGCTGCCATGGACACCAAGCTCACGCAGACGGAGCTGAACTTTTTCTTCGTGCTGCCGACTCTAGTTCTAATCTACAGCTTGGTCTTCACGATATTTCAACAAATTCAGCGTAGCGGCGCAAAGTTCTCCACACAGGCAGCCTACTGGCTGCCTATAACCTGGGAGGAGCACACACTCGCATCCATGGTCGCCAATTTGTTTGGCTTATTATTAGCGTCAATTGTGTTCATCGGATCGGCAGTCATCACATTCTCCCTTTTCACTGGACAAGTTGCTCTCGCCATCTCCGCGGTGCTAGCTATGTGCGTCGCTGCACTCACAGCCAGCGCTATCACGGAAATTATCAGAGTCTTGCAAACAAGATTCACGGGAGCGGTTTACAAATCTACTGGTCGAGCGGCCATTTGGGTAAGGTTCGCTACTACCCTGTTGTTTTTCCTCGTGTTCTACGTTCTTTACTTTTACGTAGTTTCGGGATCAGGAGGCACGACAATCGTTCAAGGGGTCTCCTTTGGTCAGCAGGTTCTCTGGTACGTGCCTTTCGTGTGGTTAGGGTTGACGTTATACTCCTTCACGAAAGGGCTGCTGCTTCAGGGCCTAGCTTTCCTGGTTCTCTCCTTTTTGTTCATTTACGCTCTCTATTACATCGCCGTCTTGCTGAATGGAAGATTTGGACTCTATGAACCGCCAGCGATAACGGTTTCAAGCGGAGTCTACGCTCCCAGAAAAGGAGTGTTGAGCAAACTCGGGTTTTCTCCGCCTGAAGCGGCTTTGATGAGAAAGGATTTGAAAGCGTTCACGCGGAGACGGGAGTTGATGGTGATCTTCATAATACCGATAATTATTTGCATAGCGCCCATAATAGAAAGTCATGGCGTGACGGGTCACTCGGCAGTTTTTACGTTCGCGTTGGTCTTTCTGTTTCCAGCTTCATTTATGGCGTCGATGGCCGGTTCGTTCATGATCGGTGAAGAGGGTCAAGCCGTGTGGAGGGTCTACTCGTCTCCGATCTCTGCTGGCAGTCTCGTCAAGGCTAAGTACTTCTTCGTTGTCTTCTTTCCAATCCTCATCATGGCAATCACAGGGGCTATCGGGTTCATCGTTTTCCATCCATCTCTGAGGGCCGTGTTTGTTGGGCTGTTTGAATCTCTTCTTCTAATATTCACGCTCGGCGCTGTTTCCTTGTCAGACGGAATACGAGGAGCCGACTTTAACGAAGTGCCCAGACCCAGAATGGTAGACCAGGTTTGGAGTCTTCTCAACCTTATTATATGCTTAGTCGTGGGTTTGGCTATACTGAGTCCGTTCTTCCCATACGTGCTAGGCGTCGGTAGATCCATAGCTGGTCTTTATCAGGCTGCCCTGTTGAGTGCAGTAGTGGCCATGATTTTCGCCGCGATCTTCTACAGGCTGGCACTCGGTAATGCAAAAGAGCTGCTCACAAAAGCAGAAATGTAGTGTACTGCATAATGCTGCAGTTTACCTTAAGGTGTGCATCGCTTGGGAGCCATCCCGCGAAATTTGGAGAATGTTTCACGCTGTTTAAGCAAGCATTTATATCCTTCTTGGGTGTTGTCTGAGTCACAATATTAGGCCCTAGGAAAATAGGCCAACCCCAAGTTTTTGGGTCGCGATAATATGGATATGGCTATAGAAACCCTTGATTTGACTAAGGGATATGAGCTGCTAACAGCCGTAGACAAACTCAACCTCAAGGTTAGCCTTGGCACCGCTTTCGTTCGTCTGCCACCTCATAGCTCTGCCAATGCTCAGAAGGACCATGGTGAGTTAAGCATACGTGAGGAAGATCTCTTTGGCGAATCCTTCTATTGAAGCCGTAAACCTTTCCAAACGATATGGCTCATTCCCTGCTCTTTCGAATCTAAACCTGAAACTTGAAGGAGCAAAATGTGTTGGCTTTCTAGGTCCGAACGGTGCTGGAAAGACGACTACGCTTAAGGTATTCACTGACCTTATCCGGCCGAGTTCTGGTGAGGCGCTGATTAATGGCGTGAACGTGCATGCGGAGAAGAAGAGAGCTCTGCAGTCAGTGGCGGCCCTTATCGAGACACCCGAGATTTATGGCTCACTGACGCCTAGGGAGGCGCTCAGTATGATAGCTGAAATTCGTGGGGTTCCTAAAGCTGAACAGAGTAAGAGAATAGAAGAAGCTATCCATGAGGTTAACATGGATGAATGGATCGACAAGCGAGTGGGTAAGTTCAGCAAGGGAATGAAACAGAGAGTAGACATCGCCTCGGCGCTTCTCAGTGACCCGACAATCCTGTTATTGGACGAACCCACCAACGGTCTCGACCCACGGGGTATGAGCGAGGTAAGAGACATCATAAAATCTCTTAAGGGCAAGAACAGACTCATTTTCATGAGCAGCCACATTCTCAGCGAGGTGTCAGATGTCTGCGACGAAGTAGCCATGATAGACCACGGCAAGCTAATAGTCTACGACACAATTACCAACGTGACAGCCAAGTTTTCCAGAGGAGAAAACGTCGTTGAAGTCGGCCTCAACCGACCAGCCGACGACTCTCTAGTAAGTAGCATAGAGAAGATTCGCGGCGTGACCGCAGCAGAGAAAAAGAACGACGCAGAGATTCAAATAAGGTTCACCGGAGGCGTGAACATCCAGGAAAGCATTCTTACTGATCTTGTAAGAATGAATATTGGCGTGATTAGCTATAGGCAGGCAGCTTCAGCGCTCGAAGACGTTTATCTCACGTTGATCAAAGAAACGGTGTGACCAATAAATGAACCAAAACGAAGTGCAAAGCGCAAATAGCGTTCCAAGCAGCTTAACCCAAGTCCGCATTACTATGAAGTACACGTTTCTTGAATACTTTAGATCACGGAGGTTCCTTATACTCCTGATCATTACTCTCCTAATAGCTGCTCTTCTTACGATCGTAGTAGCGTGGCGACGGCCTCCGAGTTTTCTAAATTCAAACCTTGGGTTCTATTCCAGTTGGTGGGGTAGTGCAATAACTTTCGTAATTATACTTTCTGGAATTTTCTTCGGGGGAGACGCCATTTCAGGCGAGTTTCAGAACAAGACAGGCTATTTTGGAATCCCCAACCCTATTAGAAGATCGTCGGTATATGTTGGAAAATGGCTGTCGGCTTTCTTAGCGGCCACCGCAATACTGGTCGTGTTCACGGTGATTACAATCGCCAACGGAGTTTACTATTTTGGCTCGTCAGGTGTGCCCATCCAATTCGGTCTGTCACTTCTTTTTGCTTGGTTTTATCTCGCGGCTGTCATGGGGCTCACGTTCTTTTTCAGTTCGCTGTTCAAGAGCAGTTCTATATCTATTCTCGTAACGGTTATCCTCTTACTGTTTGGATTCACACTAATCCAGGCGCTGGTCTCAGACCTTGTTGGGATTGAACCATGGTTTGTTTTGACTTATGGTGCAGGGATAATAGGCAACATATTGGACACAACTTATCCCCCTCACAGCGTGACAACGACATCTCCGCTGGGGCGCGGCGGCCGTACGTTTACTACTACCACTTTCTACGCATCGGTTCCTCAAGGACTAGCCATTATAGGACTGTACTTCATCATCACAGGAATCTTGGGACTGGTACTCTTCGAAAGAAAAGAATTCACTTAAAGCGCAAGAACAGGCATTGGATTTGTAACTCCAACGTGCGCTCAACAAAGAAAATCACTTAAATGTGAAATTTAGAAAATAAGTGAAATGATTAGACTTCATTAAAGATGCTAGTACACGTGAAATTGTTGGTGGGGCTGAGTTGTCCCGACAAGTCATGGTGATAATATGGATATGGCTATAGAAACCGTTGATTTGACCAAGAGGTATGAGCAGCTAACAGCTGTTGACAAACTCAACCTGAAGGTTAGCCCTGGCGCCATTCACGGGTTTCTCGGTCCAAACGGCGCCGGAAAGACCACGACGATAAAAATTCTCGTCGGCTTACTGAGACCAGATGGAGGAGCTGCGCGGATCTTCGGTGAAGAAGTTTCTGGGGACAAACCGAATGTGAGGCTCAAGTTCGGCTTCATGCCAGAATTACCAAAATTCCCAAAGCATCTCAAAGCACGGGAACTTTTAGACATTTATGGAAGAATGTACGGGATGACCCAACAGCAACGTGGCGATCAGATTCCAAAGCTGTTCGAGATGGCTGGACTCAAAGGAAGAGAAAACGACCTGATCGGCAAGTACAGTAAGGGGATGCAGCAACGTCTAGGCATAGCGCAGGCGTTGTTAAACGATCCTCAACTAGTAATCATGGATGAGCCTAGCCTAGGATTAGATCCAGTTGGAATGGTTGAGGTACGGGAGCTTATCAAGAACATCGCAAAGGAAGGCATAACGATTTTTCTTTCTTCACATCTGCTGTTCGAAGTAGAGCAGGTGTGCAGCCATGTCACTATCATCAACAAAGGAGTTGCACTCGTCTCAGACAGGATCGAAAACGTCTCTAGCAAAAACAAAGCCCCATCGTACCTTATGATCGAGGTCACGAAACTGACCCCTGGGATTCTTGGAAGCTTAAGGAAACTACCCTTTATACAAGATGTGACAACTCAAAACAACAAGCTCACTTTAATGCTTGACACGACGGAAGACGTCAGATCACAAGTCTCAGAGACCATAACTAACTCTGGAGGCACAATCGTGTCCATGAACTCAGCTGGTCACAGCCTCGAAGATGTCTTTTTGCAGCTTATTGGCAAATCCGGAGAAGAACAGGGTGCAAAACAATGACCAAGAGACCAGCTAGAGTAAATTGGAGAACCAACTTTCTTGCAATTGTCAGATATGAGCTCATCTGGAATATCAGAAAGAAAAAATTTCTGGGCGTCCTCATCTTAGCGTTCGTCTTCGCCACTTTAGTGCTATTTCTGAGTCCCATCTTGAATTACGTGAATAAAGTGACCACAGTAGCCGACCCGAACTACGTAATAACAACTGGTATAGGAATCGGCAGCATCGGGTTCTTTCTATTCGCGCTGGTTTCAGTTATGAATAGCATTTCAGGCGAGTTTGAAAGTGGATCGATATTGCCCCTACTAACTAAACCTGTCTCAAGAACGACCGTGTACCTGGGAAAAGTCTTCGCTGCCTTTCTCACGATACTAGGAGCATTCGTCTTATTGATAATCTACATTGCCATCGGAGGCTCGATAATATATGGACCGCAGAACAACTTGTATCTCCTTTCTGTCACACTGCTCGGAAGCCTCCTGAGCACGCTCGTGTGGATGGGAATAGTCATGGCAATCGGTTCAGTATCAAAAAACTCAATGCTCGCGGCGCTATTAGGTATAGGTATCTGGCTAGGAATAAACATAGCCTCTGGAATACTCGCAGTATTTCCCAGCCAAGCTTGGGTCCTGACATACGCTCCAGGGAACGGAGCCATGGCGACGCTTGGCGCTCTTCCGGCAAACCAAACTAACCTTGGGGCTCTCAACTCCACTTCGACCGGTACAGACGGAATCGCCACAAACTTGATTACTTATATTCTTCACCCTAACCAAAACGTAACATATTACAAAATAAATCTACAGGACAGACAAGAACGAGTGAGCCTGCTAAGTTCTGAACCTATTTCGACAACGGTCTCCAGGTCGATTGCGGTTGCAGTAATCTATATCATTGTATTCAATCTGATAGCGTGGTACGCACTGAAAAGAGCTCAAGTCGCTGAATAGGACGCAGCATCTCTCAGTTATCACTCTGCAGGCGCCCGATGTCTATTTCTTCTAGGAGATCCAGGTAAGCCGCCTTCGCAGAAAACTGTGTGACTCAGATCGCAAGAGCGGGACAGATGACCTTAGACTCCCTGTCGACGAAAGAGATTTGTCTCATTTAAGACGTTCATGAAGTACGGTTTCAAACTTACGAAGCGAGCACATGCTCTTGCATTGTAAAGAAGAACATCATTAGAACCATTCTATAAATATGCTCTTATGCGACGCTAGAAAATCTTTTAAACGAAGGGGATAATGTTACTTAAAATCTGTGTTAAATTCGAGCTGAAGGGTTCTGATGATAAACAACGGTAGATACCTGTTTACTTCCGAATCAGTGGCGGAAGGTCACCCAGACAAGGTAGCGGACCAGATATCAGACGCTGTACTAGATAGCATCTTGTGCAAAGATCCCAAAGCACGGGTCGATTGCGAAACATTGGTCATGCAGGGAAACGTCGTGGTCACGGGTCAAATTTCGACCACGTGCTACATTGACATACCTCATGTAGTCAGAAAAACGCTGAAAGAAATTGGGCTGGACAATGCGAGAGACGGTATGGACTGGGAAACCTGTGGCGTCTTGGTCTCGATTACTGATCAGTCACCAGACATTGCAAGAGGGGTCGAAGAAACCAAAACCCACGAGCAGGGCGCAGGGGACCAAGGAATGGTGTTCGGGTACGCTACGAACGAGACGAAGGAATTGATGCCTCTTCCAATAATGCTCGCCCATAAACTGGTTGAGAGACTTTCGGAATGCAGGAAGAACAGGATTTTGCCATTCTTAAGGTCAGACGGCAAGTCGCAGGTAACAGTCGAATATGTAAAGGGAAAGCCTAGAAGAGTCGAGGCTGTGGTGATTGCCGCTCAACACACTGAGGAAGTTGGCACAAAGAAGATGAGACGAGATATCATAGATCAAGTGATAAAAAAGGTCATACCACCGGCTATGCTGGACAAGAAAACAAAATACTACATCAACGAGACAGGAAGATTCGTTATCGGCGGAACCTTAGCAGACTCGGGTCTAACAGGCAGAAAAATCATCGTTGACACTTACGGAGGCGTCGGAAGCCACGGAGGCGGATGCTTCTCAGGAAAAGACCCCTCAAAAGTGGACAGATCCGGCTGCTACATGGCAAGGTACATCGCCAAGAACATCGTTGCCGCAGGCCTGGCAGATCAATGCGAAGTCCAAATAGCATACGCAATTGGCGTGGCGCAACCGGTATCAGTAATGGTCAACTCATTTGGCACAGGAAAGATACCTGACGAACGAATTCTCGAATTAGTGAAAAAACACTTCGATATGAGACCCAAAGCAATCATCAACCACCTGGACCTGCTCAGACCAATATACAGAAAGACAGCTGTGTTTGGGCACTTCGGAAGAGACGACCCAGACTTCACCTGGGAAAAAACAGACAAGGCAGAGATCCTAAAGAAAGATGCCGGAATTTAGCACAAACCGCGAAGACTGACTTATGGAAAGTGACTGAGAGGCTGACTGACTGGGCACACACGTGTGTGCGTACTTGTGTGGTCGTCGTCGTGGTCGTCCTTCCGTTTGTGAAGAAGAAGAAGAAAAAGGGTAAAGTTTTATCCCAAACCCAAACCCAAAGGCTAATAAGACGCTGATTTGCATTGAAATTATGAGGGTTCAAGGGAAATCTTTAGAGTTGCCTTTATCGTGACTAATCTGAACAGGCTGTTTAAGTGGCTGGCGATACTTTCAACGGTGTTTGCACTTCTTGTGTTTCTGTTTTCCATAGTCAATCCCTTCTATAGTTGGGCGATTTTTAGCCTTAGCTCTGCAGGTGCTACCTTCTGGTCATACAGGGCTAATCAATGGCTTTTTGCTGATACGCTTGGTGGTGTTGGATCCTACTCAGTGCATCTTTGGTTCTTCAATTATTGGTTCAACGCCAGCCATTATGATCCTTACTATTTCTGGAACGTGGGGATTTCGTGGATTCCGATAGCACTCTTCGTAATGCAAAGTCTGACTTTGGCATTTGGCTGTGCCTCCCTAGCTTTTGACAGGAGAATTATCCGATGTCTCCCCGTTTGCACGTCTTTGACTGTGCTAGGCCTCATGCTCTACTGGGGCTACACGCGCGCGCTTGACAATTTTGGGGAAGCATATCAACTCGGCTATTACTTGGTTTATCCCTCGCTAGCCCTATTTGCACTTGCTCTTGCTCTTACTGCAGTGCACGCCAGATACTTGCAACCAAAAGAACCCAAAACGACCTCCCCATCCAAATAAAAAGCTTAGTACGCGCTTCAAAAGGTCACAACAGAGTAATTCCGATTCTTGGAATCCAGTCTTTCCTTTCGCCTCTCATATACATGCCTAGTAGCATAGCCTCTTCATTAATGAGCGTTTCAGTTTCTTGCTTCTTTCCGACTCTGATTCTTGGAATCTCAACTTCGGTCTGAAAGTATCATTCAAGTTCTTGATCAAAGCGCGTGCAAAATCCACTTCTTTGAAAGTTCAGAACTATGCACACAAATTCTGCGTTCACGCAGCTCAATATATGCCTTAGCGTGAATAGAGCGCACACGCTAAGAAGAAAAAAACTTTAAGAAAAGAGGCCTCCGTCGCTTAACAGAACGGAAAGCATATGCAAGTGGGTTGCTAGCTTGTTGGGGTAGAAGGAATGTTCGGGATGTACCTCCTGAACCAGTTGAATCCTGATTCCTC
>DATHCB010000086.1:0-13553 GCA_035319765.1 Bathyarchaeia archaeon
TTCCAGAAATACTGCTAAGCCAATCGTGCACACATGCTATATTGAATCTGTAGCCCTCTTTTTTGATCAGGCTATTGATGAATTTAGTGGCGCTGAGGACGTTGTAGATGAAGATATCATTGAAGAAACGAATATTCGTGCCCCATTTTTTCAAATCCTCGGTTACAAACATGGGGAAAACATTGCTCACGTCGGCATTTATCGGACGATGAACCTCCACGCCCTTCATCACTTCACGGGTTTTCTGGTCACCCCTGTTCAAAGTGAAAACCGTTACATCATGGCCAAGAGCGACGAACTCGCGAGTGATGTATTCTGCATAGGTGCCAAGTCCACCGACCACTGAAGGGGGATACTCCCAAACAAAGAAGCCTATTCTCATCTGCGTTACTTTCCTTGCTCACTGGTCAGAGCGTTTGGACTGCATATCTTCTTTTACGCGTCAAAAACTCTACGCACAGATCACGACAACACAATGCCTAGGGCCATTTGAATCTGTGGCACATTGACCCTTGCAAAAAGATGACTCTCCTATAATGCACTTGTGGACTAGGGAAGCCTAGTACGGAAGAGACAATGATCTAATGCCGAGTCTTTTCTGAATTTCTTGCGCCAAAACCTGAGCATCTCCGGCTCTGAAATTATCGGTAATCACAAGTTTCGGCTTACTTTCCTCTACATACCGCAACAACCCGTTAAAGTCGGAATGATCACTCAAAGCCAAAACATATTCTTTCTCTCCAATCTGTCTACAGGCTGACCCAAACTCCCATCCACTAACACAGACGCAAAAAGCACCTTCTCCTACGCGCTTCCTTGATCCGATGTGGTAGAAAGCTACGCATGGCCCGCCATCATCTAAAACAGCCTTGCCCTGCTCGCTGGTCGAGAGCAAAAATCTTCCCAAGCGCATTCCATACCGCTCACAGATCTTCGAAACGTGAAAAACCTTCTCCGGCATGACGAAAGGCACTCTTACGCCAGCTTCGTGCAAAATCTGCATGGTCTCTTGAAGTTTGCCGTGATAACTAAAGACAAAAACCGAACCTTGCTTCAAGCCTGCTTCAACGAGCGAAACAAACACGTCCTCAATATTGTCGTCGAATTTTCTAACTCGAGTTGGATTCCCATACGTTGCCTCAATTACAACAACATCAGCTTCTATCACCGGCGTATCACGAATACGAAAATCACTCGTGTAGAGGATTCTCGTTCCCTCAGCATCTTTCACGAGAACTTGTGCCGTGCCTAGAATATGGTCCGCATAATGCAGTTCTAACGTTTCTTCCTTAAAGCCTAAAGGTTCGCCATAATCCAGAGATTTTACATTACCTATCATCAAAAAAAGCGGTCCCATCAACACATCAATCAGATCCTTAGTAGCAGGAGTCATCACCAAGCTTTCGCACCGCATCAGACTCTGCCGCAGACCCAACATATGGTCAGAATGAGCGTGCGTAACTATTCTTAGAGGTCTTCCCTCATCAAAAGCGTCGCATGCTACGTACCTACCTAGAGAAATAGCTCCCCTCTCTGTAACCCCCGCCTTCGAAGACATGCGCTCTAACCATATCTGTGGTAGACAAGACGATCTAAAAATAGTTTCTATGAACGCGCGCTAGGATTCCTCGTAAATCGATAGCTTCTCGATCAATTCTTTTGGGAGGCTAACCGCTTTACCAAGTTTTTTATCAGCAATGACCACGACCACATAGCCCTCTGCAACAAGCTGCCCAGATGCCTTATTGACCATCTCAAAGCCATACTTGACGGCTTTATCCATGATCTCAGCGACGACTACAGAAACCTCGAGCACGTCACCATATTTAGATGGGGCCTTAAACTTGCAAAAGGCTTCAACCCTCGGAAACCAAAAATCATACTTCCTGATAATATCGTTAAAAGTGAAACCCAGCTGCTGGTACATCTCCTCTTCTGCCCTCTCGAAAACTCGGAAGTAGTTAGAGAAGTGAACAACCTGAGCCGCGTCCGTATCAACCCAACTGATACGATATGTCGTTTTGAACGGCGGCATAGAACTCCCAACCCAGAATGTTTGGGCTACACGTTTATTCTTTTCTGTAAACATAAATCGTATGCGAGGGATAGCCCAGCTGAGGATTTTCGCAGAAGTTTTCAGTTTTCGTTGGTTTCCAGCCCAAAATCTCGTAATCATGCGAAACCACTCTAGCACCACTCCTCAGTTCGGACTCAAGCTTCGGTTTCACTTTCTCGTTGGCACTGGTAGTAAGATACAGAAATACAACATCGGCCGCGTGCACATCAACCGTGAACATGTCCCTTTGAATTATCTTGACACGGTCTTGAAGCCCGAGTTCACGTATGCTGGTTGACGCTTTTTCGGCCAAATCTTCTCTCAACTCAATCCCAACTGCCTGGGCGGCACCGAAATCCTTGGTCGCCATTATCAAGGTTCTTCCATCGCCGGCGCCGAGGTCGAAGAAGACCTCTCCTTTCTTCAATTGCGCAAGTTCCAACATATGGCGAACGACTGGAAAAGGCGAAGCGACGAATGGAGAAATGAACATCTCTGGTCACCTCAGGTTTGACTGTGTAAAACGCATCGAGATTTCTTAAGGTTTTCTAAATTTCGCTATGCCACGTAAGTATTCTTTTTGCTTGCAGGGTTTTTTGATTCGCCGCACTTCATGCAGCTTTGTTGGCAGAGGTCGAGATATTTTGCTTCGTCATCTAGAGTTTCCACAGCCTTTCTGCAAATTTCGCTTTGCTCCTCGCATCCTGATTCCTTACACAGCTTTGAGATGTATAGGCATGAGCCCTTGACATCTTCTTTCTCCAACGCAGCACGATTACTGCGAACAAGTAGACACAACTCTCTCGCTAAGACGCATGTTCGCACGTACTTGAATCGGCTGAGCGTTTGCTCCCGCAGTTTTTGTCGACTTAACTCCAAACTATCTTTCTCCACTAATACCTACAAGAGTAGGTGATACAGAGGGTTTTATAGTTTTGTGGATCTACGATTAAGACGCAAATTGATTTCCAATGAGCAGAAAACTCCGTTCCTCATCAGTAGAGGGCCTAGCTCACCGGAATCTTCTCTTAAGCGCCTTTCTCTCGGCATCTAGAACCAACTCGTAGAAATTATCGGTCGGTGTCGGCTCCTGTATGAGCATTTTTCCCACATCTGAGGGTTTCACCCTTCGTGCGGATAAAGCAATCGCGGCGGGTTTTCCGAACTTCGAGAGAAGCCTTGCCGTTTCTTTTGCGTATTCTCTGATCTGCTCTTCCTTTTTGTTTAGTTTCTCGCCTCTCTTTTCTATGAGAGGATGAACTTGTTCCTCTTCGAAACGTAGTACGGCAAGAGCGGGCGAGCCGCATCTTGGGCACACAGGCTTATCTGGTAGTTCTTTGATTCGAATCATTTCTGAATAATCCCAGCAGTTGGTGCAAGCGAAAGTGCGTACTTCGTTCAGAAGCCTTGCCTTCGCAGATTCTACGAGCAGGACACGCATTTTTTCGGACGGAATTAAATCAGTTTTCATGCTTACTCTCTCAATGCCTACACGTGCAACTGGGCTGGCTATGCCTCCCGTCTCCAGTTTCCTGATTTCGATTTCGCCTCTTCGCATTCGTTCTACTATTTGAATGGCCCTTTCCAAGTCGAGGTCCTTGGTCAGGGTTTCCTTAAGCGCTTCTTCATAGATCACTGTTCCTTCAAAACTTTTCATGAGGCTTCGAAGACTGACATTGCCAAAATCGACCCACTTCTTGAGTGCACCAAATCTTCTAGCGACATGAATCATTCTCCTCTTGAAAAGCCCGGTCTTTACCGTTGCGCTCGTTAGTTGTTCTCGAATCCTCTCGTCAGACATTTTTTTGAGTTCCTCTAGCAAGCTGATCAAGCCTTCAGCTCGTGTAGAGCCCATTGCCTGGATGAATATGCGGTAGGGGTCATGTTGAACGGCTACTGAGTGGCCAGTTCGTTCAGAAATCAAATGGCCCAGCAGCTGCGCAATAGCACGGTTCGTCAAAGAGCCAAAGTTAGCATGTAGAATAACCAGATCTTCCCAGTCTTCAATGACGATCCGCTTATCTGTTGGTACGACAAGGTTCTTTTTCACGTGTTCAAAGGTTTCTTGCAGACCCCGTAGCATCGGTTCTGGGTCAGTTGGATATTTCTCTGTCAGCATAGTCGCAATTGTCTGGGGAGATTCATCTATTCTCAAACGGTCTTCCACGAATCCCCGTATTCGCCCAACTTCCTGCGCCACGTCGAAAGGCACTGGAATCTCTTCTCCCATCCAACTTGGAATCGCACCAGTGGGATCTTCGACTGGTTTAACGTGGATGGTATCGCCGTACACATGAACTATGCCCCAAGGGCTTCCTCGTATTATGAACTTAACTCCAGGCTTTCCAAACTCGGCCACGAAAGCCTCATCGAGCACCCCTAGGGCTGAATTTGCAGAGTCATCGATGACCAGGTACTGCTTCTCGACGGGAATCATCGAGAGATTGTCAAAATAGTACTGGTACAAAGGCTGAGTTCGCCGCGGTTTCAGTGCAAGTTTATCTTCGAATGAGACCCAAGCTAATCTCGGAAAACGCGTGTGCATGTATGAAAAGATTTTCTCAACGTCTTCTTCAGTAAGATCTTTGAATGGGTAAGCCCTTCGGAACATTTCGTAGATCTCATAAAACGTGATGCGTCTCTGCTTCATTAGCAGGCCCGCGATCTGGTGAGCCAATACGTCGTAGGGCTTTTGAGGGATTTCAACCGGTTCAAGCTCTTCCTGCGATGCCATCCTTGCAATCGCTAATGCTTCGAGCATGTCATCTGAATCCATGGCGATTATCACTCCGTTCGCAACTCGACCAATCCTGTGCCCGCTTCTTCCCACTCTTTGGATGAGCCTCGTAACCTGCCTTGGACTCATGTACTGGATTACTAGATCGATTCGACCGACATCTATGCCTAGTTCAAGAGAGCTCGTTGCGACCAACCCCATCAATGCTCCATCTTTCAACCCACGTTCCGCTGCAATTCGAGAAGGCTTAGCCAGAGAACCATGGTGAATTGAAACTGGAAAGTCTACGTCCCAGACTTTGAACCTACTAGTTAACACTTCAGATACTGTACGCGTATTAGTGAAAAGAATTACAGACTTGTGTTGCTCCATGTAATCGCGTATTATCCGTAGTCTTGCCGCAACTTCAGGGTGAGTATAGAGCTGAGAAGCAAGATCATAATCCTTCGGTTCGGGTTGCGGAAAGAGAACCTGCAACCTTATCATTCTGGCCACTGGCACACGAACTATCTCAACAGGTCTACCGTTGCCAACTAGAAACTTTGCGACTTCATCTGGGCTACCGATAGTGGCGGATAACCCGATCATCTGAAACTCCTGACGTGTGATCAGTCTGAGCCTTTCCAACGCAAGTGCCAGTTGGCTTCCTCTTTTGCTGTCCGCCATCTCATGCACCTCGTCAATGATGACCCATCTCACTTGCTGAAGATGCTGCCGCAAAAGCCAACCAGAAAGAATCGCCTGCAAAGTCTCAGGCGTGGTGATCAGAACATCCGGCGGACTCCGAGTCTGCCTTGCGCGCTCTCGTTGCTCAGTATCACCATGTCTCACCGCCAATCGAATATCGAGGTTGTTGCACCACCATTCCAGGCGCTCCATCAAGTCACGGTTCAGCGCGCGCAATGGCGTCACATAAAGAACTTTAATACCAGGCGGACGCTCGGTCATTTGAATAAGCATGTTGAGAACGGGAAGGAATGCGGCTTCAGTCTTGCCCGTCGCCGTGGGCGAGATTAACAGAACGTTTTTTCCGTCAAGAATCTTCGGAATAGTCTCAGCCTGAGGCTCAGTCGGCCTCAAGAATGCCTTCTGCTCAACAAGCCTTCTAACAGGCTTTACAAGCAAATCAAAAACTGTCTTTTCCTTGTCCTCGCTCAATCTTGCTTAGCCCCAAGAGGCTAGAAATATTGACAGATGCCTCGACTAAAAGCGTTTTGGAGAAGCCTACAACATGATTTTACTTTAGATGATACGTACGTCAGTTATTGATATCTCTATGTCGATTTGAAAGTTCGCTCGGATGAATATTGATGGTATTTTAGCATGTATCAGCGTTGGTCTTTGCCATTTTTCTAGTGATTTAGACAATTTCCTGTATATTTTACTCGCTTTTTTGGTTCATGTAGTATCATAAATTTTTTATTTGGAATTGTCTAAAGAATGACGCTGCAAATGATGGAGGAAAAAAGATGCCAAAATGCCCTAAATGCGGAACTGAAGTTCGCAATCCGAAAAAGCAATGGAAGATGGCCGGACGCCCAGATAGCCAAGGCAAAAGAATGCAACTCGAAATAGGCCTCTTCGACTGTCCACATTGCGCCAAACCCTTCAGAGTCGTCTTAAACAAGAAAAAGATTTAGAAAGCCAAAACCTACGCCTCATCCTATCCTCCCTTTATTTTTCTGACACAAAACAGCGCTAAGTTTTTAATCATCGATCCTCACAAATGTCAGATCACACAATTCCGCTGGTGGCCACTTGAAACTCAAAGAACTGCTGAAGAATGAATGGGTAAAGACGGGCATCATGCTGGCCATCGTCTTGGTCGCTTTCTTCTCAGTGTGGTTCGGAGTCAGATACGCCTTAGGTACGGACTATCCTCTACTTGCAGTGGCTTCCGGCAGTATGGTACCCACACTGAACGTTGGAGACCTGATAATAGTTCAAGGAATATCCAATTTCTCAACAGTCTATGCGCATCCATTAAATGGTACTATAATAGTCTTTCACACTTATCTGCCGGGCGATGATCATCCAATGCTTCTAGGCGCATCGGATGAACTCATTGTCCATCGTGTCATAAATGAGACCGAGATAGACGGCGTTTATTACTTTGCGACGAAAGGTGATGCCAATCCTATTCCCGACACATGGGATCGGGCACCGTATGGTTACGGTCAAGGAGTTCCAGATTACTACGTAGTTGGGAAAGTTGTTGGCAAAATTCCTTGGATTGGTTATATTCCGCTGGACATTCGGACCACTGAAGGCTTGGAAACTATTATAGTTTTGATAATCATAGTCGTGTTGGCAGAGTACGTCTATTCATCTGTTAAGGAGAAAAAGAAGCCTCCGATCGAAGCGGAGAGTTAGACGGACGAAGTTTTGATGCTGTTTCGCGGCCTTTTTTGCTTCTTTCCGCCTGTCGAGTTGGCTTGCATCGAGTTAGCCTTGTAGAGTTCTTTCATGTACCAGACTCTGTCGTGAGCGTAGTAGAGTCCCATTCCAATGCCGAAAACGAGTAATGAAATTCCTGACAGCGTGAACGCCAATCCCAGCATGCCTAAAGGCTCAGATGCTATCTGATATGGAAAGAAGAGAAACCAGTCGGGGACAGGGTTTGTCGTGACCGTTGCGAGGATCCCCCCGACGAAGAAAATCACGCCAGCTATGAACATTAGATAAGCCAAAACTTCGTTGTGACGCGATTCTTCTGCCTTTTCGTGAAGGTAATCCCGCATAGACAACAGTAATCCCTAGATTTTTTAGTAAACTCAAGCTATCTAAATATTCTGACTAAACAATATGAATTCGAGATAAATGCCTACTAATCCATAGAATCACCGATTCAGATCAATTTACTCATAAGGCCTTATACGGCGTATGATGGCGGCATTTCCCGCACCTCCCCTTTTTCAAGTTGAGGCTTCTCTTTCGCTTGAAAAGCATGGTAATGATAGGAGAAACGCATGGAAGGCACCTATTAACGGTCGAAAAGATTAAGATTTTTCAAGGTCACCCGATCGGTCCTGACTCGAACATAGCGGCTGCTGTCGTGAAACTGTGCAGGCTTAGTTAAGGATAGAACAATGTTCTAGCAAAACGTAAGTGCTCGTTGCACCATTACTTATAGCAGAAGAGGCAGTGCTCAGTTGAAGAAAACAGGTTCTTGCATACTTTTAGCGATGTTCTTCATGAGCATATTTGTATTTGCATTTAATGTTAATACGATCAAAGCGCAATCAGGAGGAACTATCTATATCAATCCTGACGGAAGCGTAAGCAGCCCTGTAACTGCAAACATCACAATCTCTAACAACGAAACGTACACGTTCACGGGCGACAACTACTTTCCGATAGTTGTGAACCGGAGTAACATAGTCGTAAACGGAAAGGGCTACACGCTTCAAGCCCCCGAAGGAAAAGGATTCTGTTTGACAGGCGTGAGTAATGTGACCATAGAGAATACCGCCGTAACAAGCAGCAGTTGGGGCATTTTTCTTTATTCTTCTTCTGATAACGATTTGTCTCATAATAACTTCACAGGGGACAGCAGATACGGCATTGAGCTTGACTATTTTTCTGACAACAATATTGTGTCGAACAATAATGTTGTAGCGAATGGCGAGGTTGGCATTGAGCTGTGCTCTTGTTCGGGTAATGTCTTGTCAGGTGACAACGTAGCAAACGTGAAGATTGGCATTTGTCTTGACTCTTCTTCGGATAACGTTCTATCTAGTAACAACGTCACTGAGAATAGCTGGTATGGTATCTTGCTTAGCTATTCTTCTGGTAATGTTTTGTCAGGTAGCAGCGTTAACGCAAACGGCGATGGCGTTCTTCTTTCTTCTTCTTCTAGCAACATGATTTACCACAACAACTTCATAAACAATGCTGAGCAGGTGACCAGCGACGGCTCACCGAACACTTGGAATATCGTTTATCCTTCAGGAGGGAACTACTGGAGCGATTATCAAGCAAGATATTCGAACGCTACTGAAATTGATGGCTCAGGCATCTGGAACAAGCCATACGTTATTAGCGTAAACAACACGGACTGCTACCCGCTGATGAGACCATGGATGGGTCCTCTGACTCAGACTGGGGAGAATGTGACAATCACGGATGCATCAGGTATCTCTCTGACCTTTTCAAACGTGACGTCTAAGGGCATGACAACAGTCAGCGAGACTCGGTCTGGTCCAAATCTTCCTAGCGGGTTTGAACTTGCCTCGGAAACTCCCACTTACATTGACATAAGGAGCACAGCTAATTATACAGGTACCATTCAACTCATAGTCGCTTATGGTAATGCTGGTCTTTCGCTGGATGAAGAAGGCAGCCTATGTCTCTTGCGCTGGAACGAAACTACCCAGCAATGGAATGACATCACAACACGAGTTGACACTATAAGCGACGTGATCTATGCAGAAACCACGAGCCTTTCCACATTTGCCTTAATGCTTCCCTCAGTGACCGTATCAAGCACTGAGCTCTCAACGCAAAAGCTAACGGAAGGCTCGGACCTATATGTGACCGTTACAGTGACGAATCACAGCAACTATACGGAGACGTTCAACGTCACGATCTATGCAGCACAGCAGAATCGTGGTATATCTACGCCAATATGCACATTCACTAACGTGACCCTACAAGCAGGGGCCTCCACGCTTTTGACTGCTGGTTTAAGCTTGGGCCAAGGCTCTTACGACCTGAGCGTCAAGGTCTCACCTACGCAAGACTGGATAACTCTGTCAAGCGGCATTATTCCCATTGGCGCCGTCTTCGTCGCACCTATTGCATTATTTCGCCTTTGGAGTGGTCATCGCCCAGTACTGGTTTAATTTTGCAAGCGTGTGCCAACCGACCGGCACCCACCAGACGTCTAGATTCCTGGAATTCGTCTCCTCACACCAGCTCTACCGCACAGCATGGGCTAGCGCGGGAATTATGGTCTCGTATTCGGAGAGGGGGTAGCCGAAATTGACCTTGATAACGAGAGCTTACGGCAAAAGTTTGAGGAGAAAGTTAATATGTTCAGAGTCAACTCAAGCGGTGCAAGTGGCGATAGAAGACACGCATCCTTCCGAACTGACGCAAGCGAGAACAGCACGATTCTCGACGACTTGAACAAGAACGTGGGCAATATACAAGCTCATCATAAATATGTCGTGTGACCTAGCTGCATTCACTATTCTGGCGGAAGATAGGAGGTAATCAAAGATGTTCCACTGGCATGGGTTTCAAAGAAGGGACTTAGAAAACTTTGGTAGCTAGCTCAAATGGGTGGAGAAGGCCAAAAAGAGAACGAACAAGAATCCAAAGAAAAAGAGCTGATCGACTTCGAGATTCCAATGGCAGAGATTATCTCGAACTTCAAGGTCCTGCGAAAGATAAGCGCCGATGAATATCAAGGCGAACATCCAACACGTGACTCGACAACCGAGCAGGACTTCTGTATCAGCATCTCCAAAAACTGTTGGCACTACTTTAGGTGTAATTCAGGTGAGATCCGCTGTTGTGGCTTGCTGTGCAGAATGGTTATCAGATGCGACCAGCTGCAAAAAGGAGCGTTAAAAGGAGACTTGTTTCTGCGTACATTAAAACTTGCGAAGAAGGAAGGGTATGACATCGAGTTACCCGAAGACGAAGAAATAGAATAGGATGCCGTCAGATATTTTGAAGGTAAGCATCCAAGGTTCATTCCGGCCGAAACATTATGACGAAATTCCATCACGTGACTCATGAGAGCAATGGGGTCATTTTCCTTTATCGTCCGGATAGAGGGTGTGCACGCTAAATAGCGCGGATGCCAATTCTGAAATTGGTCAAAAATGGTTTTAATTCCTTTTCGGAATTGACGTATTTTTTAATCTCTCAGTTTTCTAGGTTTTTTCTGTTCGCAATTCAAATAGATTAATGCGGGAATCGAATTTTGACCATTTTTAGCCATTTTAGGAACACGCGTGCGCGCTATCCTTATCGCCGCTCGGAATCGCCTTATAAGGCTTTATAAGGAAGGGCATCATAAGTTGTTTGCTTAATTGATGAGGTGTATTGATGCCGAAAGTGAAGGCAACTGTGAATATAGAGAACGTGGTTGCCTCCGCCACGTTGAAGCAGAGAGTTGACCTGAACGCTGTCGTTAAAGGTTATCCAGGCGTTGAGTACCGGCCAGAGCAGTTTCCAGGCTTAGTGTTTAGGCTTAAGAGACCGAAAACGGCGACTTTGATCTTCAACTCTGGGAAGATGGTCTGCACCGGAGCTAAGTCAGAGAAAGAAGCGCGAAGAGCCGTGATGCGGGTCATAAAGGAACTGAAGAAAAGCGGGATAATCATTATCAGCAAGCCGGAATTGAAGATTCAGAACATCGTAGCGTCTGCAAGTCTAAGTGGGATCATCGACCTGGAGAAGGCGGCTTTCGTTTTGGGACGGACGATGTACGAGCCTGAACAGTTTCCAGGGCTTATTTACCGTATGGATGAGCCGAAAGTGGTGATTCTGTTGTTTGCTAGTGGAAAACTGGTGTGCACAGGGGCGAAGAAGGAGCAGGACGTTTATGAAGCCGTTAATAGGCTGCATGAGCGTCTGGAGAAAGAAGAACTGATCTTCTACTCTTAATCTGTGCCACTCTTTTTTGTCTGCTTTATTATGGTTTCGAGCTGTTCTTCCGTGATCGCTCCAATTTCGTAGAGCTTGTCAGCTGCCTCGCTAGCGTCCAACAAATAATGCAATGTGACATCGTGGCTCGCTAGTTTCTCTTTTCCACCTTCCTCCCTGTTTACGAGTACGACTGCATCGTTTACAACGCCACCTTCCGCTCGGATGGCTGTCAGGGCTTGAATCAGGGATCTTCCAGTAGTGATTAAGTCGTCGACAATCAAAACTCGGTTGCCCGGCATAATAATTCCTTCGATACGTCTCTCTCTTCCGTGAGTTTTTACCTTAGGACGAGTGTACAGAAAGGGTTTCCTGAAGCCATAGGCTACAACCGAAGCGAAAGCCATACCCGCCGTCGGGACCGCTGCTATACGATCGAATTTCCTTAGGCCTACAGTCACATTTATGAGGGTTGTATAAAGCTCGCAGATTTTTCTAAACGCATCTGGAAAGCTTGGCACTATTCTTAGGTCGATATAGTAAGGGCTTATTCTTCCGCTCGCGAGTTTGAAGGTTCCAAATTTCAGGGCACCTATTTTGTGAAGTACTCTGCAAAGTTCGGTCTTCATAGTCTCCTTTTGGTCAGACAAGCACTTGACCTCGCGTACAAGTATGGGTCGTGAACCTTAAAAGAACTTTCACGCTCCTTTTTCGTGCGCGCTGACAACAGGCCAGCAAGCTAGCACGCAAGCGACGCGGCAAACATGAATAAGAAATACAGGTGACCCCATTTTTATCTCTTAACGGTTATCATTATGATGTTTCAGATGCCGATCACACTACGCGTAAAGTCAAGTCGTGTTAGGGCAGAGTTTACCTTTTCTCAACTGCTCAACATCCCAGTAAACCACATTACTGTCATGAGACACAACACAATCGTTCAGAAAATAGCTCCCACTCCATCATTCATCTACGAGAGAAAGTTTAAATAAAGTGTGAAATACTTTCGGTAGTTGACTTTAGTATATAAATGGATGGTTTTCCGTTGTCCAAGGAATTCAGGCACATCGTCAGAATTACTGAAACAGACTTGGCAGGCACCGAAAAAGTAGTCTATGCACTATCTAACATTAAAGGCATAGGCGTGGGCCTAGCTAATGCTATTTTGCGCAAGGCAGAAATCAATCCAGAAGCACGGATAGGCAACCTGACAGAAACAGAGACAGAAAAAATAGAAGAAGTAATTCGAAATCCTGACAAGTATAATATCCCGTCATGGCTGCTCAATCGACAAAAAGATTTCGAAACAGGCAAGAGCCTTCACCTTATCGGCTCAGATCTCGTGCTTCGCTCGAAGCTGGACATTGACCAAATGAAGACCATTAGATCATGGCGCGGCTACAGGCACTCATATGGCCTAAAAGTCCGAGGACAAAGGACAAAGACCACCGGGAGAAGCGGAAAAGCCATGGGTGTGAAGAAGAAGGTGCTGATGCAACAAGCAAGAAAGGCTGAGGGAGGAGGAGGCAAAGAGTAATGGGGGACCCTAGAAAGCAAAGGAAAAAATATGAGACACCTCGTTTCCCATGGCGTACGGACACGCTCCAAGCAGAGCTTCGCCTCGTAGGAGAATATGGACTACGCAATAAGCGTGAACTCTGGCGTCACAGAACAATGCTCTCCAAGTATCGAGGAATTGCCAGATCGCTCTTAGGCATGTCAAGTGAACAACGCCAAATCCTAGAAAAACAACTTTTGGCAAGACTAAGTCGCTTGGGAATACTGCCCGAGACTTCCGTCCTTGACAACGTATTGGACTTGTCGCTCGAAGACATCCTGGAAAGGAGACTTCAGACTCTAATCTTAAGGAAAAGTATGGCGAGGTCAATTTACCAGGCGCGCCAACTAATCACCCATGGACACATCGCTATCGGAAATAGGCGCGTCTTTTCTCCCAGCTACCTCGTTTTAAAGGACGATGAGGATAAGATAGCGTTCTCGCTAACCAGCGTGGTGGCTAATCCTGAGCACCCATTACGGCAACTAGTCACTGTTGAGGCAAAACCATCGCAAAGACAGCGCCCAAGTGCTGAACGAACAGAGGCTGGAGAGCGATGAGCAAGAAAACCCCTGAAAAATGGGGAGTTGTTCACATCTTTA
>DATHCB010000087.1:0-2170 GCA_035319765.1 Bathyarchaeia archaeon
ATGCTTCGAGAAGGTTCATACGTGATGGATATAGAAATACCTGCACTTTCAAAGAAAAGGCTTGACGAAGTACGTGCTACGGTGCGCCCGACTTTGCCTGGACATCACTACTTTGAAGTCGTTGGAGGAAGGGTTGCAGCAGCTTCAGAGACGGCAGAAGCATCGCTCGAAAAAGGACATGTATACAAAGAGGTTGAGGCGACCTTTAGACAAGAAATCGAAGCGGAATATCCCTTTGCAGGTGCTAATATCGGAATAGAGCATGTAAAGCCCTCAGGGAAGGTACTCTATCTTGGAAAGGCAACCGTGGAATTTTTGGATGAAACTAGTATTCGGCTGCGCAGAGTCTTCGCGAAGGACGGGGTTTATGACGGTTTGAGTGTCAAAAAGGAGGCCGGAGACGTTGCGTTGACAGAAGCAAGCTTAGGAGAATGGTATTTCCAAACTAAATACTATTCTAGAGATGGGCAGTACAAGGGTTGCTACGTTAATTTCAGCACACCAGTAGAACTGTATCCACATTGTATCAGGTATGTGGATTTAGAAGTGGACCTTTGCCTATTGCCAGACGGTACCTTGAGAACTGTAGATGAGGAGAAGTTAAAAAACGCAGTAAGTAAAGGGTTTGTCTCTGAAAGGCTAGCCAAAATGGTTCAGCAGAAGGTTCAAGAAGTTAAAAAACGCCTGATGAATCGTAAAGATTTATAAGTTTCAGTGTAATTGGCATGATTTTACAGAGGATAAAATAATGAGTGTTTGGAAGTTAAGGGCTTCAGCAATCGGAACATTAGCGATAATAATCGCACTTTCGACGTTAGCGTTTGCTGTGATTCTGACTCTTCTAGGAGTTAGCCTCCTACTATTGATAATCCCAGTTGTTGGCTTCAACCTAATCATGTGGTTAATTGCGCCATACATCACTGGGGCTATGTACAGAGTGAAGGAAGTCAAACCGAACGAAAATCCTAAGCTCTATAGCATGGTCGAAAATCTCAGTAAGAAAAGTGGAGTCCAAACGCCACGTGTAATGATAGCCAACATACCAATGCCAAACGCTTTTGCATATGGCTCGCCCATCGCTGGTAAGAGATTAGCTGTCACATCAGGGCTTTTGACAACCTTGAACGACCAAGAAGTCGAGGCGGTAATCGGTCACGAACTGGGTCATCTGAAGCATCGTGACGTGCAGGTTATGATGTTTGTCTCGATTTTGCCGGCAATATTCTATTACATAGGCATCAGTTTGTTGTTTTCCTCATTGCTTGGAGGGGGTAACAAACGAAATGGTGCGAGCGCAGCCGCAATAGGTGCCGCTTTTATGGCGTTCTATTTCATACTGACTCTATTCACGCTTCAACTGAGCCGAACAAGAGAATACTACGCGGACAGCCACAGCGCAGCCATAGTCGATGACGGCGCCCGCAAACTCTCTGTTGGCCTAGCAAAGATAGTGAATGCGACCGCGAGGGGTCAAAGTCGGTTTGGGCGGAGGAACAACAACAACACGAACGCTTACAAAGCCTTATTCATAACCGACCCTGACACCGCAGCAGCAGACGCTAGACAAATCGGATCCATATCTGACAATGAACTGGTAGAAAGAGTCTTGCAGAGAAGAATAACAACTCTTGACAGAATTCACGAGGTACTGTCGACACACCCAAACATCGTCAAAAGGCTGAGAGCCCTAAAGGAATTGGAAAAAGCAAGGGCCTAGACGGCGCGGCAATCTGCGCACCAAACCTTCCACGATTTTTTGAAAATGCGTTGCTGAGCAATAGCTCTAAATGTTTCAAACTGCCTAGCATCACGTCCATCTTTAAAACACGCGGGCATATTCTCAGCATTTTTTGACAGCCCTTGTCTCCTTATGGCCCTTTGACGGGAAAATCAGAAAGTCTGCAGTGTGCTCCCTGAAACATCGAAGGTCTTGGTTCACATAAAATTTAAGTAAATGCCTACGTACGAAAAAGCGATGAAAAATGAAGATAGTTGTCGTAGACCACGTCTATCTCGAAGGAGAGCACCACAAGAAATTGCGATCATTTGGTAATCTAAAGGTTTTCAAAGAGCCGCCTAGAACGCCTGATGATCTGAAACGAAGAATAGAAGACGCTGACATCGTAATAGTCGGCTGGAGCAAATTGTCTAAAGGCATAATCGAATCTGC
>DATHCB010000088.1:0-8058 GCA_035319765.1 Bathyarchaeia archaeon
AGAAGAAAAGTCAGATTCTACACCGACGAAAAACAAGCCGAAGAAATACGCAGCGAGTTACTGCAGTGGCGATTCAACTTTCTAGAAACATACACCGAATCGTCGGCTGAAGGCTCTGAACCCTCTGAAAGCAGCTTAGAAGGCATAGGAGAGGCCAGAGTACAGGAACTGTTCCAAAGTCTAATCGCAGTTTCGAACGACGGAAGAGAAAACATAATCAAATTCGCCAAAAACACGGCCAAAGAACGCTTCGAAGAAGCCAAAACAAGCATAGACACCTCGATAATCGAGATTCTGCAAGGCCTAACGGATTCGGATATCACAGTAAACCCAGAAAAAGAACGAATATTCCTAACAAAAACGGTACAGAACAAACTCAACCAAGACAAAGAAGAACAAGACAAACTAAAAGCGCAGGTCGTAGGACGCGTCATAAAGAGACTAGGATTCCAAGCCAGGCACACTCAGCATGGGAACGGATGGCTATACGACAAAGAACACCTCGAAATGCTCAACACGATATACCTAACCCCCTCCGAGCCGCCTTCAGAGCCTTCAGAGCCTTCAGAGCCTTCAGCCATGCTTGAAGTGTGCAAGTTCTGCAGCAAGCCTATAACAGATGCGATACACGACTTCGTATCCGAAGGCGAAAAAGACTACCCAGCACACATCGACTGCGCCCAGCAATGGAGACAACTGAAGGGAGTCGCCCAATGAACACCTCAGCCAATCCTGTACACGCTTCGGCACAATTCTCGGCTGAAAAAAAGCTAGGCCGAAGGGGGGTCCCCCCGACCGTCTCCGTCTCTCGGCACATGATGCGAGATGTTAGCCGATGAGCCTATTCACACACGATGAGAACCGGATTCTGCGAGAGTCGAGGTGGCTGCAGCCTTTGTCGGATCCGCCGGGTGGAAGGCCGCTTTGTCGAGATGCATACTTGAACTTGATGGCGACGTACCTTGAGGATCTTTTCACTGCGGGTCAGGCGAGGAATCTTTTCATACACGGCGAGCCCGGGTCCGGCAAGACAGTTTGCGTCAAGTACGTGCTAAGTGAAGTGACCAAACACGCTGCGGAAACCAAACTGCAGATTCAAACAGCTTACGTGAACGCGGGCAAGACGAGAAACCCGTACTACACGATGGACGAAATCGTCAAACAACTAGGTGTAAAAGTACCAGATGCCGGTTGGCAGATGTTCAGGCTAAAACAAGCGTTCGAGAGCTTGTTGACCATGAAATCCGTGTTAATCGCCATAGACGAAGTCGACACGGTGATATTCAAGGAGAAAGAACCCCTCGTCTACTACTTGAGTCGCCAACCAAGGACCACGCTTATTCTGATCAGCAATTGCATCGGTGATGTCCTTAAATTGCCAGAAAAAACACTCAGCACACTGCATCCTGTGCTCATAGAAGCCGAGCCTTACACCGAAGAGGAAATCATACAGATACTCAAAGAACGCGCAGAACATACGTTCCAACCAGGCACCATCAACGATGACTGTCTCGCCATAATAGCCAGAGCAGTTAACAAAGCAGGGGACATCAGATTCGGATTCCGAGTACTACTCACAGCCGGACTAATAGCCGAAAAAGCACGAAAACAAACCATCAACACAACAGACGTAACGTCAGCCATCAAAAAGGAAAGAGGAGTCAAAGACCTCAAACAACTCGACGCCATACAAGAACAGCTCCTCAATCTGAAAAAGAGGTACGAAAGAAGCCACTCCTAACAACACGCTAAAACAGCGCGCGGGATTGTTGCTATGTTATAGTGCGGCGACATACCTGACGCGGAGCATGGCGAAGCCCATGTTGAGAGCCGCGGTCAACAGAGCGTTCAGCGACGATGCAAGATAAAAAAGAATTCTTTTTTTGTTCACTCACCCACATTCACTAGGCTCACCAGGAAGATCCACCTCGAGCGCGCGTGCTAAGCCTAACAACCTCGCACTCACTCATTTTCTTAAGAAGCGCAATAGTGCTCATGTCTCGACTATCAACAAAAACCTTCACAGGACCAGGTACCTTTCAATATCATGTTATTGGGGAAATTCTTAACGTTTTTACCCCACGTTGCGCGCGTTGGCAATGGCTGGTTGAAAAGCACAGTCGCTTTAAAGCATCGATGCTTTCTTGGAATTTGGTCTCGCCGCGCCGTGATTCATATATAAAAGCACTTACGCTTTAAAGCACCAATGCTTTATAAACAGATGATGATTACTACTAAGCCATGACACACTTTGTGTTTGGAATGCCTGCAACTGGAGAAAATCTTTACGACAGAGAAGAGTTATTGGATAAAATTGTATCACGGCTATCCAGCATCAAGAGGGGCGCTAGAAACAACGTTGTGCTTCTAGGACCTCGTCGCACAGGAAAAACCTCCGCGCTATATGCATGCGCAAAACAACTCCAGTCAATCGGTGTAGTTTCCATTATCGTTGACTGCGAGGGATACGACCTGCCTTCTTTTCTAAGGCACTACGGCAATTGTGTGATTGACGCAAAGCTTCAAAATAGTGGCATCATTATCAACTTTGTGGAAAGGGTGAAGGCAGGAGCAACGGCCTTAATAAGCAGCCTTTCCGAAGCGTTGGGTCGGCTGAAAGCGATTCAAATTGGCAGCGGTATTGAAAACTACATCCAATTTAGAATCGAATTCGAGCAAATCACAAAAAGCAGGGAATTAACTCCGGATGAACTAAACGCACTTTTTGACAAGACAGTCGGATTGACCGACGATCTAGGCTTTCCAGTAGCGGTTATGTTCGATGAGTTCCAAGAAACTAGCACTTACTCCTTGCCAAGGGGAAAGTTTTTGGATAATTTCAGGAATGCTGTACAACCCCAGCGAAATGTCGTTTATGCTTATAGCGGAAGTTCGACTGGACTCATAAGAGACATTTTCAGCAAAGGACCGATGGCGGGGAGTGCTGACGTCATTACCGTCGATCCTTTTTCGAGAGAAATCTCCAAGAATTTCTTAAAGGCAGGGTTAGGACCAAAGAAAGCGACGATTGACGAATCCGCAGCTGAAGAGGCGTATAGATTCACTAGCGGAATTGCATTGTATTTAAACTGGATGGGTCTGTTTTTTTTGGATCACACAAAGACGGAGGGCCAGGTATCCATTGACAAAGTTCGACTAGCAGAGGAAGAGATGTTATCGCCTATCAGCCCAGTTTATCATATTCTGGAAAAACAGCTCACCAAATGTGGTCATAAACTGGTTCTGACTTTGAATGCACTAAGTCGAGGGCACAAGACAACCTCAGGAATCGCCGCGGAAGTCCCAAATTCGTCAACTCAGGCAATCCGCACATACCTAGAACGCTTGATCTCCTATGGAATCGTATCCGTAAACAAGGACAGAGAGTATAGCATCCTAGATCCCGTCCTCTCCACCTTTATTTTAAAGAAAATCGCAGATTAATGTCCAAGCCATTTGGATCCTTCGAAACGTGAATGACTGAGCGCACGCTTTTTCGAATAGGTTGAACCCGCTCTTCAATCGAAGCTTTCTCGACAATACAAAGGCAGATCGGCGTGCTGCTCAATGTTATTGAGCATTTATTAGTAAAGTTGAGCAATGGGCTTCTGCTCAATACAATTGAGCATTTATATACCCCATTGAGCGCGCGTTATGCTGTGGCAAGATTCATCGGTTTAGGAGACGCTAGGACCGACGCATGCCAGCGAGTAAGTGCATTTCTTAGAGGTCTGAGCGTACATTAGTGCATGCTTCAGCGCGCGTGCTATGATCATCAAAAGATTTCCACTGAACCACACGCCTAAGTGTGCACAATCTCTCACTCATTCGATCGCGCGTGCGAATGGAGTCAAAGACCTCAGACAACTCGACGCCATACAAGAACAGCTCCTTAATCTGAAAAAGAGGTACGAAAGAAGCCACTCCTAACAGCATGGTAGAACAGCGCACGCGATTGTGGTCAAGCCATAGTGCATGCGACATATCTGACGCAGAGGGTGGAAGCCCTTGTTGATAGTCGCGGTCAACAGAGCGTTGAGCGGCGATGCGTGACAAAAAAAGAATTCTTTTTTTGTTCAATCACCCATGTTGGCTAGGCCAGTTAGGCGCGCTATCTTACGCCAACTTCGGGATAAGGCAGGGCAAGCATATTGGATAGTCCAGAACACCGTCCACTTCAGTTTGTCGGGATAAGTGTTGTTTGTTTTTGTTCGTTGTAGCGCGGCGCAGCGCGCGCCCTAGCAAACGACTATGGGAACATCAGTGTGTGCATTTTCGTAAATTCAATATGAAGACGCGGAGAAAAGTGTGGATTGGGTCGTTGTAATTTTGGAAGATGATAAGAAGGATTGCGATACGCTTGGATCGGCCTCTCGTTGGTTGCTGAATGTTGCCATTACAATTATGGGTTGAAATGAAATGTTTATATGTTTTGTAATGGTAAGATAGATCTGTGCGAATTATTAAGAGAAGAAAGGGCAACTCGGAGTATTTCTATCTGCAGCATTCGTTCAGGAAGGACGGGAAAGTTGTTACGAAGGAGTTGTATCTCGGCAAAGAGATTCCGAGTAATGTTGAGGAACTCAAGGGTAGACTCGCGCATCGAGCCCACGAGGTTCTGTACGAGAAACTGGAAGAGATACGAAGCGATTTCCAGAAAGAATGGAGAAGAATTCCGCGATCAGCCAAAGAGAAGGAACTGCACGAGATAGCCATAGCCTTCACTTATAATACTAACGCCATTGAAGGCTCCACCATAACTCTTGAAGAAGCCAGACTAATATTGGAAGACAAGGTGGCTCCTAGCAAGCCGATTAGGGACATTCGGGAAACCGAATCCCACGCAGCCGTGTTCCTGCAAATGTTGAGAACAAATGAAAACCTTTCAAACAAACTACTCCTGAAATGGCATGGTGACATTTTCAGAGAGACAAAACCTGACATCGCGGGACAATACAGGACCTTTCCAGTAAGAGTAGGTCCTTATATCGCTCCAGACTGGCAGAAAGTGAAAAAACTCATGAGCCAACTCGTAGCGTTCATGAACGAGTCAAACCTTAACCCTGTCGAAGTTGCAGCAAGGGCGCATTACATGTTTGAGAAAACCCACCCATTTGGCGATGGCAACGGCAGAGTTGGGAGGCTATTGATGAACTACGCTTTATGGAGAAAAGGCTATCCAATGCTCATAATTGAATACAAGAAACGGAAATCCTACTACAAAGCACTGGAGAGAACCGAAGAAGGCTTCGCAAACTATTTCATCAGAAGATACATTTCAGTCCATCAGAAACGTCTGCAATGAAAATTGGCGCGCACTTTCAAAAGGGGCAACGCTCGCTTAGAGAAGGTAGCCGACTTTCTTCTCATTGGGTGTTGGGGAGTATGCCACTAGCACGTCGTTTAGTTTTTTTAGCGCGCGCTCCAGATGCCACCACTTTTCCGTTCATTACGGCTACGTATTGGCCTGCGCATTTTCGCATTTCTTCGTGAATTATCTGATAAGATTCTGAAGAACATTTCCGGTAGCGCAATAGTGGACTCGTTGAACACCGTTTAACGGTCAATATTCCCTTTTTTGCTAAGAAATCGCGCAGGAGTTCAAAATACAGTTTTTATGTTTGAACTGGCTGTGAGTACCTAGGTTGAGGATGATCTGAAACATGCGTATCGTAGCCGTTTCTGGTAGTCCTAGGAAGAATGGGAACACCGATTTGATTTTGAAGGAGGCTCTGTCGAGTGCGAAGGAGGAAGGAGCGGAGATTAGTTTGATTCGGATTTGTGACTATGAACTGAAACCTTGCAGTGCCTGTGCATCTTGTTTTGAGACTAAGAAATGCATTATTGATGATGACTGCGAAAAACTCTACGGAGAACTCGTTGCTGCAGATGGAATAATATTGGGTAGTCCCTCGTATTTCCAAGGTGTCACTGCGCAAATGAAGATTTTCATCGATAGAATAGGATATCTTGGGTTAGCCCGGGGAAGAAACGATTTCGCAGGGAAGGTTGGTGGTGTAATCGCTGTTGCTAGGCGCTCAGGAGTCGCCAGCACTTGTAGCCAGATGTTGGCTTTGCTCACGGCTATGAGAATAACAATTCCTGGTGGAGGAAGAGTCTTTGCTATTGCTAGGGAAAAGGGTGAAGTGATGAAAGACAAGGAAGGAGTCGAGACTGCCAAGTATCTTGGGAAAATGCTAGTGAAACTTGCAAAAACACGTAGTGAGTGAGCGGCCGCTCTCGGAAAATAACGGAAAAGAAAGGTATTTTGGTTGCCGACTTCAGTAGGTGTTGATTTTTTCCTTTCGTCTACTTGGAATTGGAGGTGAGCCGTGTCGATTTCCTTTTCGCTATTATAACTGCCACGGTTGTCAGCGCTATCATTACCACCGCGAAGAGTGCTACACTGCTGAATTCCGGTACGCTGATTTCTGTGTCTGGTATTATGGAAACCGTGTTGGCATTATAGTTAGTTACCCATGTCTCGCCCTTCCCAGAATCGTAAGCGGCCCAGCTGGGACCGGACCCCACGGTCACGTTTGACGCTACGGTGTTGGTGTTGTCTGAAATGACATCAACCACATAGGTCGCAGCAACGTGGTTGCTTACGAGGATCGCGCCTTTCACGGGGTCATAAGCTATGGCGCCAGGGTTTCCAATTTTTATGGTTGTGGCGATGGAGTTGGTGCTGTCCGAGATTACCGTCACGTTGCTGCCGGTTACCACAAATATCTCGTGCTTGGCAGAATCGTAGGCTAAGTCTCCCTGACCACTGCTTTTTACAGTTATGTTCTTAATGTCGGTGTTGGTGGCGTCGGATATTACGGACATGTTGATGCCCACTCCCATGGATACGAAGATTTCGCCTTTATTTGGATCGTAGAGCAACTGGTATGGGGCGAATAAGGTGATATTTTTGACAACTTGGTTTGTCGTATCGTTTATTACTGAGACCTGGCTCAGATCGACATCGGTCACGAAGATCTCTCCTTTGCCTGAATCGTAGGCGACGCCGGTGCAGCTTTCCAGTGGTATAGACGCAGTTATCGTGTTGGTGCTGCAATTTATGACGGACACTCCCCCACCAGTTGTAACGAACATCTCGCCCTTTGCCGAATCGTAAACTATTAGGTCAGGCTCATAGGAGAGCCCAGTTATGTTTGTGACTGAATGGTTATTTGTGTCATTTACCACTGATATATCACCGGAAACGGAATTCACCACATACATCTCCCCTTGAGCTGAGTCGTAGGCCACACAAGTAGGGGAGGTCCCCACTGTTATCGTGACAGTCCCTCCAGCCGCGAAGACTCCGTGGCCGATTGATGAAGCGAGGATCACTGCGAACAATAAGCCTACGACCACTGAGACTCCGATCTTCATGTACATTCCTCTTTTGCCTTCGTAATTTTTCCTTCTTCCTTATAACGTTTTGCTGAGGCCATCATCCGATCCGATGAGACATTCTCAGTCTGCACATTCATAATCTATTCCGGACTGTAGCGCGCCGCCTTATCCGTAATCGAATGCGAATAACGCGCGCTCTGAGCATAGGATTGTCGCAGGTTGGTCATCAGCCTTAGACTATTAACATAGAGGTTCTTTGTCGACTTGCGCGTTGAGTAAAGGCTTGTAGTCGCTGAAATCTTATAGAAGTTGACAAAAATCTTCACCGAGCAACCCTTAAGCGCTTCAACGTCGTCCTAACAAGCTGGTGCCTGAATGACCACTGCATTGTACTTGGAAGACAGTTACCTCAAAGAATGCGACGCAACAGTAATTTCAGTAAAAGACGACAAGTACATCGTTTTAGACAAAACGATCTTTTATCCCAAAGGTGGCGGCCAACCCCACGATACAGGCAGAATAATCAGGAACACTGAAACATTCAACGTCATCTACGTAGGCAAATTCTCAGGAGAAATCAGCCATGAAGTGGACAAACCGGGACTCAAACCTGGCGACAAAGTACACTGCATCCTAGACTGGCAACGCAGGTACAAGCTCATGCGAAGCCACACCGCAGCCCACTTGTTCGCTTCGCTCCTCTGCAACGGC
>DATHCB010000089.1:0-3705 GCA_035319765.1 Bathyarchaeia archaeon
AGTTCCTGCATAAGAATCGGACCTTAAGCAAAGGCATCCTGAACTATCTGCTCCTCCTCATGCTAGCCTACGCCCTCATGATGACAGGCCAGTTCATCTGGCTTCTCACCAGCGACGCCGCAGTCTTTGTCCTGTCCATAATGGTCGAAATGATGGTGTACTTCGGAATCGTACTAGATCAAGAGAGACTTGCTTCTTCCAAACCCGCAACTTGGCAATCAATGCCGTACTGGGTTTTCGGCTTCCTTGGGCTCCTATTCGTGGCAGAGTTCTTCATGGGCGGCGTCCTAGACATCCAAGTATACGGCACAAACTTCTTCAATGGAATCATATCTGCCTCAACGGCAGGGTCCTTTGCGCATGTCCTGAGCGCGAGCTTTTTCAATTTCATAATGTTCTTCACCAGCATCACGATGTCCCCATGGTATCTGACAATGATGGGCATTGAGATGGGTGCACTTGTAGTCTTCAAAATCAAGCACACCAGAGATCTCGAGACGAAAGTAAGGCTCCTGTTTATGATTCTTGCTTACGGCGCATATAGTATACTTCTGCCCGCCTTCCTAATCCCGTCCCAACTTCTTATGCATATCCCGTGGCTAGGCTGGAGCATGGGAATAGGAAGCTCAGGTGCAATTGCTCCAACGGTATTAATGGCGTTGCTTGGCACATTTCTAATCAGCGGCAGTCTTTCCTTTTTTTTCGGTAGCAGGCAGCTCTGTTCTGTAATGTGCATGGCTCCACTCATGTATCAGGGGACGACTATAGATGCCATGAACTCATTTAGTAGAACCTCGAAGCTTGGGCGCAGGCTGGCCACAGACAGGATCTCATCCTTCTACAAGGTAGTCGTATCGACGGTGTGGATCTCATTGCTGGTCGCAGCTGTAATATCCTACCTGACGTCTATAGGAATTTTGGGCATCTCCGTCTTCGGCGTGGACCCTGCCTTCTTCCTGTTCATGTTCTACTTCAACTTCCTCTGGTACTTGATCTGGATAATGATACCCTCTGTCGGAACCTACGGCTGCGCCTCAACCGGCATCTGCGGCTGGGGGGCTTTCAACCAACTCATATCCCGGGCTGGGTTGTTCAGGCTAAAGGTCAAGGACAAAGCGCTCTGCAGCAGCTGCACGACAAAGAACTGCTCAAGGGTTTGCCCCCTAGGGCTCACAAATCAGCCGTCGGAATTCGCTGCCAAGGGCGAATTCAGGAACTACAAATGCATCGGCGACGGGAACTGCGTTTCGGCCTGCCCGCGCCAAAATATATCTTTCTACGACGTAAGGCACTGGTTGAGTGAGACGTTTCGAAATTCGGATACAAGCTATGCAGCGAAATCAAGAACTCCTTAGTCGTATCGTGGTGTTTTCTTCTGAGAATTTCGAAAGACCTGTCAAACATAAAATTTCATGGAGCTTTTGAGCAGTGCTGATAGAGGAGGAGAGGTTTTTCAAAAAGCTCTTCGATCTAGTTCTGGAGTCTGCCTGTGGCCATAGGTGCAGCTTTTGCCGATATTTTTTCAATGGAATACAGATTCAAGCAGAGCACAGCTATTGCAAAGGGCGGAAAGATGAAGTAGGTGAGATAAAACAGCCAGACGATTGAGGTGAGCACAGCTATGGATGGTACCGCAAAAGCGATAAGAAATGGCACAGAGAGACAGCAGGAGGCCCCAAGCACAATTCCAAGCGCCGGCAACACAACCAATGAGCGTGCTCTGCCCCATGCGGTGCATAACTTTCCCAGCTCCCCTGCTTTGGCTATGTTGGCAACAAACAGGACGCCTATCACCAGCGCCACCGAGACGCCGTAAAAACTCAACACCGCACTGAGAACAGGCGTGAGGATGACGTTGATCGATGGATTATATGACAGTCCGAGCAGCGCGCTCAACAAGGAGGGCGGGTAAAAGACGTTGGTCGTAACAAAGATGCTCGGGGCAACAGTCAGCGAGGAAACGCCGTAAACGGAGGCGAATATTGCATCCAACAAAAAGCCATAGAGGAAAACGTGGATTACAAGATAGAATACGAATGCAACTGCCACCAAGGCTCTGCGTACATTTCCTAAGAATATTTTGAATGCCCCGCGTAGAGGGAAGGCAAAGAGGAGCAAAACGATAGCATACCAAAAGAGAATGGAACCGACAAGAGCCCCCATATTAAGCGAAACAGAGCCCCAAACATAGGCAAAGTAGGTCAGCGCGGTTCCTATTACAAGAAAGGAAAGTCCTTGAAAGACAATTGCTGCCTCCTTTGGACCAAGCTTTCCCCGCATTCTAATCATAAGAACCTTTCTTCCAATCCCACAAAAGCGTTTCCCCTTTCGGGTTCCGGCCATGTTATCCTCTGCCTACGTGATCAATGATAAATGGCAGAACCAGTGTTCAATCAGGACGCTTGACACAGGAAGATATTTGCATAAAGGTAAAAAAAAGCGCGAGCGCTCTGCGAGGGTATGCGACGCAACCTCTGCTATTACCGTGATCTAGCAAGATTTTTCGTTTTTTTAATTTTCTATCCTTAGCGCGTCCGCTATGATCTTCAAGAGGAAACTTCGGTAAAGAAATAAACACACCCGACTTAGCGCATATGCCCGTCTCGATGCCCAATGGGTTCAAATCCCGCTCCACGCGCACACAACGGTCTGAATTTTCCACTTTATCCGGGCCTGTATCTCAAGAGAGCGGCAAAGCCTCCCAAAGCTGTGAGTTTTGCTTTTTCTTCCGACGCCGTGGATATCACTTCAACCCTTGCGTCTGTCTGTGAAGCCAAATCTTCTAAGACGTCTACTATGTCTTTCTCCTCCACCTCGTATTCAACCGCGTTGCACTTCTCGCATGCGGTCGATATCATTTCCTGCAGATTCTGAACCTTCTTCTTGTTATCTACTATCTTCGATTTCGATAGTCCGCATTTTTTGCAGATTGCGACAATTTCAAGCATATCCGTACTATCTGTCACGAGTGCAATGTCCACTTCACTATTCTTGAGCGCGTCTAGGACTGAATCTAACCCTTGAATAGCCAAACCATCTTGCTTGCCTAATTCTGCTAGAAGGTGTTGTACTGTTCTTTTCTCCTCGGGCCAGCACATGTTCTTCAGAAGCTCAGATGATTTGTCAAGCATCTCTCTTACGCCTTTTCTATCAGCGGATTGCGTGTCAACTATGCTCAGAAGTGCATTCTTTAGCTCGTAATGAAGGTAATCACTTTTTAGGAAATCGGCTTTCGTTGGACCTGGCCCTCCAACCATCAATGCCGTGACTTTATGGTTGTCCAGAAATGCCTTTGTTGCATGCTCTGCAACTCTTTGGAAAAAGTATGCAAGTTCCATGCCGCGTTCTCTTTCGTATCGCCTCTGGCTCTGCCCGCCTTTTCCAGATTTTCCTGGAATCCCCGACGTTATATTTTCGATTAGTTCGAGACGTTCGCCATCGAGTAGTCCAAAGCTAGCCTCCTTTGAATCCATGGCAATAAGCCCCACGATTCGTTGGTCTCTCAGCATTCCCCTTAGCGGCTCTAATCTGAAATGGTCATTAACCTCACAAAGATAGGTGATAATCGGCTCCGGTGGGACGAGCTTCTCGACGTGCAAGACTTCGCTTTCCGAATCATTCACGGCGAAAGTTCCAGCAAATATCGCTAGCTCATTTTCTGGAATTTCCTTTTGCAGCTTTAAACGCTGGATCACATTCTTGAGG
>DATHCB010000090.1:0-3093 GCA_035319765.1 Bathyarchaeia archaeon
GGAATTAGCTTGGCAGCGGCTACAGCGATTATGACAAGTATCGCGGAGTGCCTGAATCCAGCCGCGACTGATTCTTCGCTGATTTTGCCAGCCACCAATCCGATTAAGTAGCTGTTCACGATCGCTGACGTCGCGAACATCATCTGTAAATAGGCCATGTTAATCACTTTGGTTGATCCGCCAACGGCTACGGTCTGCTGCGTGAACACCAGCATCATACAAGTAGTCGCCGTTAACAAAATAGCTGCGAAATACGGCAGGAACACGTAAGGGCGAACCTCCATCTTCTTCTCTCTTTCTACGTCCTGGGTCATGCTGTTGAACCTCGCGAGCGATTCAATCATGCCGATCGTTCCCCCGCCAACGTCGATAGCTTCGACCAGCAAGAACATGACTATCTGTGTCATCCAACTCTTTGTTCGTTTCACAAAGTCTAAAACTACCTTGCGCACGGGGATTCCCCAGGAGATCTCAGAGGATATCTTCTTCAGTTCATGGCTGAATTCGCCATAGTCGCGTGACGAAAGGCTTTCGATGCACTTCTCTGGAGCTAGCCCTGTTTTTCTAGTTTCAGTCAGATCACGCAGAAAGTTGGCCACACCATGTTCAAGACTGAGTTTTTTACTTGAACGCCTCATATAAACTAAGGCTGCAGGGGCTGTGCCTATGACTAGCATGACAGTCATTGCTATGGGCAAGTCTACTACGCTTTGTATTCCAGCCATCATCGGAACTTTTATCATTCCCATAAAGTTAGTCAGCAGTAAGAAAATCGCGACTCCCACAGCCATACAAAGTCCATAAACCTTGTAAGGTGTATAATCGGTGAGGGGCGATTTTGGTTGCATGTTGTGGGCTAGGTATATGAAGACAAAGCAAAGCATAGGCGTGAAAACGTAAGTATACATGAGCATGTCCGAGCCCATGCCTCCGCCGCTGGTGCTGAAAATAGACTGGACACTGAAGAGAATGTAGAAGCAGAGCGACATCAAAACCATAACGGTGATGAACGATTCAAGAAGCATACCCAAACGTTCAGCTGCGTTTTTCACCCTTAGAGCGCGCGCTTTGAATATTTCTGCAGACTTCGTCTCCAAAAAGTGATTGATATCCCCGCCAATAACGACCGTAGAAGCATAGCCTGAAAGAAAGTCCTTGAAAATCTCCAGTGGATGCTTTTCTCCTGCAGTTGTCATGGCAGTCAGTGGATCTACGCCGAAGATTTCCACGTCCTTGATGATTTCCTTCGCTTCTTTTCGCGTCGCAGGCAGCAACTCGACCTCGGAAAGTCGTTTGAAACTCATGTATGGCGGAATACCTCCGCTGGCCATAACAGTTACGTAAGTCGCAGCGAAAGGCACCTCTCTTTCAAGAACTGTGGCTCTTTCCTGGGCTTGCGACAGCGGCATCGCGATGAACCCGATGATAACGTAGCCTGGGATCGGTATCAGAAGGATCAGAGGGAGCATCTTAGTCAAAATGACAAGCACGATGGCAATAACAGAAACAGGCACTGTTAGGAGCGCTACGAAGAACATTAGCGAAACGTAAGTCTCTGCATAAATTTTGATACCTGCCGCCTTCAAATGGTCTTTAAACTGGTAAACATTGTTTAAGAAACCCGGCGCCATGGATCCAAAAAGGCGGAAAGACCAGCCTTCAAGTGTGTCGACTAGTGGCAATTATCTCCTCACCTGCAAAAACTTTTTCATAAAACTCTGTTGGCCTAGTTGAATATTCAGCGATTATCGCTGCGACATCTTTGTAGCTTCGAATGTTCTGGTCCCGCATCCAGTGTAGCACATTTACTCGGTGTTCGATTTCCTTGAGCAGTTCTTTCTTGCCAAGACCAGTTTTTTCGGCGATCTTAGAGAGCAGAATACTATCCTCTAGGTAAGCTGGATGCTCGTCTTTTACTGGGTTCCACTTGAACGTGTTTCTATAGTCGTCATAATTGGCTATCTCGTCCACTGCTAGCACTCGACGGTTCACTCTTCTCTCTCCACTTTTCTCCAAGTGTACCCGTTGAACCGACATTATTATGTTCATGAGCGGAATGTAAGAAGTCGCAATTTCCATAGGCTTCGAAGTCAGGCGTTTGATAGAGGAGTCAAGGTTTTCAGCGTGCATAGTGCACATGCCTCCGTGGCCGGTTGCTAGGGCTTGGAACAAGGTGTAAGCTTCCTCTCCTCGAACTTCACCGACAATCAAAATATCTGGACGGTGCCTCATCGCAGTCTTTACAAGATCGAACAGCGTCACCTCGCCTGAGAGATTTTCGCCTAGGCCATAGCTTCTTCGGGCTAATAGCGAAACCCAGTTCTCGTGAGGCAGGTTGAGTTCGGCCGTTTCTTCTATCGTTATGATCTTGCTGCCAGGTTTAATGAGACAAGCCAAAGCGTTAAGCGCTGTTGTCTTGCCAGCTGCTGTTCCACCTAGGACCATGATTGAAGCTCTGTTTTCAAGGCACACCCAGAAATATGCCGCCATCTGCTCACTAAATGTTCCAATGTTAATCAAGTCAATCATAGAATATGGGTCTTCCCGGAATTTTCGGATTGTAAAAGCCGTGCCAAAAGCGGTGACTTCCCGTCTGTAGCAAACGGCCAGCCTATGCTTTCCAGGCAGTGAGGCGTCCACTATTGGAAAAGCCGAGCTCACGTGTTTTCCAGCCATGTGAACGAGCTTTACGACCATGTTGTCTAGTTCCTCGTCATCTACAAAACGTAGATTACTTTCGATGCTTTCGTATTTTCTATGCCACACGTACACTGGTTTCTCTACACCGTCACAGGAAATGTCCTCGATGTTTCCATCGCGCATCAATGGATCGATTCTTCCGAATCCAACAAGGTCTCGTTCAGCATGATAGAGGATCTTATACCAAGAAACGTCTGGCAACCAACCGAGGCTGATGCGGTACTTGTCTACGATTTTTCGCGCTTCGGTTGCAAAGAACTTTCTGGGGTCGCCTACCTCTTCCTTTGGTGATTCAATTTCGGCGAGTAGGATGTCAAGGATTCTGTTGTAAATGTTCCTTTCAAGCTCGTCTAATTGGAGCTCGTCTAGAATGTATTTGAACTCTCCTGTAGA
>DATHCB010000091.1:0-17203 GCA_035319765.1 Bathyarchaeia archaeon
GAAGAAGCCCTCGGTAAGGACCTTGACAACTTGATAGTTCCTGCAGACAAGGAAAGCGAAGCCGAGGAATTGAATGAGAGAGCGATCAGAGGGAACGTCCATCATGATACAGTGAGAAAAACGAAACAGGGATCGCTAGTGGCCGTTTCTGTGTCAGCTGCCCCAATTACCTCACAAGGTGCACTCACTGGCCATGTTGCGGTCTACAAGGACATTTCCAATCTGAAAAAGGCGGAAGAAGCCTTGACTACGATGAACGAGAAGTTGCGTGTGGTTGGAGGTTTGACGAGACACGATGCCAGGAATAGGCTTAGTATTGTTACGACATACGCTTACTTGTTGAAAGATTGCGTGGCAGGAAATGATGAAGCGAAGGGTTATTTGGGAAAGATTATGAGTGCGGTTAACGATGTTGTGGGGATCTTTGATTTCGCGAAGATCTACGAGATGCTTGGTGTTGAGAAGCCTACTTACGTGGACGTTGAGAAGACAGTGAACGAAGCGGTGTCGTTGTTCCCTGCCTTAGAGACCGTGAAAGTGGTAATCGACTGTCATGGCCTTGTGGTCCTTGCGGATTCTTTGCTGCGACAGGCTTTCTATAACCTCGTGGATGATTCTTTGAAGTATGCGCAAAATCTCTCCCAAATAAGAGTTCACTATGAAAGAGCGAGCGACGATCATCTGAGACTGATCTACGAGGACGACGGCGGGGGCATATCTCTGGACAAGAAGCCGGTGCTCTTTCAGAGAGGCTATACTAGCGGGAAGGGATCGGGGTATGGTTTGTACCTAATACAAAAGATGATGGAGATCTACGGCTGGAGCATACAAGAAACAGGCGAACCCGGCAAAGGAGCACGTTTCGTAATGGAAATACCGAAGCTTAACAAAGATGGAAAAGAACTCTACCTCCTAAATGCAAAAGTTTGAACTCTGTCAACATGCGACTCGTATTTTTTGCGTGAGTTAAGCGTGCGCTTCATTTATATTTTGAAATAGGTTGGCGAGATTGCTTTTCGTTGAAGCTTGCCTCACAAAATTCTTAACTTATCTTCGGCTTGATTGAGTTGAAAGAGAAGGCTGAGCAATTATGAAAGATGTTGAGTTGAAGCTAATCTCCGAGCTCATGAAAGACAGCCATAGAAGCGACAGAGAACTCGCTCAGGCAATCGGAGTTTCGCAGCCTACTGTTTCAAGAACCATTGCGAAGTTGAAAAAGCAAGGTGCCATAAGTGAATTCACGATTATACCCGACTTCAAACAACTCGGGTTCAAAATCATGGCTGTCATCTTTCTGAAACTTGAACAGAACGGTAGACCGCTATCTCCAAAGCAACTTGAAGAAATGTATTCAGAAGCACGAAAATTGGAAAAGGAGAACCCACGCCCTTTCTTAATGGTGGAAACTGGAATCGGATTGCGCTATGATATGATGGTTATAGCTTTGTTCCATGACTACGCGGAATACTCTGGCTACCTAAGGATGATTAGGGTTGAATCTACGGCTGAGTTACCTTACTTCAAGAGCACGGGCATAGAGAGCTTCTTGATAAACCTCGAAGATGAGAATTATCAACCCCTTACGCTTTCGCGATTAGCCATGCACCTGAAAAGAAACACAAGAGAAAAGCGTCGGTAGGTAGAGTCACCCGCAGTATATTGTTCTTTCATTACTGGAGATTCTGGCGGTTCTGGTATCTCGACATTCTCAATGGACCAAACAGCCCTAGGATCATCCACATCGACGGGTTGATCCACGCTTTAGCTTGACTAATAACCTTAGCGCGCGCTCAAGGACAGAACAAATGGAAAACTCTAATTCAGAACGCAAGCAAGGAAAAGCAGAAATGATTTTCTTTTGTTTTGAATTTGTTTTTCTTCGACTCGACCTTGAATCTATACTTGAAAAACAAAAGTGTATTATCTCAGGTAAACTCCTAGTTTAATTTGGTTCAACCGCTAGAAACATCGATCGGCAAACAAAAGAGAGAACGATGCAGGGAAAGTTTAGCTTTCAAACCTTCCTTGACTATTGGTATGCAGGTCAGCGTTTTCACTACCCTGCATACACCCTCCAAGTTCGCAAATACTCCGAAATACGTATATAAAAATCGCATGATGCTTAGGGATGGGTAAGAGTGCGGAGAAATCTATTCTCCTCAACTGATCCCCTCTCTTCTCTCCACTCAAACCTTCTTGAAGCGGTAAGTGTAATACCATTGTCAATGGAAACAGACCCTTTAAAAATGCGGTTTTGTAAAAACTGCAAAAACTACGTTTCAATACCTTTAGCACCAAAATGCACCAAATTCAGCGAGACTCTAACGATGAAAGACCGCACCGTAAGAGCAGAGACATGCCCAGAATATTCTCCCAAATCTGAAAGCGTTAACCCCTAAATCGTTCATTAGAAACTGCATTTTTCTTTTGAGAGTCTTGTTTGGGTCATAAGAAGAGTAAGTGGGTCGTTGCAAGAAAGCAAGGCAGAAACCCTATTCACGTCGTTGATGGAAGAGCGCGTGCAATGAGTGAGGTTCTCAAAGAAAGAGATTTTGATATTGACTGTTTGTAAGTCAAGAATGTTGACCCAGAAAATACGACTAATCAACAGCCTCGGTAAAGCCTAATCTCAAAATTCCACATTTTCTTGTCTATAGGGCACTTTGCTTTGCACTCGATTGTCAGTCCCTTTCTGTGTGCCTCAATCACTTCAGCAACTGCATCGTGTTCCTTACAATGGTTGGTTTGGCTGCTATCTGGAAAGTGCCAACTGAATTTCGAGTGGACGTATGCCTTTCCAAAACCCTTACAGTTTCCGTTTACGCATTGATGCAATGTATTGAAATATCCTCTAGTTCATTCATACCAGTTTGGACTGGCCGGTTTTCCTGTTCTTCCACAAACCGGACAGAACTTGTTTACCAAACACATAGGATATTCTCTCTATTCGCACCGAAGAGAAAGTAGGTTTGAGGTTCATTTCAACGATCCTAACCCAAGGGATTAATCGGTTATGGCGCCGTGGCGACGTATGTTATCTTATTGCCGTCGCTCAATAGCAGCGTGATTGCGTACTGATTTCCGCTTATGAGAAATCCTGCTGGCGGTATGAGTAAGGCGTAGATGGATTTGCCGGTACCGCAAGTGAAAGAGTTCGCGCCTGTGCCAGTGTAAGTTACGGGCACGTTTGCATTCGAGTTGATTTGAGCCGGACTGGTTATCGTCCACGGGGAGCTTCCAGTGTTTTGAATTGACATATTAACCGCGGTATAAGACGGGGAGGAGCCGGCGAACACCACCGATGTGACATTGAACTGGTCCGTTTTGGTAAGATTGGTTGAGAGCGCTCCATTGTCGGAAGTTAGGTTTCCTAACGTCCAGGTTAGATTCTGGAGTTTGATGGACAGCTCTGCGTTTTGAGTTTCTAAGTTGTCTGTCTTGGTCTGCAAATCGCCAACTTTACTCTCAAGTCCTCTTGCTCCAATGTATAGCCATGCGCTGAATCCCACTAGAACCACGATCAAACAGAAACATACCGCTAGTGCGATCTTGTCCTTTTCCATTTCTGCTTCACTGAACTCCTTATGATTTGGCTGTTGACTTAAGGGTTATGAACTGAGAGTAAGGATTTCAAAATGAAATCTAAGACTTTCTTTTGTATGCTTACATCTTATCACAGCTGCTCCGATACCGAAATACGGGCAACCGTTGTTGAAGAATGAAAAGCGCGAGGGTTTATCTAACCTTCTGAGGAAAATGTCGAAAAACGGATATTACGAGACCTTAAGTTTCATATGCCTGAAAGGATCAGCGCACTATGCTGAGATTCTGGATCACAGCCTCAAGAACGCCTTTGTAAAGAGTCGGGCAACTGTCACGTTGATTGTTCGCAACCTTGCAGCGTTGGCCTTGATCAAACGCACCGTGGTTGACTCTCGGCCGATAAGAACCGTCTATCAACCAACTGAGAAGGGGCGAAAATTGCTCAGGCTCCTACAAGCAATGGAACAACTTTAGCGCGCGCTAACATGGATAAGTTTTATTCATGCAAGCGCCTAAGAATTGATAGTGCCTCTTAACTACTTAGAAATATCCCGCATGGCTAACTTAACTGTGTTGGGCGCATCAGGAAAGCTACTATCTGAAACGATGATGCTAACCCAAAAAACCCAGCTGCTACGAATAAGAGTGTGCTTATGGTTTTAATAGGCGTTAAAAGACCAAATAAGATAAAGACGAGCCGTTCAGCCCGGCCGAACAACACATAGTCAGTATCCAATCTGCGAGAATAACTTAACGTACGCAATGATAAAAGCGAAATCGAACCGATGATCGCTATTATTCCAATGGGCTCGATTATGCCACTAACTATGGCGCCGACAACGATCGCTATTTCCGAGACGCGGTCTCCAACTGAATCAAAGACTTTGCCGAAAAAAGTCTCTTTCTGGAGTGCTCTCGCGATAGTGCCATCGAGAGCATCGCAGAAAACGCTCAGAAATCCACAAAGAAGGGCAAAGGGGAGTTCATCCAAAACCAGTAAAGCTCCGCTGCATATGCCTAGGGAAACGCCTAGCGCCGTCATCCTGTTAGGAGTTAACCCACTGTTATGCGCGGAAACTGCTATGCGAAAAAGCAAGGTATCCTTGCACTTGCGCATACTGTACAATCCCATTTTTGTCTCACCCGTTGGCTCTTCCTGAATAGAGAGTGGATTTGTTGATTATTCTCATCGGCTGGTTGATATCTTGCGAAAATCAAGGAACGCAACTATTAACAGAATGATGGTCCACGCGAACCAGCGGAAGAAGGCTTCATTGAACGCGTAAAGGAATACGGCGAGCGCTCTATTGGCAATTGAGATGGCAATAATGAGAAGTGGCGCCCATTTTCGCTTTTTCGGCAACCCCAGAGTTGACACAACGTAGATAATAGCTACGATTGCTAAGATTATGGTTCCTGCCGTCAGCGCGTTCTCCGCTCCTACAAAACTGGCAACCCACCCGCCCATGAGAGATTCTCGCGATGAAGGCACGGCGTCCCAAAAAGCGATGTTACCAACGTCTCCCACTATGTTAATTACGACGAGGAACATAAGCAGCAGGTTGACCCAATTTCTTCCAGTCTTAGGACTATTCATGACGCTAAAATGTCTTTAATAATATTTAAAATTTGGACACCAACGCGCGCGTTCCCGGCAAAAAGAGACATGCACCTGATTTAAGAGCGCGCTCTGCGAATCTGTCAACCCTCGGCGCTTTTCAGGGCATGGGTTGTTTCTACGGGGACTAACTGGCCATTTTAAATCCTTGGACCTGTATTACGCATAAATCTGCGTGTGAAAGGGTGTAACTAGCATGAGTTACAAGGCTATCATTTTCGAAGAGGAAGACGACGTTGCTACCATAATCCTCAACCGACCAGCCATTTTCAACGCTCTTGACTCTGAAATGGGCGAGGAACTCGTCGATGCTATCGAAAAGTGTAAAAGACGTGCGCGAATCAAGGTTCTAATCATTACCGGCGCTGGAAAGGCCTTCTGCTCGGGTGGCGACCTGAAAGCTATGAAGGAGTGGTCAGGCGACTTAGGCGACTTCTTTCTACAACTCACGAAGTTTTTGCATCGGGTGATCTTGGATATTCGGATGATGCCGAAACCGGTGATAGCCTCTATCAACGGGCCTGCCGCTGGTGCAGGATTCAGCCTTGCTTTGGCGTGCGACTTGAGGATCGCATCCGACAAGGCAACTTTCAGGCAAGCGTACACTAGCGTTGCCCTCGTTCCAGACGGCGGTTGGACCTTTCATTTACCCAAGCTGATCGGTCTCGGAAAGGCTAGCGAACTCATCTTTCTGGACAAAACCCTAACGACTGGAGAAGCCGAAGAATTAGGTCTAATTAGCCAAGTCGTTCCTGAAGCCAAACTGAAAGAAGCCACACTAGGGGTTGCAAAGCGACTGGCCAAGGGACCAAGTCTTGCCTTCGCCAGAGCCAAGGATCTCCTAAACAGAGCGTTGACCTTTAGCCTCGAGTCTCAGCTCGAAAGTGAACGTCAACAGCTGGCTTTATGTGGTGAAACAGAGGATTTTCGAGAAGCCTTGACAGCCTTCTTTGAGAAAAGGGAGCCAAAATTTCAGGGAAAGTGAACACTTTCGGTCTAGGATCGTTGTTTTCATTCTTATGGTGGGTTTTTTCTTCTTTGAGTGTTAGGATGTTTTCCGCTAGTGTTCTGAGTGTTAGGGGCCTGTAATGGACTTCGTCTTTAAGGTCGATTAAGAAGCTTTCCGTGGCGGCGTGTTCTAGGAAAGGGCATTGTCTTGTTTTCTCAACTAGACTCGTGTAGGATTGATAGTCCTTGTGGAAGGAGACGATCAAGCCGGTGAATCCCATTCCTATGCCTCTTTCGAAGAAGATTATTTCCGTAGGAGCTCTCTTGGCCAGGTCCTGTTGAGTTGTTTCTCTTGCCTTTTCCAACTCTTCATGTGCAAGTTTCTGTCTGATCTGGACAAAAACTAACGCCATCAACTCATATCCGAGTCGCTTGAAATCTGGTATTGCGGCGTATTCTCGAATGTAGCCCCCTTTCTCCAACCTGGTCCTAGTTCTAGTCACAGTAGGCTGAGAAACACCAAGCAGCTTCGCCAGCTCCCTGTCACTCCTTCTGGCATTCTTTATTAGCTCAGAAATCAGCTTCAAGTCAACGTCTTTCATAACGTAATCGCTTTCCTTTCCGCTTTGAACCGATCAGACGGTCAAATTGCCTAATGTTTCAGGTTGAATGGGCCCTAACTTAAGGTCGTAGTCTTCATCCAGGATAGGCAAAACTTGCTCGAGTTCTCTGAAATATTTGAGCACCGTTATGCCTCTCTGAGTAATTGAGTAGACCATTCTCTGCCTTCCAACAGTCCGCTCTTCAACCAAGCCCTGCTTCATCAGAAAGCCCAAATACTTCTTAAGCACACAACAGTTAACGTTAGTCTCATACATTATGTGAGTCAGCTTCAGTTCACGGTTGTGTCGCAGAACGCCGAGGATGCCCAAGTACGTCTCCAGCTTTGATCTTCTCAAGCACTTATCCTTCTCGCTTATACTTTGCCCATCTTGGCTATATGCACTTTATGTACCGAAAATACACGTACATTCAAGCTTTGCAGCAGTACGCGCCTGAAAAACTCGATTGGTCCGCTTTCGGCGCGCAATTCCAAGCCAAGTAATCTTCCAGACTTTGGTTTGCTGAGTTTCTCTGCTACCATTCGTTGTAGTGCGTTTTCTCCTGCAATAATATCTGCTTCTGTTTCACAGAGGATTCTTGGGGGTAGCCTATTGGAATGAGGGTTGCCACCTCATAGTCATCTGGAACGCCCAGGATTTTCTTGAGCGATGATGTCTCGTGGGGTATGTACGTCACGCCGTAGAGTCCTTCTGCAGCCATAGCAAGCAAAACGTTTTCAATGCAAGTCCATACGGAAGCAAAGTCGTTCAACTCGTATAGTGTCTTACACTCCCGGAGCGGTTTTTTCATCCTGAAACAAACCACGAGCAACTCTGGCGAGCTCAGCAGCATTCTTTTCTGAATAGGCAACGCCTTCAGATACATTTTCCTCTGCAAATCATCCGACAATCCTCTCACAGCTTTCTCCAGTCGCTTTCCGTCTGTTACGTCCTCTGCTTTTGCGCCTGCTTCGACTACTTTTGCTCGTTGTTCAAGACCTTTTACGAGGATGAACTCCCACTCTCTCAGGTGATTATGGCTTGGTGCCTTCAACCCAGCATCGAGAATTCGTTGAAGTCTATCGGCTTCAACAGACTTGGACTGGAATTTTCTCACACTCCTTCTCTTGTTGACAACCTCATAGAATTCCATGTGATGCTACGCCTTCTCACTAATGTCATTTCTACAGTTCGTGTTCGACAATAAGGTTTGCGCGAATCCGCCAAATTCGGAACGATTTTGCCGATCGCCCCGAAAACCCGAGCTTCATTGCCTAACCGCTATTCAGAGTTGAAGATAGACCAGTCTTCATTTCTGGTGAAGGAGCATGTCTGACATGAACTTGCACCAAAAGAAGACGAAGTAGTCGTTCACAAGCCCTCTTATGGAGCTTTCTATGACCCTCTAGATACTACTCTCGAAAATCTAGGGGAGGACAGGGTCATAATTAACGGAACTTTGATAAACTGTTGACTAACAAATACGAGGCCCCACTTCAAAATGAGTTTCAAAGTGATTTAGGGGCAAGCCGGGGCGTGTTCAATTTCAGTAAGGCATAAGTGCGTATGCGGAACTGGACTTTCTGGGTCTATTATGATTACGATAAGAAAGGCTACGAAGCATGGCATAGAAGTGCTTGGCAAGAAGCTTCTCAAACTTCTGACGGATACCAGCAGTCAGCTGTATCTGGAAAACGTTGCGAAGTTCGGTATTCCTGAAGCTTATGTGAAGAAGGCTTTTTCCGGAGAGACACTCCAGAAGGCTGTAGGTTCGGGAAAGGCTGTCGTCTATCTTGCTCTTGAACGGCGTGAAATTTTGGGGTTCGCCCAGACGGTGAGACGTGATAAGTCTACGGTGGAGTTAGATCGTATCGTGGTTTTCCCAGAATACGCTCGGAAAGGTATAGGCACTCGGCTTTTGGCTCGGGTCTTGACGGATGAACAGCGCAAAGGAACCAGAACAGTAATAGTTACTGCCGGCAAAGAAGAAACTCATGCCAGACGATTCTACGAGAAAAACGGCTTCATACAGTTAAAGGAATCAACAGTAGACGCGCCATGGGGCAGTAGATTGTCATTAGTCACGTACCAATTCGAATTAAGATCATAGGCGCGCGCTATATATGCGCCACAGGAATCTCTAGCGCGTGCTCTGCAATACAAAGGGAGAACAGATGCGCGCGCTCTAGGAGATTTTACCAGTAAACAGGGGCTCAAATTTTTACCATGTTTTTAAAATTGCCTCAAATCAAGCTTTTCTGACTAAAATAAGCCAGAAGCAAGCTCGGCCCAGTGGCGCCGGAGGTGGGATCCCAGCCCATTTTACCAGTAAAATATATCAAGATGGGTTGGATTGGCCTCACTCCCAAACAAGGATGAGCCCTTCCTTGACTGAGTCTTATTTCAGTTATTTCGAACGGCTATGATTTCTTGGGGACTGCTTAGTGTTTGGCGTAGTAGTCAGCTACCGCTCGGAACGATTCTTTTGGTTCCCATGTCATTTCGGGGTAGGTTGCTCCGTGTTTATTACCTGCGTAGCTCTTAACTAGGCTGTAGCTTGCCATGGCGAGGTCATTTTTTGGGTTCTCATTATACGGCAGATTAGGCGATGTGAAAGTAAATTCGAAGGTGCCTTCGACTCCTGCGCAGTCCAGAACCTGAAGCATATCAGTCAATTCATGTGCCTGTAAACCTTCATCCCTTACATAATTGCGCTTTAGCTGTTTTGGATTCTTGGGGTCAACGATCATGAAGCCTCTGCCACCCTTATCTTCAGCGCCTTGATAGATGCATAGGCCAACCTCACTGATAACCACGGGTTTACCTAAAGTAAGATATCGCTTAAGCCAATCACCGTAAGAATCTCTGTTAACTTTGCCCCTATAGTAATCGAGGCTAACAAAATCAAACAAACCCCAATCAACGGCTTCAAGCGGAACAGCGGCATAGGCGACCTTGCGGTGAAAAACTTCCCTTACTGCCTTGTTCGTCTTTGTGAGAAAAGCATTCAGCGCCTTGCTATACGTCCCTATAAGTTTGATCTTCAAAAAGTTAAATGTGAACGTGAGTGGGTTCCCGAGGCGTTCAAATATATTTTTGCCCTTAAGGATGCCTTGCATGAATAACGTTAATTCCGAGCCAACACTGAACACCAATCGTTCTCCCCACTGCTGACGTATCTGCTCAGCTGCCACGGCAGCTTGGACAACATAGTCACATGTCTCCTCCGGGCTTCTATCCCAAAGCTCTGGCAAAAACCAAATGTCCAACCCCTGATTTAGAGCATCCACAGCTGCTGATTTAAGACGGTCGATATCGACTCCACAAATCCGAACCGAATTGCAGTGCAAGTCATTCTTGATAATTTCAAGCTCCCGATGAACTATCTTAGGCTCAAATACTGGGCGCCAGTTTTCGCCCATCATCTCCCGTCCAACGTCGTAACAAACGCCTTTTCGATTCGTCTTCAATTCACTCCTTGGTCAGGGTCTGGTTTGAGTATTTGCAGAATAATTCTTGCGTTAGGAAAATGGTTCTTAGCATCATTCGAGTCAAGCATTGTCACCCTCTTCATCAAGCCATTAAAACAGGCCAGTAACACAACCATAAGCTGGTCATAATCATTATTAACAATTTTTGCCCTAGCCTGCCCTTAAAAGATCGGCTGTCGCACAGTATGCTGTATAGCCTAGCGCGCCCGTTGTGGCAAGAAGAATAGCCAGCAAGAAACCTAGAGCGAAGAAGACTATCGAATGACTGGACGATTCATTCGATTAGCATCAGGCATGCGCATTATGGTGCGGGCTTTGTGGCTCCCTCTTCGAGGATCTCTGAGAGTAGTCTCCTCTCGGCCTTCCTTCTATGCACGACCAGGGTTGGCTCCGCCATTTTGAGCCGCTTCGCCAGCTCCCTCGAGTCTATTCTGCGCGGCAGGTCATAGTAACCCAGCTCGAAGGCTGACAGTATGACCCTCTGTTGCATCCTAGTAAGCTTGCTCAGGGGGGAGCTTGAGGAGAACCGGGCGTCTGTGAGGGAAAGTACTTTGCAATGCAGTCCGGCCCCGCTAATATTGCCAAGGAACCCCTTGATTACCCTCGTGCTCCCGAGAAACGCTAACTTGAGCCGTCCGTCCCTGATCTCGTAGGGGGACGAGAGGTATCCTCTATTGATGATCCCCGTAACCTCGGAGAACTGTCTCTGCATCTTTCCCTTAATGAAGCAGACGTAGGAACCATCCTTCTCCCTCTCCAGGATTTGGACAACGTCCGTCGGGTCGTTGAAGTAGCTTTCGACATCGATCTTCGGATCCCTGAACTTGATGCGTGCGACGATGGTCGCCTCGGTCTGTGTCATTCTGAGCAGGCTCAGCGCCTCGAAGAGTTCGATGTCGTTAAGGCGCGGCTCGTGCATGAATTCTGCAAGCTCGGCCGCCGAGAGTTCGGTGATGACCCTTCGCATGCCAAGGATGAGGGTCTACGACTATAGATGCCTTTCGCCGTGGCTATCCTGATAGTGTGAAAGCTAATCCCAGCGCGGCTGCACAGGGACTTATCGAGCGCGATACGTTTGATCACTGTCGAAGATCTGGTCGAGGTCTATTCCGACGGCACGAAAGCCGTGGATGGCATCTCCTTCGAAGTGAAGGAGGGGGAGTTCTTCGGGTTCCTAGGGCCCAACGGTGCGGGGAAGAGCACCACCATCAAGGTCCTAACCACTCTTCTTCGGAAGACTGAGGGGAAAGTCACGGTTGCTGGGTTCGATCTGGACGAATCCCCGGCCAACATACGCAAGAGCATCGGCGTTCTCAGTCAGGAGACTAGTCTCGATGTCGACCTGACAGGCAGAGAGAACCTCCGTCTCGTGGGGCACCTGCAGCAGATGCATAGTAAGCATTTGGAGGAGCGCATTGATGATCTGCTTAAACTGGTTCAGCTCGAGGACATGGCGAACAAACCGGCGGGTCGCTTCTCGGGCGGGATGAGGAAAAGGCTGGACTTGGCCTGCGCGCTGATTCATAAGCCGAAGCTTCTCTTCCTGGACGAACCTACGACTGGTCTCGACACCCAGTCTCGTGCGGGAATCTGGGAATACTTGGAAGGGTTGAACAAGAAGGAGCAGCTCACAATCTTCCTGACTACTCAATATCTGGAGGAGGCCGATCGGCTCTGCAGTAGGCTTGCAGTGATTGATCATGGGAAGCTGATTGCGGGCGGGACGCCGGCGGAGCTCAAGGAGTCGGTGGGAGGCGATACGATCACCCTTTCGCTAAAGAATGTTTCCCTCAGGCCGAGGGCGAAGGAAATCATTAGAAGCGTCCAAGGAGTAAGGGAGGTCGTCGATTCCGATGGAGGAATTGTCGCCTACGCAAAGAACGCAGGGGAGATCGTAGCCGGGATCGTCACGGACCTAGATCGCAACGGCATCCAGCTTTCCTTCCTTAGCATCTTCACCCCCACCCTCGACGACGTATTCCTGCGCGAGACCGGACGAAGGATTAGGTCAGACGAGCTTTCGAGAAGAGAAACGGAACCATTCCTAACGTGAGATGATTCGATGACAATTCTCTATGATTCGCGGTCCCTCGTCGAAAGATACCTCATCAAGCTTATCAGGAACCCAACCCTGCTCGGGACGAACCTGGTTACCCCACTGCTTTTCCTTTTGCTCTTCTCACAGCTCCTGACAAAGTTCGGGGAGTTCCTGCCTGCTGCCTCGGGAGGGTACTTGGCATACCTGACTCCGGGGGTCATAATGCTGAACGCCATGATAGGAGCTCCGCAGAGCGCGGTCTCGATGGTGAACGACCTAAACTCGGGGTTCCTTTCTAAGATGCTGCTGACGCAGGCCAACAGGTCGGCGATACTGCTGGGACGGCTTCTTACCGACATGCTAATCGTTGTGGTGCAGTCAGTCATTACCATACTATTCGCAATCGTGCTGGGCGTAAAGTTCTCTACAGGGCTTCCCGGGATCTTGCTGATCCTCGCAACCGTTGCGTTCTTCGAGTTCGCCCTGTCAGGAATATTCCTAGCCGTCGGCATCAGGACTCGCAAGAACGAAACGATCTCAGCCGTTTCAGGGGTGGTTTTCTTCCCACTAATATTCATCAGCAGCGCAATGTTTCCTCTCTCATTCTTCCCGACTTGGGCTCAAACCGTTTCGAACTATAATCCAGTCAGCTATGCTTCAAACGTTACGCGCGACCTCATCGGGGGTGGCCTTACTGTGGGGACCCTGATGTCGGCGTACATATTAATCGGAGTCTTGGCGGCAGCCACGTTCGCAGCAACACTGCACCAGTTTCGGAAAGTCGTTTCCTAGCGCGCGCTTATCATAAGCCGAAAAAACAAGCCCGAACTGACACTGGAAGCCAAAACTTTAATAAAAGAACTAAGCCGACACTAAAGCGCGCCTTGACCATCATGTAGCGACAATAGCCATCGACAAGTTGAGTGTCTTCCCTACGGATAATCAATGGCGAGACAACTTTCCCTTTCTCTGCACTCAAATTTTTCGTTAAAGTCTGGGCTCATTGAGTTGTCGAATTGGCATCGATTTCGACATCAATCGTACCCGAGAAGTGTTTGAACGATGCGCGCGAGATAAAGCTTTACTCCAACCCAACACAAAAACAAAAAATAGGCGCACGCTTGAGAAAGCCGCATAACGCACATGCAATGATAGCATTAGTCTATCAATCAAACAGGGGCCACTAAGAGTCTATATAGAGTTTGTAGGGAAACCTTAAGGTCTCCATCACGTACACATGCTATTTGAAGCACGGTAGGACTGTAGACTGGTTAACTTGCTTCTCCTCCCCTTTCTCACCCGTCTTCAGTTCTACCCAACGAATCGAGCTCACAAAACTGTTCTCATGAAGCGCGCGAAACTAAAACTAGCCCAAAACAACGAAAAATGTTAGTTCTTGACCTAACAGGATGCTAACATTTTCATTTTTCAGAAAACTGGAGACAATCAAAGTCTTTGGACTGAAAACACTGCCAACGATCTGATCTGTGCATAGTTCAAGGTGCAGGGCGGGCCCTAGATCACCGCTCGATAACTCTCTGAGAGTAGCATGCCGGGGGCGCTATATCTCATACTTACCATGCTGGCGGCTCATCGTTCAACTCTTGCCCTCTTACCGCCAGATCAAAGCCAAAGGCATGCGCATAGCTCTCTTGTGTCCTCCTCTGCTGGTTGGTCCTTGCCCGGTTCAATCAGTTCCTTCGCCTTGGCCATTCACACTTGATCGGGTCTTCCTTCGTCAACACGGGCATTGTTTTGAACATAAATTGATGGCTCGTCTCATTACACGTTTAACATTTCAGAGAGCAAACGACGCTCAGCTCTTCTCAAGTGAATTGCTAAAGTGGAATTCGCTAGGCCCAGCTTTTTTGCAAGTTGCTCAGAACTCACTTTACGGGGAGTATCAAAGTACCCGAGTTTAAACGCCAGAATTATGGCGTCTCGTTGCTTTGAAGTTAAATGGCTAATCGGCGAAGTGGGCGAAAATTTGGCATCCGTTAATGAAACTATCCTATAATGGATCCCTAGCTTTTGCACAGATTCCAGAACTTCTTTTACCTGTCTATTGTCTCCAAGCTGAGTGATTCTGACTTTTCCGTCCCTCAAGTCAAATGATGGCATTAAAGGATACACGCTGAGTTTTTTACTGTCTACTCCATCATTTGGCTGAACGGGTTTGCCCTTGACAAGGTAAGTGTAAGTTTTTTCTTCCTCATGCTCCAAGAGCTGAAGTGTCCCGTCGACAGTACCTTTCATCGCATTAGTCATTAGCTCTTCAATGTCTAAAGATGGGTCTTTCAGCTCCACTCTAAATATAACTGCAAAGCCGTCGTGATCGAGTTTGAGAATATGTACCATTTCAAACGACTTTATTTTTTTCAGCATTTCAAGCATTTCTAAGCCGCGCTGCTGCATCTCGGCTATTATCTTTGGATTTCTGCCTTCCGCCTTAGCTTGCCCTAGCTGCTGTCGCATCACGGAGATTGCATCTTCTAGCGACCATTCTAAGACCAGTCGGCGCATGAGTATGAAAATACTTGAGTTCTTATAAATAGATTGCTGAAACAACGAGTGTATTCGCCATAATCGTAATCCGATTCGTGTTTTTCTATAATAAAGATGAAGTGAAAAACCGTGAATACTCTAAGCCCAAAAGGCAAGTCAGTAGTAACAGACAATGGAAAAGCCGACGACTACCCAATTCGAGCACTTATAGCATTAACTGCAACTGGAAAACAAAATCCAAACAGCTCCCTCGCGGATTCTAGTTCGAACAAGGCTGCAGACCAAGGAATGGGAGGAAGTGTATAGAAATGGCAGACATTATCTCAGTTGAAAATCTTGTAGAGGTCTATGCAGACAGCACAAGGGCACTTGAGGGAATCTCGTTCAATGTCGAGGAGGGTGAATTCTTCGGTTTTCTGGGTCCAAACGGGGCCGGAAAGAGCACTACAATCAAAATCCTCACAACGCTTCTCAGAAAGACTTCTGGGCATGTGTCAGTGACTGGTTACGATTTAGACGAATCGCCAAAAGAAATTCGGAAAGTCATCGGAGTTCTAAGCCAGGAGACAATAGTTGACGTCGATCTGACAGGCAGAGAAAACCTTCATCTCCAAGGCCGTCTGGAGCAAATGCATGGACGCATCCTTAAGACTCGTGAGGATGAGTTACTGAAGATGGTGCAACTCGAGGAATTTGCAAACAAACCGGCAGGCAGATACTCAGGCGGCATGAAGAAGAGGCTTGACCTCGCTTCTGCGCTAATTCATAAGCCCCGACTGCTTTTTCTCGACGAACCCACAACCGGATTGGACCCTCAATCTCGTGCATCGATTTGGGACTATCTAGAGAAGCTGAACAGGGAAGAAGGTGTCACGATATTCTTAACGACGCAATACATGGAGGAGGCAGACAAACTCTGTCGAGAACTGTCAATAATTGACCATGGCAAGATAATCGCAGCCGGCTCACCCACAGAACTTAAGCGTGCAATCGGACATGACAATATAACTGTCTCGCTGAAAGATCCACAGGATGCTTCGTTGAGGGCTGAAACGAAGAGGATTTTGCAAGAAGTCCATGGAATAACGGATATCACTGATTCAGACGGTGGCATCATTGCTCACAATAAAGATGCGGGCGAAATAATCGCAGACGTAGTTGCTGCATTGGACCATAACGGCATAAGACCGACCTCTTTGAGTATGTCTTCTCCGACGCTTGAAGATGTTTTCTTGCACCACACGGGAAGAAGAATAAGACCAGAAGAACTCGGTAGGAAGACTACAGAGCCCTACGTCATGTGAGGCGATGATAGATGACACTTCTGTACGACACGGAGTCACTGTTCAAGAGGGCTCTGACGAAGGTGGTGAGGAATCCCTCGGTGCTGTTCGCCATGTTATTACAGCCCTTGCTGTTTCTGCTCCTTTTTTCCCAATTACTGCAAAAGCTCACGAGCTTGCCAGGGCTTTCTGGGAGTTACATCAACTACCTTACCCCAGGAATCCTGGTGATGACCGCCATACTGGGTTCGTTCCAGCCGGGCATGTCGATCGTAAACGACCTCAATTCTGGTTTTCTGCAGAAGTTGCTTTTAACCCCGGTGAACAGAGCAGCCGTCTTACTCGGTCGCTTAATGACTGACATGCTTGTGCTAATAATCCAGTCGGCCATAATAATCGCGGTGGCAATACCGTTAGGGTTGAGCATCGCAACCGGACTCCCAGGACTCGTGCTTATTCTGGCAACTCTCGTCTTCTTTGGTATGGCTTGGGCAGGACTCTTGCTTGCCGTGGGCATTAAGACAAGGAAGGCAGAAACTCTCTCTGCAATAGGAAATCTTTTGGCGCTTCCAATCATCTTCGTTAGCAGTGCTCTTTTCCCGACCCGCATCATGCCACAGTGGGCACAGACTGTTTCTGACTACAACCCGGTCAGCTATGCCTCCAACGTAGCGAGGGATCTCATTCAGGGCGGGTTGACTTGGAGCACGTTTATTTCCGCTTACAGCGTAATCGGAATAATGGCTATCGTGACTTTCGCGGCTACTCTGTATCAATTCAGGAAAGTCATTAGCTAGGGTGAGGGCGCTTCGCGCCTTATTTTCTTGTTTGGCATCTTATTCGGTTTTTTCTTGCGTCTCATGGAACGTGAAACAGACTCTGAGAATGTTAGCAACCTTTCCTAATATTCCCCATGGTATTGTTAGTTTTTAGTTTCGCACGCGCAAGATAGCTAATTCGCTGGGACTAGCCTAATCTAAAACGCGTATTATGTTGGGAGTTTTCTAGGCCAGCCTATTGGATGGAGGTTTGCCAAGTTATCTTATGTCCTATTCGGCGCGTTTTGCTTTTCCCCAGTAATGCGTAAAAAGGTCTCGGCACCACCTGTGCCCTCGTTCGTCCGTTGAGCCGAACCCGAGGTAGTCCATCTTATCGTCCTTGGTTGGGAAGGATAG
>DATHCB010000092.1:0-9557 GCA_035319765.1 Bathyarchaeia archaeon
ACGGTGTTACAACTGGCTACGAATTTAGTTCGCTTCTAGAAGACATCATTATGGTCTCAACAGGACGTTCTGGCCTGGATCCTCAGTTGGAAGAGCTTGTTCGGGAGATCAAGGAGCCGGTTCATCTTCAAGTTTTGGTGACGCTTACTTGTCCCTACTGTCCAAGAATGGTGCACGTTGCGCATCAGTTTGCCTTCGTAAACGGGAACATACGCGCCGATATGATAGAGGCCCAAGAGTTTCCCTATCTTGCGCAGAGGTACAATCTGTACAGCGTGCCGAAGACAATAATCAACGAGACGCAATCCTTCGAAGGAGCCATACCGGCCGAAACCGCATACTTGCAGATACTGAAAGCCACCAGCCCCGAAACGTACGCGCAATTAGAAGAAGCCGTACACGAAGTGCAAGGCGCAAGAAAGGCAACCAAACCAGAAGCAGGACACGAATATGAGATAGCCATAGTCGGAGGCGGACCAGCCGCGATGTCAGCGGCCATCTACGCAGTACGCAAAGGTCTGGAGGTTTTATTGGTGGCAAAGAAGATTGGCGGACAGATCACGTACACAGCCACCATCGAGAACTATCTAGGCTTCCCAAAAATCAGCGGCACAGACATGGCTGAAGCCTTCCGCGAACATATGGAAAACTACTCAATTGCTGAAGCCCTGGGCTCAGACGTCACACAGGTGAGAGAAGTCAACAACGGCTTCGAGATAATCACAGAGAATAATCAGCAGTTCAAAGCTAAATCGGTGATCTACTGCGCAGGAAAAGAATACAAAAGACTCGGCATACCAGGGGAAGAGCAGTTCATAGGAAAGGGAATCGGATTCTGCGCCACTTGTGATGCTCCGCTCTACCAAGGCAAGCCCGTTGCAGTTGTAGGCGGTGGAAATTCGGCCTTAACCTCAGTGCGTGACTTGTCAAGTTTCGCTTCGGAGATTCACTTGATACACAGACGAAAGGACTTCAGAGCCGACGCCGCACTCGTACAAGAAGTTCTCAAAGCTAAGAACGTTACAGTTCATACTCCAATGGTCGTTCGCGACTTTCTAGGGAAAGAAAAACTGACCGGCATACGATTAGAATCTGCAGATAGCAAAGAAAAGTACGATCTGAATGTAGAAGGAGTATTCCTCGAAATAGGCCTCACACCGAATACCTCTCCGTTGAACGGCTTGGCCAAACTCAACGAACAGGGCGAAATCTCTGTAAACAGAGATCAATCGACAAACGTGAAAGGCCTATTCGCAGCTGGAGACGCAACCGATGTCCAAGAAAAACAAATATCCATAGCCGTCGGCCAAGGAACCCAAGCCGCTCTTTCGGCACACAAATACCTCCTAGAAAACGGGCTAACACAAAGCAAAATTGCTCCCAAAGAAAACTGGGAATGAACGCCTCGTGAACACAACGCCGCCAGCCTAGAGACATGGTTGCATCCTCGGAAAGTCACTTTTCACTTCCCTCGCAGGATCCAGCCAAATTGAAGCCTAAAACAGAAAGGCAGCTGGTCAATATCAAATCCGTCTGGTCTTTGCTGCTTCTTTTTCGGCTTCTTCTGACTCCCTTTTTCGCTTTCTCGTCTTATCTTGATGCATGTCTTTGTTGGCCCCTGCAACCACAAAGCCCGTCAGGACCATGATCACAAGAGGGATCGATACGTAGTTTGGCAACGCTATTACCGCGAAAGCGAACAAGAATACGGCCAGAAGTATTGAGCAAAGCGCACCGACAATAATCCATAGCCACTTGTTCCAAAGCAGTTCTTTCACGAACTCGAATGCTTCTCTTATTGCCCTCAGCATCTTTATCCCCCTTATGGACTCGCTGGCCCAACCCTTCCCACTCTGCTTTCAATAAACAGACGCGTTGCCCTCGTCTTTACGTGTGGTCACATCCACACATTATTAAGCGATATCAGAGGTTAATTTGGTTTTTAAGCCTAGCCTCTTTCCGCCAAGAGCTACGGTGCATAGATAGTTAACGCATCTCAGAGTCCCATGCGAAAACGATTCTAAACATTTTGCAGCTCCCGCGGTATAGTTGGTTGCTGCTCCCGGGTCGGAGGCGGTTGTCTTGTTCTAGCGATCCATACCCCAACATAGCCTGCAAGCATGGCTGTACTAGCCCAAATAATGGGTACAGCGATGACTCCAGCATCGATCGTGATTGATTGTTTAATGTTGTTCTCCGAGTAAAGCAATGCATAACCGAGGGTTTCGATGATGCCATAGCTCAGTACGTAGGTCATAAAGGCTGCTACGAGTCCGTCCTTGAATGCCTTGAGTCTAAAGGTGTAAATTACCAGTAATGAAATTAGAAACTGCGGAACGAAGTTAAGGTAGAAATTCACGTAAGATGGCTCTGGTGGCAGAAAAATGTCCACAATGACTGCCAATACAAAGCCAAAGATCCCTGCCCTTATGCACCTATCCATAGTTCAACCTCGATCCTAAACTTTTGTTTGGTGAATAAACTCAATTTCTTATTATCATTTAAGCTTATGGATTTGTATGTGAAATTGCTTCTGCGATGAGGCTTCTAAGATAGCGAAAAAACCAAGTGTGGGAATCGGCAGTGCCAAACAGCCTCGATTTCTAATCCACGTATTCCAAGCAGATTCCCGGGGAAGCATATTGTTAGGTTGGCGTCTCTTGGCATCCGTACACGTTTCTTAAGCACCTCCTCTTTCACGTAGACTTGTCTGCAAATCATAGCACTTTGATGGCTGTTAATCCCAGTCCTGTCATAAGGTTATAACGACCGCTCAAGTACTCCTTTATTTGGTGCTCAAAAATGTCTCAAACTGAGAGTGTTGCGAAAACCATCAGCAATCCGTTTGTGGAAAATGGAAAAGTCCTTGTCAGCAAGATTGCAACGACTGGAAACCTGAGAGCAGATATCTTAACGGCCGTTGATTTGATTGGTGGCTTCAACAAGGTCATAGATAAGGGAGACAACGTTCTGCTGAAGCCTAATTTTAACAGTGCCGATCCACCGCCAGCTTCGAGTGATCCGAACTTTCTTAAGGCAGTAATCGAGTTGCTCTTTGCGCATGGAGCAGGAAAAGTAATTCTTGGTGAATGTTCGTGGCAGAGGCTTTCCACCCGAAAGGCGTTGGAACAGACCGGAACTATTCTTGCCCTAAAAGACACCGGAGCTGAGATCGCGTTTTTTGACGAGGAAGAATTCATCAAGGTTGATGTTGGGGGGAAGTACCTCAAACACGTTAGTCTAGCTGAAAGGGTTATGAAGGCCGATAAAGTAATCTATGCTTCTTGCTTGAAGACGCATTTTCGTGCTGATTTCTCTCTTAGTCTGAAACTGGCCTTTGGGTTTACTAAGAAGCGCGAGAGAATGGCATTTCATTTAAGCCATTTGAAAGAGAAGCTCGTCGATCTGAACCTTGTCGTTCATCCGAACCTTATCATCGCAGATGGGCGAAAGTGCTTCATAACTGGAGGACCATTCAATGGCGAAGTGCGAAATCCGAACGTTATTCTCGCTTCGGGCGACAGAATAGCCATGGATGTTGAATGCATTAAGGTCATTGGAAGTTTCGAAGGCTCCAAACTGAAGGATGACCCGTGGAAATACACGCAAATACAACACGCGGTCAAGCTTGGACTCGGAGTGAAAGAAGAAGGCGCGTACGAGGTAGTCACAGAGTAAAAAGCGAAATCGACTCGAAAAAGAAAGGAAGCTTTGGTAGGTTCTTAGTACTGTGTTGTTCCGGTGAAGCGGAGTTTAGTTAGTTTCATTGAGGGCGTAACTGTTGTGTCGATTGTCTCCGCTTTTTTTCCGATCATAGGGATTTCCTTCAGTGCCGAGAGCATGCTGTCAGTGTAACGTATGTTCATTACTGGTTTGCTTATTTCGCCGTTTTGGATTAGGAAGGTGCCGTCTCTCGTTAGTCCAGTAAGTATTGCCTTGGTCGGTTCAGTTGGATTCGTGTAATGAAAGCTTGAAATAAGTATTCCGTGCTTCGTCTCTTGCACCATTTCTTCGACTGTTGCATCTCCCGAGGATACTGCAACGTTGAAGGGCATTGGCCTTTCGCCGTACCTGAACAATGACGATAGGGAATGTCCGGTGCTTTTCTTTCCCTTTTCCTTTCCTGCTGTGAACGAGTCATAGCATATGCTTCTCGATGAGACTCTACCCTTTTCGATGAGTTGCATTCTCTTTTTAGGAACACCCTCGCTATCTATTGGGAATGACCATAGCGTCTTCGGGTTTCTGGGGTCGTCTGTCACTGTGAGTTTTTCATCAAAAACCTGTTTGTTCAAGTTGTATTTCACGAAGGATTGGCCGTCTTGGAAGCTCGTGGCTGAAAAGCCCATGTATCCGAGAAAGTCAATGAGTGTCGCGGCGGCTCTCGGTGAGAGAACGACTTCATAGTCGCCAACCGGAATTCTCTTTGGGTTTATGCTTTTCGCCGATGTATCTGCAGCTTCTCTGCCAACTTCAGCTGGACGAATCTCGCTAACTCTTCTACCGTACTGCACGGCTGAGCCGTAGCCTTGCGAAGCTTTCGATCCCGAAATAACCGTGGCTTGACACGAGGCTGATGTTACTATTGCCCAACCAGAAATGCCTAGAGAGTTTGCTACGGCGAAAGCCATCGATTCTGTTGAGAAGCTTCCTGCAACGGCCTTCACGAGAAGCGATTTTGAATGTGCCGTTTCGATGGCTGTCTTTGCCCCTTCTGCTCTGAAGTCTGGAGTGCATTCTGCGGTCTTTTTGTCGAAAGTATCTTTAATCGGTGTCCACTTCGCAGGGCGTGGTAGACTTTTGAAGTCTCTATTTTGGGGTGTGACCTTTGCGGCTTTCAGCACTCGTTTTACGGCTTCGTCTAACTGCTTTTTCTCTAAGGAGTTTATTCGAAGGACTCCGACTCTCTTGTTGACCACAACCTTTATTGATACGCCCCCTGTCTTTGTTGCAACGTTTTGATGGATTTGTGAATTTGCAAATCTTGTTAGGGCAGTGTCCATTTGGAAGGCGACGGCTTGCGCTTGGTCTGCCTTGAGTTTCATAGCGTACTTGATCGTGTTTTCGGCGATTTCTGGCAATCTTTCTGTGTTCATTTTTCTTTTCTCCTTTTTACTTGATCAGTCCTACTCGAGTTTTTTCGAAACGTGCCGTGCCGCATCCATGTCCTACGTACATTACCTGTCCAGGGACTCCTTTGCCGCAGTTTGGCGTGCCCCACATTGACCAATCATCTCGACTAACTGCGTTGCATGAACCCCAAAATTCAGGAGTGATTCCGGTGTAGGTGGGGTTTTTGACCATTTTTTCTATGCTTCCATGCTTGATTATCCAGCCTATTTCGGTTCCAAATTGGAAGTTCAGTCTTCTGTCGTCTATGCTCCAGGATTTGTTAGTTTCCACGAGGATTCCGTCTTGCGTGTCCTCGATTATTTCGTCTTTCTTCCATTTACCGGGTAGTAGGTTGACGTTCGTCATTCTTATCAATGGTATTGCAAGAGGCGAATCGGCCCGCATTCCACCACTGCTTTCCTTAAGCTTCAAGCCTCCAGCTGTTTCGCGAGAGGATTGGTATCCGACGAAAATTCCGTTCCTGATGAGGTTTACTTTCTTGGCCCGTGTTCCCTCGTCGTCATACCCGAATGTTCCTAAGCCATCTGGCGCGGTTGCGTCTGCTACTATGTTAACAAGGTTTGAGCCGTATCTGAATTTTCCAAGCTTGTCTGGAGTGAGGAAGCTGGTTCCGGCATAGTCTGCCTCCATGCCCAAGGCTCTGTCGAGTTCTGTTGGGTGTCCACAGCTTTCGTGGATTTGAAGTTGCAGTTGATTGCCCTTTATTATCACATTAGTTGTCTTGGAGGGGCATTTTTCTGCGGTGACCAACTGTGCGCCTTGTTTTCCCGTTTGTTCGGCATGCTCTGCTAGCTTAAGAGACTGGAAGTACTCATAGCCTTTAGTTGAGAAGTTTCCTCGAAAAGAACTCGGATAAGACCTCGTTTGCGCTTCGCCGTTTTTTAAGGCTACTGCCGCTATGCCCCCGCCGCACCAGGTTATCTGCTGATGGATTTCCGCGCCCTCTGTGCTTAGGAACAGTTTCTTCTCTCTGAAGGCTCTGAAGAAAGCATAAGAAGTTTTTATGAGTGGAGATTGGTCCGGCAACGAACGCTCGGCTTCTGTTAGTGTTCGCACCTTTTCCTCTAACGGAATCTTGAATGGGTCCTTTTTCATGGGTGTAGAATATTTTCCTTTTTCTGCCTTCGCTTCTTTCAATAATATTGCCTTTCTCTTGACCTTTGCACTAGCTTTGGCGATTGCGGCAGCTTTTCGAGCTACTTCTGCGATTTCTTTTCTTGTTGTGTCTACAGAGCCGGCAAACCCCCAAGAACCTTTCGCAATAACTCGTACACCGAAGCCATGGGCCTGAGCGAGACGGACTTCCTGCAGAACACCATTCTTGACGGTCAAGTTCTCCTCTACGATATCGCCTATTCTAACGTCTGCATATGACGCGCCTGCCTTCACTGCCTCTTCGAGACCTTTTCTTCCGAGATCTATCGACATCCTGTTTTTTCTCCTTTTGCAATAAGTTCTGTGCTGTATGCTTAAAAGATATGCGTCGATCCGCGAAATGCGCAAGAGATAAGGCTCATATGGTAATAATCCTATTTCCTGTGAGCTCAGAAAGCTTTATGGCACCTAAGATTGAAAGATTCTTGATTGGCTGCTACGCACTGAAGAGCGATTCTAGGAGCATGCAGAAAAACATGATTAGTAAGGCGAAGTTTGAGAAGGATTTGGAGACCTTTGCAAAGCTCGCTGTGGAGATGGGCGCCGTTGAAGCCAAAGTTGTCGATGCCAAAAACGTTGTTGTCAGGAACTGGGTGAGACTGAAATGTCAATACGGGTGTGGAAACTATGGCAGAGCTCTGACATGCCCACCGTACAGTCCTACGCCAGAGCAGACAAAGCAAGTGTTGAATGACTATTCTCGGGCAATTCTTATGAGGCTCCCGGACGAATCAATGAAAGCTCATGACATAATTGCCAGCCTGGAAAGGCATGTTTTTCTAGCTGGCTACTATTCTGCCTTTGGATTTCCAGCTGGCCCATGCGAACGCTGCAAAGAATGCAATCTCAAACATTGTGCTTATCCTCGACTAGCTAGGCCTTCCATGGAAGCTTCAGGAATAGATGTGTACGCGACTGTGAGGAAGAACGGATTTGATATAGAAGTTGTCAAAAATCGAAGACAAAAGCCTACGTACTATGGCTTGCTGCTCGTCAAGTAGAACATCTTATCCAACAGCCCTGGTTCAATTGCTTCCGCTTTACTACATTGACGCAAACACCATAGGGACGAAATTCTCATGACTACGAATAGTAAATAATCTAGGCAAGAATTATGCCATGTGAAGCACATTTGAACTCACCAGACAAATCGATCGGAAAGCACATAATAGCATTTGCCGATTCGGGCTTAGAAACCTCTCTTAAGTACCTACAAAATAAGTCCAGCGAAAACTTCAAAAAATTGGTTTCTGCACGTGGAAATAAAGTTGCTTACGTTCATTACTTGTGGTCAAATTTCAACGCCATTATGGCCATTAAAGAATTCTGGTCTGAACAGCTTTCGAAGATCAGTTTCAACGCCGAGCTCGAGCACAAAATCAATGCAATCAAAAAATACCTGCTGGAATCCAACAGAACCTTATGGCTTAACGAGGTCCTAAGATATCTTCCAAAAGAACACCTCTTCAACACGACCGTTTATCTAAACCTAGGTTATGACCATATCGTCCAAGGCGAGAACATCACGCTGAACATTGACTCCAACCAATTCAATCTGGATAGGCGCGAATCTGTATATTATCTGATTCACGAACTCGCTCATGCTGGCTATACTAGATATCACGCTCTGCCTCAACTTTGGAGAGCGAAGACAAACGCGGACTTGCTAAGCATAATCAAATTCCTGACCCATCTTGAAGGAATGGGCGTTTTAAGCGCCTCTAGGCTCAGAGTTTCTGAAGATGGCTTGCTCGACAACGACTACAAGACCCTTCTGAATAACGCGGAACGAACGAAGAGGGTGAACCGCTACTTCAAGATTTTTAATAAACTTCAAAATAATCGGAAAAAAAGTATCAGGAACCCCCACTCCCCAATCTTAAACATAATGAGCGGGCGGAAAACACGCCTATGGTACGTCACAGGCTGCCATATGGCTCAGAAAATCGAGCAACGCTGCGGCATGGAAACAGTTAGAAAACTCGTGAAACAAGGAAGCGACGAGTTCTTCAACACTTATATGGAATTGGCAACCTGACAAGATTCCGGAGCTCGACCATTTAGTTATGGTTAACTAACGGAGTTACAAAGAAGACTGAGTCAGAAATATGTGTTGTCAATAGGGACTAAGACAATTTAGACCTTTTGAGCGCGCGCTAGTAAATGATCTGGATAAGAATCATGCCGTGCGAAGCTACGCGAGCGATCAGGGCGCGCGCTAAGTTTATCTAACTGAAAGATAGGCTTTTGAACGAGAAAAAATCGATTTGGTGGTAGGTCATATGCCAGGTAAGGAATCCGCCAACATTCAAGAGTCTTGTGCAAACGAAACAATGAGGCTACTTTTTGAACGAGCAAGCTGTCGGAGTTTTCTTGACAAGACAATCCCGCAAGAAGTCCTCGATGCTGTTCTTGAAGCTGGGACCCATTCAGCCACAGCTGGAAACTTGCAACCCTATTCCATTGTCGAAATAGAAAAGCCCGAGCACAGACTGAAACTTGCAGAGATGTTGGGGCAGAGTTTCATAGGGAAAGCGCCAGTGCTTCTACTGTTCTGCTTCGATCTTCACCGTACCGAAAGATGGGCCGAGCTTGAAGTTGCGCCTTTCACGGCCACGAGTTCTTTTCGTCATTTCTGGGTGTCCTTTCAGGACACAATCATCTGTGCACAAAATATTTGCACGGCTGCAGATTCGATGGGATTGGGATCAGTGTATATCGGCACCGTGATCGATGCGCCCGCAGATATTCGGAGATTGTTCAAACTGCCTAAAGGCGTTTTTCCAGTCGTCCTACTGTGTCTAGGATACCCAAAGGTCCGGCCGAAGCGGGCCAACAAGCTAGGCCCTAACGTGGTCGTTCATTCAGAATACTATCACGAGATAGATGACCGACGGCTCTTGGCTGCGTATAATAAAAAGTACGGTGACTCGAAATTGTCATTGACGGATGAAAGACGGGAAAAAATTCTTAATGTGTGTCGGACTGTTCACGGACAGGAATTTGAAGCAAAGTGCGCTGAAAAAATGAAAACAGATGGATTTGTGAACAAAGCTCAGTACTACTTTGGACTGCACTATAGAGCTGACCTTATGCCCGAAGCAAACGACCAGTATCTCAAGATCATGGAGGAATCAGGATTCAACTGGTTCAGGAGGTACATCCCGAACATTCCTTCTACCCCAACAAGCTAGCAACCCACTTGCATATGCTTTCCGTTCTGTTAAGCGACGGAGGCCTCTTTTCTTAAAGTTTTTTTCTTCTTAGCG
>DATHCB010000093.1:0-2849 GCA_035319765.1 Bathyarchaeia archaeon
ATTGTCAGCTTCGTAGTAATCGTGCTAAAATTATTTTTTGCTTTGATTAATATGACCTCTTTAATTTTGACTTCTGTCCTTATCCGTTTTGTAATTCTTGTTTTTCTTCAGAACAGATAATCTTATGCTAAATGTGGTACGATCGTCAAGTCAAAGGCTGGTCTAGCGGATCCTAAGTTTTTTCAAGCTTCGAGGAGCAACTCTTTAGAAGATCTTCCAGAAGGCCAACCAGTTTTGGCTCTGCCTTGATAATATCCATGCTTGTGACTATGCCAACGAGTTTGTCGTCTCGAACAACTATCAGTTTCTTCAGCCCCTTTTTTGTCATAAGTTTAGCCGCTTCTTCCAAGCTGGTTTCTTCTTCGATTGTCACTGGTGAAGTAGACATGACCTCTCTGGCGACTAAGTCGGCTGGAGGGATTCTTGATTGAAGAACCTTTGTCAACAAGTCTTTGTGTGTTATCAGCCCAACTGGTTTGTCTTTCTGCGCCACGACAACGCTACTTATATCATACTTCGCCATCGTAGCGACAACTTCTTGTACGCTAGTATCGGCCCTGACTCTCTTAACGTCCTTGACCATTATGTCTTTAACTGAGAACAGACCTGCCATAAACTAACCCTTCAATAGGAATTGACCTTATTCCTTGATAAACTTGTCTATGATCTTGTTCGATCCGATCGCGCGCGATCGTCCTCATAGTTGGTAGCGTTGACTGTTAAGTCGTAAGATTTAATTAAATCGCCCTGCATATTATATTAATATATAGAGGCACACTCCTTGGGAAAGCTCAATAAGAAAATTCCATTAGCTAACGGACTCTTAATCGGTGAAACAGATTTTATTCACGGCCAACTCGAGGCCTCTCTGATTAATCATCGAGAAGTCGAAATCATCATTAAACGAAAACCCTATGGTGGCCGTTCAGACGTCAGACTCTCCATAACCAAGAAAGGATTACAATGTATGATAGACATCCTAGCGGAAGCAGCAGAAAAGCTTGACCAATGCTGGCTTTCGGAACTCGCCCTGCAAGAGATAGAAACGACAAGAAAACCTCAAGTACGTCAAGAATGATTGCAGAATCCAATGCATAGCGCTCTTAATCTTTTCATTCGTTCCAAGAAATATCAGAGAAAATCGATGGACAAATGGCGCAAGACGAACTAGAACAGAATCGAAAGGAAAACAAATCTAAACACCACTAGGTGAAGATAGCTCAGATCAGGTTTGATTGCACAAAAAATGTGGCGCCGGGAGTGGGATTTGAACCCACGCGACCCGAAGGGTCACAAGCTGTTAGGCGCTATCAGCGTCTCCAGGCCTGCTCCCTACCTGGCTAGGAGACCCCGGCACATTACTGAAGGCGCAAATAATACACTGCACAATTATGTTTAAGGCTTTTTTGACATTAAGATCCGATAGCCACTTCTTCTTGCCAGCGTTTCAACATTGCCAAAGGTTTCTTCCATAACATTCGCTAAAGGCTTGCCACCAATCTTAGAGCGAACCACAATCTCGAAAATCCCCTTTCCAACCAGATGCAAAGGCGCTTGGTCTATTGCACGCCAAACAATTCTCATTCCAGCACTAATGGGCGGGTTCGAGAGTATTACATCAAATTGCATCTCATTAACAGGTGCATAGAGAAAACCCGATTTGAATTCCGTATTGGTAGCCCCGTTTTTTCGCGCATTCACACGTGCGAGTCTTATAGCCCGTTTGTTAACGTCCACCATGAATACACGCAAATGCGGATTCAATGCAGCCGCGACGACACCAACAGCACCATAGCCACATCCCAAGTCAAGCAAAGAACCATTCTCAGGAAGAACCATATGATCAATAAGGAGACGAGTCCCCAAATCGACTCGCTTTTTGGAAAATACCCCCGACGCCGTACAGAACTCGAAAGATCGTCCACGTAAGTACGCTTTTACGAGCCCAAAACGCGGTATGGAGGAAGGATATTCAGAAAAGTAATGATCTACTTTCAATAAATTCACTCACTACGCCACATTTTAGGATACGTGCCCCGTGGCATGAAAACACGCTGAACTTCCGCCACCAGCCCATGATCCGTCCGCAAGACGTCCTCTGTTTTCGCCAAGGACGTCGCCCAAGCTACCGCTTCTCCCTTCTGCGTGAAAATAGCGACAGCATCTCTGCACTTAACGTCATCGTCCAGCGAGAGAACACCTGGTGCGGCTAAGTTTGCACCGTGACAGAGCGCAGCAACAGCAGAATCACGAATGAAAACCCGTGGAAGCAACGTCAAAGCAGATTCCATGGGAAAAATAAACTGGCGAAGGGAATTTTCATCACCGTTCTTCTTCCACAGATCGAAAAAATAAGAAATATCATAAAGACTCGCTAATCCTCTATTCTCTGTGAATGGTCCTGCCCTTGTTCTACGAAGCTCTTGCATATGTGCTCCATAGCCCAAAGCCTCACCTAAGTCGTAGCAGAGCTTTCGAATGTAAGTGCCACCCTCACAGCCCACTTTGAAAAGAACATTTTTCCCCTGAATTTCCAACAGATCCAGGTAATAGACTTTCCGTGTCCGCAGCTGATGCCTAACGGATGCACGCAGAGGTGGCCTTTGATAAATCGTTCCCTGAAACTCGTCTAACACTGTCTTGACAAGGTCTTCAGAAGCCTCATCGTGCAACCGCATTACGCAAATGTACTCCTTCCCACTTAACAACAAAGCTTGAACAACCTTCGTGGCCTCTTCTAAGGCAATAGGTAGGACGCCGGTCACCTTAGGATCCAAAGTCCCACCGTGTCCCGCATGTTCAACCTTTAGGATGCGTTTCGCCCAAGCAGTGACCTCATGGCTAGATGG
>DATHCB010000094.1:0-33478 GCA_035319765.1 Bathyarchaeia archaeon
GGAAAAGAATACTCGCCACAACAAATCAGCGCTTTCATTCTGCAGAAGATAAAGAAAGACGCGGAAACATACCTCGGCACTACAATAAGCAAGGGGGTCATAACAGTGCCGGCCCACTTTAACGACAACCAGAGACAAGCCACCAAGGATGCCGGCGAAATTGCGGGCTTCGAAGTTATGAGAATAATCAACGAACCAACGGCTGCATGCTTAGCCTTTGGCGTTGACAAACTGGAAAAGGAAATGAAAATCCTAGTCTTCAGCTTCGGAGGAGGAACACATGACGTTACAACTATGGACTTCGGCAAAGGCGTCTTTCAAGTTCTTTCAACGAGCGGTGACACCCAAATGGGAGGCACAGACGTCGATCAGGCCGTGCTAAACTACGTAGCAGGGGAATACGAAAGGCAAACAGGAATCAACCTTCAAGACGATAGAACCGCGATGGCAAGGCTTAAAGAAGCATCCGAAAAGGCGAAGATCGAGCTCTCGACACTTATGGCTACGGATATAGACCTTCCGTTCATTTACTCGGACAAAACTGGACCAAAACATCTACATCTCACCCTTACTAGAGCCAAATTGGAATCACTCGCCCAACCCATCGTTCAGAAAACGGAACGAACCATAGTCAAAGCGCTTGAGGATGCTAAACTAACACCGAGAGACATCGACAAGATAATACTCATCGGTGGGATGACCAGGATGCCGCTAGTCCAAAAATTCGTTGAACAAATCATGGGCAAACCAGCAGAGAGAGGGATAGACCCCATGGAATGCGTCGCCATCGGAGCGGCTATTCAAGCAGCTGTGATAACTGGAGAGGTAAAAGACCTGCTGTTGCTCGATGTGACGCCTTTAAGTCTAGGAGTAGAAACCTTAGGCGGCATATTCACCAGAATTCTCGAGAAGAACACGACGATTCCTACCCGCAGAAGCCAAATCTTCTCAACTGCTGCTGATTTCCAAACAGCTGTAACGATCAATGTCCTTCAGGGTGAACGAGCAATGGCCTCGGATAACGTGTCCTTGGGAACGTTCAACCTTGTGGACATACCGCCTGCACCGAGAGGCGTCCCACAGATAGAAGTGACCTTTGATATCGATGCGAATGGCATACTCAACGTGACGGCGAAGGATCTGGGAACAGGAAAACAGTCAAAGATTGCCATAACAGCAAGCACTAAACTGTCCAAAGAAGAAAAGGAAAGAATGATCAAGGAAGCTGAACAGTTTACAGAACAAGACAAAAGAAAACGTGAAGAAGCCGAAACAAGAAACACTGCTGACAACCTCATCTACACTGCAGAAAGAACTAAAAAAGACCTTGGAGGCAAACTCAGCGAAGACCAGAAAAACAGAATAGATAAAGCCATTTCCGAGCTAAAGGATGCGCTCGCCAGCAACGATTCAGCGAGAATGAAAACAAAATCAGACGAGCTCACGAAGGTCCTGCAAGAGGTCGGAACGGCTGTATACCAACAAGCTTCGGCTGATTACGCTAAACAGAAAGGGGAACAAGGGGCACAAACTCCGCCTCCAAGCGGAGAGAAAGTGGTCGACTCAGAAGACTACGAAGTCAAATGAAAGTCTCACCCTAATTGGCAAGTCAGGATCCTGATATGAAGGCATGACAGAGAAAAGGGATTACTACGAAGTTCTCGGCGTACCAAGGAGCGCTTCTAAGGATGAAATCAAGGACGCGTACAGAAAGCTAGCTCTACAATATCATCCTGACAGGAACAAGGCGCCTGGCGCCGAAGAGAGATTTAAAGAAATATCCGAAGCTTACGCCGTGCTCTCGGACGATCAAAAACGCCAGCAATACGACGTGCTGGGGCATGCAGGCTTCGACCAACGCTACAATAGAGAGGACATCTTCAGAGGTGCAGACTTTGATTCAATCTTCAGAGACCTAGGATTCGGGTTTGGCTTCGGAGACCTATTTAATATCTTTTTTGGCGGACGCGGATTTGGCGAGCAGCAATATGAGGAAAGATTAAGAGGTCAAGACCTCGCCTACGACCTCGAAATAACCCTCGAAAATGCTGCACAAGGAGCAGAGAAAGAAATAGACGTACCGAGAACAGAGAGGTGCGACGTATGCAGAGGCACCGGAGCAGCTCCCGGCACATCGCCGCGAGAATGTCCTAAATGTAATGGAACGGGCAGAATAAGAAATGTTAGAAAAAGCGGCTTTGCAACATTCGTACAGGTCACTCCTTGTCCAACGTGCAGAGGAGAAGGCAGCATTATCGAGACACCATGTAAAAGATGTCGAGGAACTGGCGTCGTCGAGGTTGAGCGAAAGATCACCGTAAAGATTCCCCCAGGCATAGATGATGGTTATCAACTTAGGCTACAAGGGGAAGGAGAAACACCGCCACATGGCGGCACTCCAGGGGACTTGTACGTTCAGATTCATGTTGCTCCGCATAAGTATTTCAACAGAAGGGGAGACGACTTGCTCTATAACCTCGAAATAAGCTATCCACAGGCAGCACTTGGCGCTGAAGCCAAAGTGCCTACGCTCGATGGAGAAACTACACTTACGATCCGACCTGGAACCCAGTTTGGAGAAATCCTTAAACTTAAAGACAAAGGCATGCCCCGGCTAAGAGGATATGGACGCGGAGACCTGCTCGTGCGTGTAGGTATAGATGTGCCTGAAAAGCTCACTGAAAAGCAAAGAGCCTTGCTTGGTCAATTAGCCGCAGAACTAGGCACAAATGTAAAACCTAAATCCCACAGGTTTAGGTTCTAAAAAATCGTACCGACCGGCTCAAAAAATAGAAGAATGAAGAATGTCCAAAACCACTCGCCAGAACGTTGTTTAGGCTTCTGATTCAGCACAATATCAAGAGCAGACACTTTGAGAAGCGGCTCGCGCGCGCTAAACTTAGTCACCTACACTACTCCAAACTTTGCATATAAGGACAGTGAAAAATATTTTATGGATGGACATACGCTGCATAACCGTAGAAGGCTTGAACTTTGAGAAGAGAATATCCTTCGCAACCGATCGTAGGTATCGGCGCAATTATAGTACAGGACGGCAAGATCCTCCTTGCAAAACGTGGCTCCGAACCCGGGAAAGGCAAATGGAGCGTTCCCGGAGGAGTTGTCGAACTCGGCGAGAAGCTCGAAAAAGCAGTTGTTCGGGAAGTTAAAGAGGAGACAAACCTCGACGTTGAAGTCGTCCACCTCATCGACGCGGTCAGCAATATAGTTCAGGACACAAATGGGAAGTTACACTTTCATTTTGTGATACTTGATTATCTCACGAAGCTGAAGGGTGGCACACTTCAATCAAGCAGTGACATTCTGGACACTAAATGGGTGAATCTTGAGGAAGCAGACGATTATGACATCACAGAAACATTCAGAGAATTCCTCAAGAAGAACAAAAACGACCTGAAAAAACTGTGACAGGCCTTAAAAAGGATCATGCCACGGTTTGGGATGGTCTTTGAGAAAAGAATAGTCTTGTCTGCCCCATGGTCTTAACATTTAGGGCACGAACCTTAACGACTATTGGAAAATCTTTAACGGCCTTCCCAAGGGCTAGGCAATGCTGCGGTGGCAGATCATGTGCTATGGACTTCACTGTCTCCGCATCGACTCTTGCCGCCCTTGAAACTGTCTCTAGATCGTGCTCGTTTGTAAAGTTGAAAAGGAAAATGTTATCGGCTTGTCGATAAATGCTGTCCCGTATGGTGTCTGGCTGGTTGGTTATGAATGTCGTGAAAACGCCAAAATGTCGCATACGTGTTACGATGTCATCCCAGTAGGTCTCGCGTAGGTACAAGTGTGCTTCCTCTGCAAACAGAAAGACCGCTCGCAATTTCCAACTCGCCAGAAGTTCGAGAAGCTTTCCTAATACGAATTCCACGACAATCTGTCTATCGATGCTCGAAGTATCCTTCAAATTAACCACAATCGCGCCGCCGACACGAATCATGTATAAGAAATCATCGAGGGAGATCGTTTGCGCAAGATTATCACAGAAAAAGCCAGAATTAAGGAGGGCATGATACCTGGAAAACAGAGCATCACGCACGTGGGTGTTACACTGCCAGTTCCGAATGGTCTCACCTAGCTCATGCAGATTTAGGGCACCCTTTTCGTCTAATGACCGCCAGATGCGACGGAATTCGCGGGTTGAAGTCCCAGGTAAATGCAATGCATGAATTAGAATATTAAGCATAATTCGGAGATCAATCTGAGATAAAGAAACTCTAAAATTTTGCCCAGGAACCAAAACGTGAACTTTCCCCTTGTATGCGTTCTTTTTCCCATCAGCATCAAATTCGAGGCCCGTGTACTCGCCATTCAGATCAAAAATAATAACCCCCGCGCCATCTTCGACGAGGCTGAGGGTCAACAACTTTGAGAGGTGCGACTTGCCAGTTTCCTTTTTTCCTGTTATAATATTTAGTTTGCCATCAAAGCATCGCGCGTCAATAGTCAAAACTGCCGCATCACTAGTCTCACCTACAACTATCGGCAGATCGATACTAGAATTGATCATCGAGAGAAGTGAAGAAACGGGCAGCTTCTTAATCACGGAACTGGAACGTGAAGGTAACCAAGAACTCCATTGACTGAGCTTACCGTCTTCGATTCCCGCCCTAATCCTACAAATCAGCAAGCATGAATCTTGGATGTACCTAATGTGGCTCGTGACTTCTAACGGATCAAAGTCTTCCCCGGTGACTCGGTCATCTTCGGGGCACTCTCTGAGTAATTCCTCTAAAATGCCCGGAATACCAGCGTATTGGACATCGATCACTTGAATCACAAGTGCCTTCTGCTTGGCCTTTTCTTCTACAAGCAGATAATCGCCTTTCTCCACATCTTCACCAGGAAAGCTCAAGATTTGTGCGGTATTCCCTTCTTTCTTGTAGAGTCGCATCTAATATCCCTCAGATCCTTTTCCAAAAGGTCCAAATAATAGACGCCGAAGATTCGGCCTCACGACGATCTGCAGCCCCGGCTGCTGCATCATATAACGTTGCATAGCGATCACTTCATTAGCCGTAAAAGTCGAATAGATGTGCGCTAAACGCAAGGTTTCGGGATAACCCTGATAAACTAATTCGTTACCCAGTAGTCTCCTCACGCTATCTACGGCTTGAGACTGCTCTAATTCCTTATCGACATCGAGCCGAAAAGAAACGCCGCCCTTGCTGAGGTTTGCCACGTATATATCGCCAAATAGTCTAAAGGGGCCGATACGGGGTTGCAGGCGACAACCGATCTTGACCAAGCAGGGTGGGTTATATCTGTTTGCAATATCTCCTAGATGATGACCTTTAAAATAAAGTTTTGAGGACTTGGAAAAGGCAAGAATGGTGTTCACTCTAGTTCTTGCGGTCCGAAGCAGTTCAGCGACGATCTCTTCTGGGGCATCAGGTGTGCCCCCCACGAGACTGCCATCCAGAAGAATCAGACTATTTGAACTTAGACGGCACAGGTCCATCTGAATCCGATGCTCGAACATACTGGCGATTCGCGTCTGTATGCGAGCGACATCAGTCCCGGATATTTCCTGAGAAAAGCCGAAACCATACTTTCGAAGAAGGTTAAATATTCGACTCCCACTTTCTTCAGTCAGATGGAAAAGAAATGGTCCAAGTCGCAAATAGTGAAATCTGAATCGAACATTCCACACGATTGCTCCTCTTATAGCTACTAATACGCCGTTATTTGTCTCGCCTAAGTTGATACTAGAAACATCGACAGCTGCAACTTCTGTGTCCTCTCGAAGAGGCTGAACCTGAATCAACTTGGGTGATGTTGCGCTTTCCAAGAAGGCTATGGAGTCAATGTCGGACTTTTCCGAGTTTTCATCAATAGAATTTGACTTCACTTGCTGTCTCTTCAACTCTTCCAACGAGGATAGGCAAAGTTGAGCCAACTCTCTCGGAAGCCCAAATCCTCTAGCGAAGGTATCAGAAAAATTATATTTAGGAACGTTTTCAATAGGATATGATTGTTGTTCAATCAACAGCATTCACCAATAGCCAATAGTTTAAGGAGGAAATATTTAAGTATTGTGCATGAGCAAGATGATCAATACAATAAACAATAGGGTGATGTATTGACTGAAAAGGAGGGTAGAAATCCGATTAAGGTGAGGATGAGGGTCGGCGACGTCGAGTTTGAAATTGAGTGTGAAGAGGAACAGTTGCAGACAGCTGTAGGCAAGATTCTTTCATTGGTCACAGAGAAGCTTAAGGAGATCTCCTCAATAGCTGGGACAACTGGAGCACCGCAAAGGGCTGAGACCTGCAAGAGTATCATTCAGAAGTTGTGGGAAGAGGGCTGGTTTGACACTTCGAAGAATTTGGACGACGTTTATGGAGAGATGGCGAAGCGCGGTTTCCATTACGATCGCACAGCAGTAGCTCATGCACTGATCGACCTCGTGAAGGAAGGAGTTCTAACAAGAGAGGGGAAGCCGCGCCGATATTTGTATTCGCAAAAACGGCCGCCACCTCTACGGGCGCGAGAGAGAACACAGGCTGTTCAAAAGAAGTGAATTGCTACATTTTTGGTACGAATGTGGATTTGCTAAAATGATTTGGTATACCACGTAAGCAAATGCATGACGCAGAGATTTACAGGAAACGGTTTTCGACTTCGTACGTTAAGTTCTTGATACGATTCTTTACATAGATTATCATTTTGAGGTAGAATAAAGAAGAAAGACTAGTGAACAGAAACTCTAATAAAGTTAGCCTGTTATGTAGCCATAAGCGAAATGATCCCAAAATATTTCTTTCTAACGAAAGGCGTCGGCAAGCATAAAGAACAATTACAGAGTTTTGAATTAGCTTTGAGAGATGCGGGCATTCAAAAATGTAACATAGTCAATGTATCGAGTATTATTCCTCCAGGCTGTAAACTCATACCTCGCGAAAAGGGCCTGACTAGGATAAATGCAGGAGAAATAACTTTTGTTGTCTTAGCCCGGAATTCAACGTTGGAGCCTCACAGGTTGCTTGCCTCATCTATAGGAGTAGCGATCCCCTCGGAGAGGGACTCTTACGGCTATCTTTCTGAGCATCACTCTTTTGGGCAGACAGATGAGGTTGCAGGAGATTACGCCGAGGACCTAGCGGCCACCATGTTGGCTACAACCATGGGTATTCAATTTGACCCGGAGATTGCTTGGGATGAGAGAAAGCAACTCTTCAAGACTAGCGGATTGATCATCAAAACCACCAACATAACCCAGTCGGCGACAGGAGACAAGAGCGGCCTATGGACAACTGTTATTGCTGCGGCTGTTTTTGTGCCGAGACGGATAAGACCTTAGATAGCTACGTTTGAGCCTTTAGCGCCTCGAAAACACGATCAAGCAAGACGTTTTCTGAGACTACGCCTACGAACTCCACCTTTTCATTTACGACAGTTTTGGGAACCCCTAGCACGTTATATTTTATGCCCATCTGAGGAAATTCATTAGCGTCAATCACATCAGCAGTTATCAAGCTACTCTCTAGGGCGAACTTGTGCGTCATGCTCGCAATTGTCGGGCAGTATGGACAAGTTAAGGTGACGAAGACTTGAATGTGCACGGGTTTATCAATGGTTCTTAGTTTGGCCTTGGTCTCTTCCAACAGTCCCGAGTTACCCGTCGAGGCAACAACTAGATCTTCCATAAATGTCTGAAACTCATAGCCGAATGGAAGCCCATAATAGTGGATTCTGGCGCATAATGGAAAGTTTTCTGCATTTTTGCAGATTTCGTAATCCTTCTCGCCGAGAAACACTATCGCAGGAACCCTGTCCACTTTGTAAAGTGTAGCTTGTTCCTTATCCTTCTCAAAATCGTAGGTCTCCACACCTATTTTGTCGGACAGACGCCCAACTTCTTCGACCAGTTCTCTCGTCTCTTTGCACATAGCGCATTCGTTTTGTTGGGTGAACACGATCACTTTGACCTTGTTGGTCAGTTTCTCGTTCAATTCCGTTTTGACGTGTTGCTTATGTTCTTCTGGGATCAAAGCGATTACCCTTCCATGTTCTCATTCTGGCTCAAAGTGTTGGAAGGAATTCTTCCCATAACCCGTTAAGGTTTTGAAAGCAAAATAAAAAAGAAATTGAGGGGTTGTTAACGTCCTACTATTTCAGGTCTTCCAGGAGTGTCGTGAATGTGTCGTGATGGTCTTCTTCATCTTCAAGAATTTCCTTGAATATGAAGGCGGTGGTTACGTCTTTTTCCTCTTGAGCCACTTCTATCACTTGTTTGTAAAGTTTTATGGCATTCAACTCGTCCTCGATGTCCCTCTTTATCATCTCTCTAAGAGTCTTTCCGACAAGTATTGGATTCGGTTTTGTCGTCGGTATATCGCCCAGATAGAAAATCCTTTCAGCAATCTTCTCTGCATGCTTCATTTCGACGATGGCGATTTTCTCTAATTCGTCGCGCACAGCAAAACCCTTCACGCCGCTCCATTGCACGTGTTGCCACATGTACTGTATAGCGACTTGAAGTTCTCTGGCAATGGAGTCATTTAGTAGGCCTAACAATTTTTTGGAAGTAGCCATATGTCGTTCTCCTAACGCATCTATTTTGCCTTGGTGCGCTTAAAAAGCTTAACCCTAACCACTAGGATTCATGATTCAATAATCCGAGTTGTCCTGAGATTTTTCTTCCAAACTCGCGGCATAATGTTAATCCCTTCTCGTCAGGTTCATATTTGAGTATGAGTGGCGGTTCTATCGTGTGCATTCGAAATTTGTTTCTAAGAATCTCAAGAACCAGTCTTGGTGCTTCGCCGCTCCATCCATAAGAGCCAAAGGATGCTCCAATCTTGTCCTTCAAGTCAATGTTCTTGATGGCGGCCTCTTCAAGAAGATTTTTCACATCGAGGCTCATGTCGTGATGATACGTCGGCGTTCCAATTACTATTGCATCGAAATTAGCTAATTCTTCAGGTGTTATCTGATATTTTACTTCTGCCTCGACGCCTTCAGTCATTCTGACGCCCTCCGCGACGCCTCCTGCCATCTTTTCGGTGTTGCCAGTTCTGCTGAAATAAAGGATAAGGACTCTAAACATACGCATACCCAATGTTGAAAGAATAGTGTGGACGCCTTTATATGACTCTCTGACACCTAGAGGCAACTGTAACCTCAGGAAAACTTAAAGAAAGGAACCATCCCAACAGAAAAACAGTTAAGTAAGCTCTCTTCAAAAGCTGCAAAAATTCAGCGCCCGCAAATTGATAAGCTTTATAATATTCACAGACTCACTAACCAAGGAGCTGATACGCTTGCCTAAGAGCTATCAACCAGCCCGTGTACTCGATTGTCTTGGACTCTTCTGTCCTGAACCAGTCTTTCAAACCAGAATGGAGATCGACAAACTGCAAATTGGAGAAACCCTAGAAGTCTTGGCCGATGACCCAGCCGCAGAGGAAGATATTAAACGCTTGACAAAGGCACTCGGTCAGGAACTCGTGGAGTTCAAGAAAGAGGATGGAAAGCTTCGCTTCCTCATCAGGCGGACAAAATAAGTTGAAATGGTCACAGAATCATCAAGTGAAATCTTGCACTACTCCAGGCAGAAACTGCAGCCCTGAACTCTTATGCTTTCATCCACTTTTTCGCAAAGTGGGCACATTAATCCTGTCCTTCGAATAGCTTGACAAGTCTCGCAGAATTTTTCAAGCAAATCTTTTCTTGAAGCCTTGCCGTCGATTGCCAATGCAACTATCTCTGACAAGAGTGGTTGAATTTCTTTTATGTCTTCTATTCTTAGGGCGCCTCCTCTGGTGCCACTAGTATATTTGCTGACTGCAGATTGCGTTATCCCTAGGATTTCAGCGACTTTGTCTTGCTTCAGTTCATAAGATTGGACTAGTTCCCTCGCTACATGAGCCCTTATTGCTGGAATAACCACTTTCGCCGCTGTTTCGCAGGGCAGTATCAACGTTTCACCACTATTTCTGCAGTAGATAAAGTATATAAGCATGACGTACGTCATATAATATGACGGACGTCATAGATTTCCAGCAGGAGACCAAAAACCGTACTCCAATCCTCACTCCTTTCTCCATGAGCGGGATATGATTGGTCTCCTTCATATCCTGCTGCGACGCACGCCACTGAATAAGGCATAATTCTTGCGAAACATTTTTTAAACTACGCACGTTCCACTGATCTGCGAAAGGATAAAATACATCATGGAAAAAGCAGATCTGACATCTTTTTCTATCCAAACGGAAGTTAAAGAGACACAAGTGGCTGAATTAGGGGAATTCTTGTATCAAAGGCTCGTACTCCCACGAAAAGACTCAGTTTCAAATGCTCAACGCACAACATTCGAAAATGAATACACCCTATCCTTCAGGGTACTAGATCCAAAGGGGAACTGGCACTTTGATACCGAAGCACGAATTGGAAAGACTATTAAAGTAAAAATAGCGACAAGCTACGATCCGAGTCCTCCAGACCAAGTGTTAAGTCAATTCAAGGATGACATGTTCATTGCCGTAGAATCATTTGAGGATCAAACCCGCAGAAGGACTATTTATTTCGCATGGGGCGAAGGCATAAAAGTTACGCCAGGCAAATCGCCATTCAAAAAACGGCGCATTATTAGCAGAATCCTTTTCGAAAACATGATCTTCCTGTTCATGCTACTCCTCGTCTTCAGCGTTTTTCTATTTGTTGGCCTTGAAGCCACAGGCATCTCCATTGAATATATACCCGTACTTTTTATTGCGATACAATTTCTCATAGTGTTGGCCGCTCCTAAGCTTATTTCGCGCGGTGCAGACTGGACGATCACAGAACAGAACCCTAACGTACACATCCTAACGTATACAGTCCCTCCCGAAGAAGCACAGATGCTGCGAGAAAAACTTAACAAAGATACTCTTTTGAAAATAAAGACAGAGATCTACCAGAATACCCTCGCGGTCAAAAAGCCGATCGATTGTCAAGCGGCCCAAGAAGTTTTCTCGAAATATGGGCTGACTTGCGTTCCAGAAAATCTGTCTATAAAGACAGTGAACGTTTACAAACTCGTAGAAGAAGCGGCAGGGAAATTTGATCTTAAGGTCCCGAAGATAGTCATATCAAACACTGTAATCCCAAACGCAGCTGCGACCGGACCTAGCCCAAAGCTGGGAATGGTTTTAATCACGACGGGGATCTTGGTACAGCTACAAGAAGATGAACTTTTGGCGGTCCTAGGGCATGAGTTTAGCCACCTGACTGGAAGAGATCCTGTAGTGCTATACGGATTGATCTCTACCGAATACCTGTTTAGATTCTACATTGTCCTTCCATTCCTATTAGGTTATAATGTGCTCCTATTCTACCTCTACTTTCTTGTCATCTTGGGCGTTATCTTCTTTATAGCGAAATTCTTCGAAGCCCGAGCAGACCTGGTCTCGGCTATTAGAATAGGAACACCCCAAGTTTTGGCGGGTGCTTTGCGAAAAATCGGATTCAAGCGTCTCGGCCTGGAAAGGTCCGGGTCGGCTCGATTTCAGTCCTGGATTGGATTTGATCCGCATCCTCCAATATATTTTAGAGTTGAAAGGCTGGAAAAACTTCAAACTCCTGTAAGAGTAAGATCGCCATTACTGACATCCATCAAAGATTGCTTCCGTGGATTCTTCGCTTCCTTCTAGACTGAGAGATTATGTTTAATTCCTCGTGAGTCGGACTCTAAGAATTCCGTATTCTCAATCATGTTCAATAGCGCGCCTTTGCCCATGATCAGCGACAGAATTGTACAATCGCTTCTTTATTAGTCCACTAGGCAAAATTGCAGTTTAGCTTTTAAGTCAGCCTTTACTAAACTAACCAAGCCGGCTATCCGTGTTCTTAGCCACGGGGAATGAAACGCTTATTCGATTTGATCCAACCTCTCATGAAAGCAAAGGTTTCAAGTCTCGATATGGCATGTAGTTTAGAATAGAAATGCCATCGTTTCGTCCACGAGTTTGGCGTCCAACTTCTCGTAGGCTTCTGTGCTGCCCACATCGTACCAGAAAGACCTTGCCAGATGGCCGTAAACAGGTTTTCCCGTCTCAATGAGGTGAGGGATTACGTCCCTCATCAAATCCAGTTCAGGCTCTTTTCTGACGAGGCGGCTCATTATGCTCAATACTTCACCGTTCAATGCTAGAACCCCTATGCTAACTGGCTTTTCCAAAGTTGGTTTCTCTACGAATCCTTTTATCTTCCCATGATCATCGACTTCTGCCACGCCTACTCTTACGGCAAAACCTGAGGCAAGTGCGACGGTAGCGCTAGCTTTTTGTCTGCTATGGTAATGCAACATTTCCTGCAAGTTCATGTCGGTCAAAATGTCTCCATAGTAAACGAGCACCGTGTCCTTCGTGTTAATTATGCCTTGCCTGTAAGCGCTCAAGACCGCGCCTCCCGTTCCCTTAATCGAAGGGTCGTCATGGACGTAGGAGATTCTTACGTCAAACCTCGAGCCGTCACCAAAATAGTTTTGGATCTGTTCGCCCTTGTAGTTTACAAGAAAAGCCACATCTCTGACTTTATGAAATCTTAACAGACGAACGACGTATTCAAGTAGAGGTTTCTGCTTCAAGCCAATGGGAATCATGGTCTTTTGAAAGTAATAGGTGATTGGCCTTAATCGAGTACCAGTACCTCCACATAGAACTAAACCCTTCGCTTCAACCATGAGCTATTCCCAAAGTAAAGGCGGAGAAAAGAGAAAGAAAAACCGATTATTCTTCCTTCTTTCCTTGTTTCTTTCCTTCTTCCTTTTCTTCCTCAGATGGTTCTTTTTTCTCTTCGGTTTCGATTTCCTCGATTGGCTTTGGCGGCGGAGTTGTTGCCATTGTCCAGCCTATCCAGGCGCCTATGCCGAGAATCAACACGAATGCTATAAAGACAGGAATGGCGATCAACCAAAATGCAACTTTCCACGTACTTGAGTCGCGCGTCGGACCGCCGATAACGAAGAGTCCGATAAGATATGCAATTATGACAACAATGCACACTATGAATATCAGCCAACCGATTGCTTGATCTTTGCTTGCCAACATTCACCACCCATTTTGTAGCCATGTTATTCTCTAGGTGATTATAAAGTTTGTCATCGCTCTAAATTGTGCCCTCTTCCCACGAAGAGAGGTATTTTTTCTGCTCATCGGTCAGAGTGTCTATTTCTGCGCCGATAGCTCTTAGTTTTAGACTCGCAACTGATTCGTCTATTTCCTTGGGTACGTTGTAGACTTTCGGTTTCATTTTGGGACTTTTGGCTAAATGTTCTACTGACAAGGCTTGGTCAGCGAACGACATGTCCATAACTTCAGAGGGATGTCCCTCTGCAGCTGCCAGATTTACCAATCTTCCTTCACCGAGGAGGCAAAGTCTTCTCCCATCCTTGAGCTTGTACTCGTCAAGGTTCGGTCGAATGGTTCTTTTTGATGTCGCAAGCGATTCCAAATCTGAAATTTTGATTTCCACGTTGAAATGCCCGCTATTGGCCAGGATGGCTCCACTCTTCATTTTCTGCATGTGCTCTTTTCGGATTATGCTTGTGTCTCCAGTCAATGTAACGAACACGTCTCCCTTCTCTGCCGCCAGGGCGATTGGCAACACCTGAAATCCATCCATGATCGCTTCTAGAGCGCGGAGTGGATTTACCTCTGTAACTATAACGTTTGCCCCCATGCCTCTTGCCCGGTTAGCCATCCCTCTTCCGCACCACCCATAACCACACACAACAAGATTCTTGCCAGCGATGAGAATGTTAGTGGCACGAAGGATGCCATCAAGCGTGCTTTGTCCTGTACCGTAGCGGTTGTCAAACATGTACTTGGTGTACGCATCGTTGACGGCTATTATAGCATACTTCAACGAGCCAGCTTTCTCCATTTGCCTGAGCCGCATTACACCGGTAGTCGTTTCTTCCGTTCCCCCTTTTATTTTAGCTACAGCTTCAGTTCTTTTGGTATGTAAAGTGCTGACCAGGTCTGCACCATCATCCAACGTAATATCTGGCGAATTGTCGATCGTCCTGTTGACACACCAGTAATAGTCCTGTTGAGTTTGACCACGCCAAGCAAAGACGCTAACGCCCTTTTCGACAATCGCTGCCGCTACATCGTCTTGTGTAGAAAGTGGGTTGGAGCCGCAAAGTGATATTTGTGCCCCACCTGCTGCGAAGGTATCGATCAGAACCGCGGTTTCCTTTGTAACATGTAGACATGCGCCTAGGGTCACGCCCCTCAAGGGCTCCTCTCTTTCGAACCGCTTCTTAATCTGATGTAGCACGGGCATATGCATCTCTGCCCATTCAACTTGGAGCGTCCCCTTTTGCGCGAGCTTTGGGTCTTTCACTTTGAAATCTGCCATGATTGTTCCTCTTTGAGGCAATGCTTTGCGACTGCACTATTTAACGCTACGCACCAAAACAAGCGTCCTAAGCGGTATTTCCACGGGTTTTTCCAGCAGAAAAACCGCCAATTTTCCGTGCAAAAACGTTTAATTTTACTATGTCTAAACTTGATGGTGAGGTATGTCCAGTTGAGGGAATCTTTTGCCAAGCTCGTAAAGGCTGAGTTAGAGCCCAGGACTTTACTTATTACGTGTGGGCTCCCAGGAACATGGAAAACAGAGGTTTCAGAAGAAATCTCAAAAATCAAGGGATATAACATCCTTCGAACCGATTTGATTCGCCTCGAGGTTCTCAAGAATGAGGACGTGTTTGACGAAAAAGTGGCGTCAAGTATGAGCAAACGGGAGCTTGTCTATGATGAAACGTTTCGCCGAGCGGAAGATCTTGTCCAGAAAGATAAAAGCGTGATATTGGATGCTACTTTTGTAACTCAGGAACTACGAAGACGCGCTGCTGCAATTGCTGCAAAGTACAACTTAACTTTTGTCATACTTCAGACTCACTGCTCTGAAGAAGCATCACTCGCGAGGATTCTAAGAAGAACCAAAGAGAGCTACGAGTCAAACGCCCTAACCAAGGAAGCCTATCTTAACAACAAGAAGGGGTTTGAGACCGTAGACTTGAATGATCTGAAAGAGAGATTTCCGGAACTCCGAATACTGCACTTAACAGTGGACACTGAACGTGATATGCCCAAGGACTGGTTCATAATCGAGATGAAGAAAAGGTAGCTTGACCACGGTTTATGGTAATAGACCTACATATCCATTCGAAAACATGTTCCGATGGCAGCCTGACTGTCGAAGAAATTGTCAAGGAAGCCAAAATCAGAAACATTGGGTTAATGTCTATCACAGATCATGATTCGATTTGCTGCCAAGAGAAAGCTGTAATCTTGACAAAGAGTAATGGAATACGTTACGTTGTTGGAGTCGAACTGAATGTAACTCTCCAGCAGACCGAATACTTGAAAGGCAAATCTGTATCCCTCGACTTCTTGGGCTATAAATTTGACGCAGAGAATAAGGAGTTGAACCACAAGCTCTTACAAATTGGAAAATATCGAGAGGAAAGAGCGATAAAGATTCTGGAAAAGATCAATATGAAGTTTCAGGATGAAGGGATTGAGAAGCTTACGAAAACCGATATTGACGAGATTCAGAGTTCCGTTGACGGAGTTATAGGAAGGCCTCACATAGCAACCTATCTAGTGAGGAAAGGAATTGTGCGAACTGTGCAAGAGGCTTTTGATAAGTATCTTGTGGAATGCGATGTTCCCAAATTTCCGCTTCACATCGAAGAGGCTTCGAGACTTGTAAGAAATGCCGGAGGAATACTGGTGTTGGCTCACCCTAACGATCCTCATGGAACCTCGCTTGTGACGTTGACTAAATCTCTGCAAGAACAGACGAATATTATAGAAGAGCTGTTCTTGAAGGATATCGATGGTGTGGAGTGTTGGCACTCCAGAAACGACTTTGCAACGACAAATCATTACGTGAAGTTTGCAAAGGGGCATGGATTGATCATGACTGGGGGAAGCGATTGCCATCAGAAACCGATTATCATGGGAACGGTGAAAGTGCCAAAATATGTGGCTGAGCAATTCAGCGACAAGTGAGCTTTATATGCTTCAGGTAGCGCAGGTCATGCCAAACTTTAAGTCGCACGTACAAAGGCTTGTGTAATTGCCATTTGTAGAATGCAGTTGCTTGTATCCGTTACCTATCTTTAGTAACAATCTTCTAGAACGAGTGTTCGTGGGCATTTCAGTTTTTCGAGCCTAGAGTTTTCGCATAGGTGGAAGCTAGTTGAAAGTATGCCTTTGCTTCCCAAATTGCCCGCTTCTTCTCCTGACAATTTACGCTTGGATCTTCAAGTTTGAAACTCACGACTTTTCCCCGCACGTAGGCTCGGTAGCATTTGTAGAAGGGAAGGATCTTTGTTAATTCTCGGTCTCCGGAATATTCGATATATCTCTCCACGAAGAAGTCCGATAGGTCGGTTCTTCCTTTGAAGTCTAAGTCCATGGCCAAGAAGGCGATATCTGATGCGACATCAGAATATCTGAATCTTTCGTTGAATTCTATTGCATCGAAAATGTAGATTCGATCCGCTACAAAGATATTACCTGAATGAATGTCTCCATGGCAATCTCTGACCCTCCCGATCTCAGCCCTTTTCTTAAAAAAGGGAGCTGTCCTCGTCATGAAGTCAGTAACGTTTTGTTGGACTAACCTGAAATCCTGCATTGGTATCGTTTTGCCAATAAAGTTCCGAGTCTGCTCGAAATTCTCTTTCCAGTTAGTTTCTATTATATCAAAGGAGCCGAACTCGCTTATCCTATTGTTCGTTTCAGCCTGCAAATGAAATTTGGCGATAATCCTCGCTATACCGTCGATCAGCGTATTGTCCACCTTTTTCTCTTCGAGAAGATGGGTCATCATTTTTTCTTGTGGGATCCTCCTCATCTTCACAGCATATTCGATAGTTTCTCCTATGCCCTTTACTTTAACCACGTCTGATTTGTTTATGGGCACGACCTCTAGGTACATGTCTCCGCACAGCCGCTTATTGAGCTCCAGTTCCTTTTCGCAGAAGAATCGCCTCTTTTCAAGTGTCGTAAAGTCCAGAAATCCGAGATTCACAGCCTTCTTCACTTTGTAAACACAGTTTTTGGTCAGAAAGACGAAGGATATGTGCGTTTGCATCATTTCAATCCTCCCTGATTCTTCGTCATAGGCCTCAGGTTTCATAAGGGCATCGATAACTTGATTCTGAATCGACATATGCAACACCTGTTCCCTACGGAGCGTTTGGCACATTCCATGACTGACAGAAAATCATTTCACTATATATGAATATAAAGTGGACCCCAAGGACCGCTATTTCCACGTGCGCTATCTACGAGAAAGCCATAATTTTCGGCCAGGCAGATATCTACCCTAGAGAGCTGCCCATATCAGTGACGACGTTCTGTGGGAATGCGCGCGCCCGGTTTCTCCAGAGTTTGACCTGGACACGAAAGAGTTGTCTGCTGAGGAGAGCGCGACAACTCTATCGGCGTTATGATGAAGTTGTACTATTAGTCACGATAGGGCAGGTTCCCCCAGGCAAGCGCTTTTGACTCTAATTTTGTCCTGTGAGCGGATCCCGATGGGGTCGCATCGTGAACTGTGACCGATGTTATCTGAGCCTCACGATCACAACGAGCTACACATCAGAAAGTAGCGCATGCCTATCTTGGTTTATAGAATTAGCAATGAATGATGAACCAGTTTGTTAGTGCAAGACAAGAGATGAAAGCAAAGAGAGCGCTTATTCCTTGCTGGCTGCTTTCAAGGCCGGTATGAGTTGCTTCGACACGTTGCCATTCAAAAGAACCTTATTCACTGTCATCGTAGAAAGCTTCTGGCATATGTGGCTTAAGCTGCTTTCTGTGAAGCTCAGAAGCTTCTCGCCTTCGATTGTTAGACTGTATACCTTACGCGGTCTGTCGTTCCCAAGATCCCACTGGCTCTTGATGTAACCCTTAGTCTCCAACGCGTTGAGCAGCGGATATACGGTGCTTGGCCCGAAGTAAACGCCAAAGTTCTTCCTAATGCTCGAAATGATCTGGTATCCGTGCATTGAGGACACACGCAGATAATTCAGTATGACGAGGTCTAGCAAACCCTTCATCAACTTGGCTTCAACATCCCTCAAACCGTTTCCCAAACTTTAACACCATCCTTCATTTAAGCTGTAGCTTTGTTCTACAGGTCTACGACGTGTCTCTTCTGAGACATATCACAAGACTTACTATATGTGCCGCGCTGATATAAGCATTGATGCGACTAAAAAACATAAAAAAACATACCAAAACATACGAAAACAGATAAACCCAAACATCCAAACCCTCACTAAAAAGGGAAGAGTAGTGTCTGAAAGCTTCAAAAACAAATTGTACAACACATAGGCAGAAACATCATAGATGTAATGTTCCTCCGTGTAGTGCGCGGGCATACCGAAAAGGGGGTACAACATAATGAAAGCCACGGAGACAGACTTCGAGATTCAGCTGGGCCACCGCGTCTCGTACCTGCTACCAAACCCTCTAGAAAAAGGAGTTTCATGCAATACAGAAAAGGGCAAGGAGGACGCACACGAAAGATATACGAAATCACACGCAAAGTAATCCAACTCTTTGGCGCTCGTTAAGAATAATGATGGAACAGGCACAATTGCGAGATATCAAAGAAAGTGCAGAAAAATGATTAAGAAAATTGCAGATGCAAATGAGAAGATGCAAAGACTTTTTGAAATGAGAGGCATGAAAGCGCTTCAACTTGCAAGGAAAGCCATTCTCGAGGAGAAAATCGAGTCAATGGAGGTTAGGGATTCTTTACGATTTTTTATGAAACGCTGGCGTGACGTAGCGAGACCTGGCTTACTTTCGATAGTCTGCCGGTCGGTAGGGGGAAAACCTAAGGATACCACCGACGTAGCTGTTGCATTAATCTTAATCGCTGGCGCAACGGACATTCATGATGATATAATAGATGAATCAGAAATGAAATATGGCAAACCGACGGTCTATGGGAAATGGGGAAAGAGCATTGCAATACTTGCCGGAGATGCTCTATTCCTCAAGGGGTTAAGTATGCTGGACCAATCTTGTGCAAAGCATTCAAGCATTATGGGCATAGTCAAGGACATGTTTTTCGAGTTAGGCGACGCGGAGGCGGTAGAATTACAGTTGAGAAAAACCATCGTGACCCCAGAGAATTACCTTCGCATAATCAGGGAAAAGGCAGCAGACGTAGAAGCACACGCGAGAATAGGAGCAATAATAGGCAAGGCAACTAAGCAAGAGATCAAAGCCTTGGGCGAATATGGAAGGCTCTTAGGCATGCTAATAATACTAAAGGACGACTACGTAGACAGCTTAGACTACGAGGAACTGCGACACAGAATCCAGAACGAACACCTACCGATGCCCTTACTCTATGCGTTAGAAAACGCGGAAGTGAAAACGTCAATCAATGAGATCTTATTGAGAGAGAACCTAACGAAAGGAGATTTCTACGTGATAAAGCGACTCATTCGAAAGGGTCAAGGCTTTAAGGATACAGCTCGATTGATCGAAAATCTTATAAAAGCTGCTGAAAAGAAGATAACCATTATTCCACGCAAGGCAGAGCTGCAGCTATTACTTTGCGCAACCCGGGTCTAACAGCAAAAACGAAAATTTAGGACGGGCACCAAAGAACTCTCGTTGGAGCCTTTTTCTTAGCTTTCTTAGCCATTCTTATTCCCCTGTATAATTGTGCTACGCCTATTCAGCTAATAAGTTTTGTTGTTCGACATGAATACAGAGATGCTGAATTAATAAATCTTTTATGGAAACAACCGAATACGTGGCTCGTTAGTGGTGATAATGCAATGCCTAACGCGAGTCCTTTTTCGAGCTTAGGCATTTCCTTAAGACAATTTCTTCTCGTTTTTGTTCTTCTATTTAACTCCTTCATTTGGTTCTTCATGAATATATTCATATTGAGTACATGGCTGGGCACATGGTCGAAAAATGCAAACGTGAATAACCTTCTTCTATGGACAGTTTATCTGGCTGCAATTGTTGGATCAAGCTTGCTCGGGGCAGTTTCGTTTGCGCGGCGAAATAGACTTGCACTCGTTTACGGTTGGCTTTCGCTAGGTGTCATTACAAGTCTTCTCCTTTCTACAATTACGATGAACATAAATCCCGATTGGTTGCTGATCATAATCTTTCTCTCAGGCGTTGCTTTTGGTCTTGGTATGCCTTCTGCTTTAGCCTACTTTGCTGAAAATACGGTTTTTGAAAATAGAGGGCTTGTTGGCGGCATAGTGTTCATTTTTACTAACCTGAGTGTCGCCGTTGCCTCTTTGTTCCTTGGTAATAACCTCGTAGTTGACTGTTACATCGCCGGTATTTGGAGAGCTTTATGTTTGGTTATATTTTTCCTGATAAAACCCCATGATAAGGTCGAGAATCCGGGAAGAGGGCCTTCTTTTAGGTCTGTTCTTTCTCAGAGAACGTTTCTTCTATTCCTTATTCCTTGGTTCATGTTTTGTCTTATCGATCGATTTGCCTACCAAATTTTCTTTGCAAAACTTCTAGAAGTGGACAAGTTATCATTGTCGGTCGAGCCTATCGTCGGCACGATTTTCGCCCTCATCGGAGGTCTATTTGCTGACTGGATTGGCAGGAAGAAGGTGATCGTTTTTGGCTTTATCGCAATGGGCCTTGCGTATGCCGCGCTAGGTGTCGCTCCAAAGGCTCCGTTTTCTTGGTACTTTTACATCGCAATAGATGGAATTGCTTGGGGGATTTTTCTCGTATTATTTGTCCTGGTTGTTTGGGGGGACTTGTCGTCGTCAAAAGGGGGCTGTGAAAAATACTATGCGGTAGGAAGCATCCCGTTCTTTATTGCCTATCTGATGCAGTACTTCGTGCAGCCGTATATTAGTTCAATTCAAATTGGATCTTTTGAGGCTTCGTTCTCGTTTGCGAGCTTGTTCCTGTTCATCGCCGTTTTGCCTCTCATTTACGCTCCAGAGACGTTGCCTGAGAAAAAAATTCAAGAAAGGCAAATAAGGAAGTATGCTGAAGAAGCTAGAAAACTCGCAAAGAGAGAAGATAAAAAGGAAGAAGCTTAGCTTTTCTCTACTTTCGTCGCTATTTCGTCAAGGATTTTCGTGAATGGATGGTCGGGCTTCTCTTTGGAGAATATGAACATTCCTCCGGCTTTCAGGACATCGCAAAAGCATGGAATTACCTGCATCACCGGCAGGTTGTATGCTTTTTCGTACTGTGTGGCTATTTCTTTCATTTCCTTTTCGGCTGAGGTCGTTTTAAGAAGCGTCTTGTTCAACAGGACTGCGGCTTTTTTGTCGAAAAGGTCATAGAGTTCTTGAATCATGCGTCTAGTGCCCAGAACATCTGAGCTGTCTTGAGTCGTTAGTACGAGGACTACGTCGGCGCTAACGATCGCGTTGATCGATGAGTACTGAAGCCCCGGGCTGGTGTCGAATATTATGTAGTCGAGTTCCATGTCATTTAGCAGCGAATTCTTTAGTGCCAGAAGCCTACCGAGTGCTCGCATTTCCCATTTCCTATCTTTTGCGGTCATGTCCCTAATGGCTTCGGTGTTTGGATTTGCGAGGCCTAGCAGCAGCCGTCCGCCGTTCAAGCCAGCCTTTTCCGTGGAGTCGACCAAGACTCGTTTGATCTCACAGACTCCGTTCAAGTAGTCGTTGAGCCAATATTCCGAACAATCCGCTTTAAGCGCGGCATAGAGACTTGGCGCCCTGAAATCCAGGTCTAGAAGACAGACTTTTTTTCCTCGCTGGACCAAGGCAGTGGCCAAATTGATAGACATGAAGGTTTTTCCAGTGCCGCCCTTGTAAGAATGCACTGCTATAATTTTGCCCATATTATGAACCTCTTATTCATTGCTTTTCGACGTAGAAGAATGTCTTTCTTCCCCGCCTTTCCTTCTTTAGGTATCCCATGATCACTAATTGGTTAAGGTAGCCGCTTTCCACTGCCCTGGCGCGTCTTGTGTTCTCAGCCACTTCTTCGGCGGTTGCTTCACCGAGTTTGCACAGCGAGATAGCGCTCTTTCGTAAATGATCTGGCAATGATAATAGGGTCATCACGTCTAGAGCTTCCGGTAGACCTGGTAATTTCATGACGTCCTCTTTCTGTTCATTCTTCTGCAGTTCGATGAACACTTCCATTTTTTCGTTGAGTTTGTCAAGGCATTCTTTGATTTTTTCTAGTAACTTTGCTTGGTTTTTCTCAATTGCAGCCGTCGCCGTCTTTACCACTGTCCTGTGACTACGTGTTATACGTGTCTACAGAAATTAGGGCTTAGCGAGACTATTAAGTCTTACGATATCCTTCTATAGATTCCTAGCACAGATTAGGCGCGCGCTACCGGTTCATTAAAAAAAGAAGAAAACTGCAGAAAAATACGCTGGGTTTACAGTATGGCTGGTAGTTTGCGGTTGTCTTCCTCGATTAGGGGTAAAACGGTCTTAAGTTCTCGGAAGTGTTTCAGCACAGTGACACCACGTTCTGTTATGGCATATACGGTGCGCTTCTTGCCCAACGTGCGCTCTTCCACGAGGGTTTGTTGGATCAAAAAGTCGAGATACTGCTTAAGCACGCTGCAGTTCACGTTTGCTTTGTACATTATGTGAGTGAGTTTCAATGGTCCTCTGTGACTTAGAACCTTTAGTATATCGACGTACATTTCCAGCTTGGATCTTCGCATTTCTAAACCTCTGCCTCCTTCTTTTTCAATGTCTGGGTATAAATATTTTACGGATTACTGGTACGGTTTTTTCTCGTTTCAGCCCCGTTTTTGGCTTATTTTTTGTTGATAAGCTTGGATTACGCCTATTCTGCTCTCGAAAGCCGTAGCCAGATCATCAGCAAGCATCCGTTGCAAGGGTTTTTGAAGCGTTCGCATCTCAGTCGCTAGTGCTTTAAGGATTTTCTGTTCCAGTTTTCTCCGTTGCTGTGGGGCTGTTTGTGGTTTCATTTTTCCTTCTCCTATGGGCTTTGCCTGTTTGGTCGTCTTTTATGACGCAGCGTATTTAACTGCCTTATGAAGTCAAAATATTAACTCAGAATTCACGAGCGCTATATTTAGTAAGAGTTGGCGCAAGACATCTATGGCAGTCTCCCTGCATGGTGGTCCATATGGTCTGTATTCCACTGCCTAACAGCCTTGGATTAATGAAGACGCATCAGACCTTTCAGATTCTCCAAATATTCATCCTTATCAAGTCTAACATCAACTGGGAAAGGATTAAATCAGAATCCGCCAAATAGATGAAGACGGTGCAGGGGTAGCAGAGCCAGGTCAAACCACAAGCGCATAAGTTTTAATGGGACTTCATGCGCGGGACTCAAGATCCCGTCTCTTAGGAGTACGTGAGTTCGAATCTCACCCCCTGCACCACTATGGTAAAATAGGTAGGGGGTTTGTCCTGGCGATGTTAATGTATCTGGAGACGTCAATACTTCTTTCTCCTGAAGATTTTGGCGCCTTCAAAATCGCACACGTACTCGAATCCGGCGTCCACGAGCGCGCACGCGTCTACGGTGTTTTTAGCCACTTTTGAGATGTATTCTTGCTGGTCCTTGAATAGCTCCTCCGCCAAGTGCACGTAGATGAGAGTATTCTTGATGCTCTTGTGGCCGAGTTTTTGCATGACGTGAAGGATATCCTTGGTCCGGTGGTACTCGAGCGTGGCTTTGAAGTGCCTCAGAGTCTTAAAGGTAATCTGGGCGATCCTAGGATTCTTCAGTTTATCTGCGATTCGCAGCCTCTGTTTTCTGAAGTTGTTACCGAAGTTGTCGAGTCGTCTGTCTGGCATTGAGAATACCCTATTGCCGTATGTTCTTGGTAAGGATTCGAGCATGCTGGCGAGCGTTGAGCTTATATGGCATATTCGAGGATTGCTGTTCTTTTCGGGCGTTATGCGGACGGTTTTTGTTACGAGGTCAACGTCTATCCAAGTTAGCACCCATGCTTCGCCTGGTCTGATTGCAGTTTCCTTTAGGAGTTGTAGGAACGTGGCCATTCTATTGCTGCAGCTGGCGATGAGTTGGTCGATTTCGGTCTCTGTTGGGATGAACGGGATTTTTTGGATCGCTTGATACTTTGGAGTTTCCCATGTCCCGCCTGTCATTTTTAGGAATGTTGAGTACGCGTCGACGGCGTTGCCTTTTCTTCCATCGCACCATTTTTGCTTAGCTATCACGTCCTTGAAGGACTCTGGATCGTACAAGTTGGCTCCTCGTTTTAGAAGCACTTTGAGCAGTTTGGTCCGGCCGATGATCGTCGTTGGTCTAAAGCCTTGTTTTTGCATCCAGAAGGCGTATTCCACCATTTTGCCTTTGATCTCTGCTTCGCTTCCTCGCGGAACTTCCTTTTCTTGGACTTCCGCGGCCAAATTTATCACTCCGTTTGGTTCGGTAGCGCATATTCGGCGCTTAGAAACTAGGCCGCCTTCTGTTCTTAATGGTTCGGTATGAATTCTTTCAACCTGTTCAAACGTTGCCCAGGCTCTTCGAATGTCTTCAGAGTCGGAAAATCGTAGCCCGCAGCTGCGGCAGAGCCATCGTTGGATCCTATCACCGAACATAGAATACCTTAGGCCATCGCGCCAGACCTTCTGGGAGCCACATTTCGTGCACCGTGCGGTCGCGGTGTTTGGAGAGTGATTAGCCGCTGGAAGTCTCTGACCCGAACCCGAGACCGCGCCTTGATAACCTGACTTCAAACCCTGCGGCTCCTACTTATCTCCCACCGCGACCTTGTTAGAGACTACTTGGACTTGCCCTCACCCTTGATCATGTTTCATTAACGCCTGGCTTGGTTGTAGCGTCGTTTTGTCGAGGAAGCCCCTTATCGCTACTTTGACAATCTCGGCCCTTGAAGTGAAGCCCAGGTTTTGCTCTTTGAGAAAGATATCTACTTGGTCGACGAGTTCCTTAGGAATCCTGATCGTGGCGTATTCTGTCATGCGTGTTACACCTTTGATTCATAGACGCTTAGAAAGCATAAAAGGATTCCAGACCAAAAAGACTCAAATGTGCCACATCGAACGGCGAGTTTGTGACACAATAAAGCTTAAATTTATGTGATTCATAACTGAGTCAAGGGTTTCTCATGTCAACCGATGAATACACAACAGTCAGGCTGCCAAAGGAGCTCATAGACGAAATAGACCAGATTCTAAAACTAGGCCTAAAAGGCTACAAGAGCCGTGCCGAGCTGATAAAAGAAGCCATAAGAGACAAGCTGAAAACTTTTCCACCCATGCCCGATCAGGCGCCTGTGCAGGCGCTACCGCCCATAGAGCACTTCAACATAGACGAGAACGGAGTCCGCATCCTCGACCGCACAATAGCAAACGGCGGCTCAAACGGACGCATAATAGACGTCTACTTCAAACAGGACAGAGTCTGGTGCGACTACTGCCAATCAGCAGACTGCCGCCACGTCAAATTCGCCCTAACAATCCCAAAAGTACAAGAAACACTACGCCAAAAAGGCTGGAAACTCAACAGACAAAAAATAAGAACCTCGTGAAAAGCACGTCAGAGAAAACTGATCATTGGCGATGCTCCGGATGCTGCGCGCATTATTTTTAGATTTTGAGCTCTAGTAGCTTTTTCCTGAGAGGTCGTTTGAAAATGCCCTTACAAAGGTGATTAATAATTTCAATTATGGATGACATCCCAAGTCTAATCTTAGCCTTATATTCCCCAACGGTTGTCTCATCCCCATCCTGCCGAGGGTGCGTGAGGCTATCTCGAAACTTCTTGAATTCGATCAAACGACTCCAGCAAGGCATCGTCTCAAAATCAAAGCTAGGAACAAACTTACCAATCAGGAATCTCAACTTATCTTCCAATCTTTGATACTCCGCAACCTCAGTTGTCTTAAACTCTCCTCCGACAGGCTCAAATTTCTTATCGGTCAAAAAGGCTATCTCATAGGCTTCAAGACTGGCACTTTGCGCAAATGCATCTCCTATGTAATTAGTGAATGCTTCTAAGGCGTTGATTGCGCAGAACACAGAAGCTCGATAATATCTCTTTGCTTCTCTTTCGTTCGTTTGTTTCACCGCTGCGCTCACAAAATGGAACGAGTCTTCGAGGTAATCTTCGAACATGCTACAGCCTTTTTAGAGCTTTCTCTGCCTCTTCCTTTGCTTTTTTCGCCTCAAATGACTTGATCGCTGCATTGGCTAACTTCGGCGTGATGCCTGTTTCCTTGGCTCTGGTTGCCTGTAACAAGAACACTTCTAGCATTCGTCCTAGCTCTGAACCACTTATACGCGCGCCCAAACCACGATATGTGTCTGGATCGATCCCTTTAAGCCTGGCACTTAAGAGAGCCTTTGCATTCAGAGGGTCACCGTCTTCGATGGCAGAAAGCGCATAATGAACTGGTAGTCTCTCAGGAAAGTGCCTTGACAAGTAACCGGCAGCATATGCCCATGCTGCTGTTACACAAGGATGCGTAGCCTTGTTTGCGAACTCAATGAATGCATCGGCATCTCTCCTAAGAATTCTCTCACGTTGCAGTCTGTGAAGCTTGGCAAACTCCCGCCCCATTTGGATTAAGTTCTTGTCCGACCAATCTATTTTGCTTCTAACATTCTGATAGTTTTCATCAATTCCTGGTCCAGACGAACATACTATTGGAATATGAAAATCGTCGCGAATTGAATCCTTTCCAAAGAAATAATCAACTAGCAGCGTTCTCGCAACTCGAACAGTTGGAACTCCTTCTGGGTTTCTTTTGTCCGCAAAATCTTGGTCTTTCTCAAGAATGCCCACCACTTGACACCAGTTACGAAGATCGGGTCCCAAATGCCCTTCGTACATTCTGTCCAGCAAATCGTTTGAGATCGCGATTGCCGTGTTGTTTGCGACGGCAATGTCAAGTTTTTGACCGCGGTCCAGGTCAAAGTAGACTCTGATTCCGTGACACTCAGAAACTCCCTTTTTCACGGCTTCCGCAATGGCTTTAATTCGGTGTTGGCCTCCATATACTTTCAGCGGAATCTGAGGTCTATAGGCAGCGTCATATTCGATTACCAAATCTTCAAATCCTCTTCCCAAAATTGCGTCCTCTTCCATTTTACGGTAGGCGTATGTATCCAAGTAAAGTTCCCGGTTTAGCTTGTAGTCTTCACTTTCCATCGGATCTAAAACTGCATCCAAGTCAGCCTTCGATACTATGGTCTTCGCGTCAAGATGACAAAAAAGGTAAAATGCATTACTCCTCTTGTCCTGAAAAAGTACTAATGGTGCGTCCAACCTCAATTCCACAGGGCTGAAATCCTTTAGGAAATGGCGAATTTTTTCCAGGACCTCAGCTTTGGGATTAGTCTGTGGTTGAACAACTATTTTTTCGATCCCAGCCATGATTATTATTCTCCTAGTTTTTGCTTTAAAGATTATCGTGAGCTCACTGAAACTAGGATCAGCTTTCTTGAAGGCGCTTGATACTAAGCCACTGTTCGCTATTTCTGCTTAGTAGATCGTGACATGCCTTTTGTTATTATCTCGCTCCATTCAGATAATGAACTGTCGGATCTACGTCCCTTGACAAGACCGGCGAGAATCTTTCCGAGCTGCTCCGATGGTAGTTTCAAGAGAGAATGAACCAATTGAGAAATGGATCGTGACCTTGATGTGGCTTTGATTTCAGGAAGACCGTTTTCAGCGACGAACCTGTTCACATCTTTCAATGATGGCAGAATTTGTCCTGCTGCAAACTCCGCCATAAAGGATTTGATTATTTCGTATTTCTTCGGTTCAACTTCCTTCAACCTATTAAGTTCCCTAACTAAGGGGCTCCGATTTGAAACATGAGCTCGACCAATCCTTGCTGTGCCCATCAAAATCGCAGTGAACTTCTCAACAAACTCGGGCGAAGATAACGTACCGGCCAAGGACTCGAATACTTGTGGTCCATGCTTTCTCAGCAGTTTAGCGAGGTCCAACATCAGATCGTATTCTTTCTCGTCTATCATATTCCGACTATTCCTGCCACTTCCTTCGCAACAGCATGTAGTCTTTCAATCTGTTTGGTGCGCGAGTAAGATGTCCATCGTAAGGGCTGGCCCTCCCTAGCTGATTTCGCAATTGACTTCGAGTATGGTACCTCCTTTTCAAGTAGGTACCAGCCGTGTTTTGCGCATTCCTCTTTGACTTCTTTCTTTGCCCTGATTTCTTCTGGCGCATAATTACTCGTAAAATTAAACACCACTCCTGCAACCTTCGGCGGCTTCTTATTGGAATTGCTTGCGAATTCTGCCAATGAATTATCTAGCAACGGTAACCCAATTGAAGAAAGGTATTCAGGTTTCACCGGCACCAGTATATAATCACTTGTGAGATAGGCTGCAGTTGTGAAAACTGACTCAGTAGGTGGGCAGTCTATAAGAATAATGTCATAATTCTTTTCTAAGGGCGTTACCAACTGAGAAAGCAGGTACTCCTTCTGGCTTGGATTACGAATTGAGAAGGCCAGCTCTAACCTGGAAGGTATGAGGTCAACTAAACCACCATGAGAATACTTCTTGGCATGGTACACAACGGAATCAGGCTTGAGGGGAGCGGGTGGCGGATACCCGGGAACATGAGTATGTTGCTCAAATATATGCCAAGTGGTTGGAGCGTTCTTCTTCAAAATTTGGGAGTCATACGTGACCGCCCCGAGTAGGAATTGGCTAACATTGAATTGAGGATCCAGGTCAATTACAAGGATCCTCTTGGACCACTCTAAGACGATTGCAAATTCATAGGCAAGCTGCGCGGCAAGCGTCGATTTCCCAACGCCACCTTTCATGTTCACAAATGAAATTTTCTTTGCCATTGGAAAAGCCTCAAGTTCATATTCCTACATTTACCCTGTTGCTAGTTATGGAGACATTGATTTAAAAGTTTAGCGCACACGTCAGAATTTGCAGGTAGGAGAGTTTTTGACTATGCGAGCGCTAGGGTTTCGCCATAGTAGGTACACTTTTATCTGTAATAAGAAGCCACATGCTTTGATTAGGCTTGCTAGTCTTTCTTGGTCTAGGGTTTTGACTTTGTTACGGTATCCAGCTACTGTGCCGTAAGGCTGGCGCTCGCCTCGTTATACGTGTATTCGAGGGTGCCAACTCCACGGGCGGAAAAGTGCGATAGGTGCAACCAAAACAGTCAAGCCCGAATAAGTTTTAATGACGTTAGCGTTGTAAACACGAACGCTCAGCATGTAATAGCCCTCACCAAAGCCCAACCCTGCTGCAGTCAGTGTTACCCCGCCCCCGGACATCAAAGCCACGTCCGTAAACGTGTAGATCGGCGATGGCTGCCAAGGATATCCATCCAGACTTCCGTACAACGTCACGTTGAACGTCTCTGCGTAGCTGCCGTTATCGCTAACTGTAACGTTCACAGCGATGCTTTGGCCTACGATAAAGACCCTTTTGGAGGGAGTGGCACTAGTGATGGTGACATCATGAACGCCAAAAGCGTAAATCTTGTAGTCCTCTGAGCCCACATAAACTACACCATCAACAACAGCTGGAGAAGACCACACCTGACCGTGGGTTGCGTAGTTCCACACTAGCGTACCGGTTGAAGCGTTTAGAGCATAGACCTTGTAGTCAGTTGAGCCCACATAAACTATACCACCAGCAACAGCCGGAGAAGAATACCCGACGCCTTGAGGTCTGCTAGAACGCGATGCACCGTTGCCGGTCGTGAAGTCCCATATGAATGCGCCCGTTAAAGCATTAAGAGCGTAAACGTTGCCGTCATCTGAGCCCACATAAACTTCACCACCAAAAACAGCAGGAGAAGAATTCACAAAGCCGCCTGTCGCGTAGTCCCATATGAATGCGCCCGTTGAAGCATTAAGAGCGTAAATGTTGCCGTCATTTGAGCCCACATAAACTATACCACCAACAACAGCTGGAGAAGACGTCACGTGATACCCTGTCGTGTAGTCCCATATGAATGCGCCCGTTAAAGCATTAAGAGCGTAAACGTTGCCGCCAAGTGAGCCCACATAAACTACACCACCAAAAACAGCAGGAGAAGAATCCACGTTGCCGCCTGTCGCGTAGTCCCATATGAATGCGCCCGTTGAAGCGTTTAGAGCGTAAATGTTGCCGTCACCTGAGCCCACGTACACAACACCACCAACAACAGCAGGGGGAGAGAACACCCCTCCACCGGTCGTGTAGTTCCACATTGCCATGCCGGTCGTGGCATTCAGGGCGTAGATCTTCGCGTCATATGAACCCACATAAACTATACCACCAACAACAGCTGGAGAAGAAAGCACGTAGTTATTGGTCGTGTAATTCCACAACTGTGCGCCCGTTGTGCCATTTAAAGCGTAAATCTTGTCATCCCATGAGCCCACGTACACAACATCACCAACTACAGCAGGAGAAGACGTCACGTTACTGCCGGTTGTGTAATTCCATAGAGTTTGGTTTGTGAGTGGCGCTATTGAGGTTGAATAGCCAGAGTGCGATGGGTCGCGGTGGAACATGGGCCACGAGTCAGGGTCTGGGGCTTGTGCAGGTGCTGCTTGGGAGCTTGCGCCGGCCTTGGCTGGCTGAAAGTTAGAGCGCGCAACAAACATGCTGGCTAACAGTAATAGAACTAATACGTAAGAGAACTTTGGTTTCAATTTTAACCCCCCGTGAAACACATACAGATCTAAGTGGGAATTATCCTTTTTGGAACAATCTTCCATGACGGACTATTGATGCTGACAGTCGCACGATGCTCAAAATTAAGCCGAAGAATTTCGCCATAGTAGATACACTTTTGTCTGCATTAGGAAGCTGCACGCCTTTATCAGGTTTGCGAGCCGTTCCGGGTCTAGGTTTTTGATTTTGTTGCGGTATCCCTGTACTGTGCCGTAAGGCTGGTGTGAGGCAAAGAATTTCAAGAATCTGGGCGTCTGGTTCTTGATGAACGCGCCCTTGATCTGCACGATCTCTGATGTTTCGAGCTTTGACAGGACTGAGAGGACATGGCTGTGGCTGCTTAAGAATTGCAGGTTAAAGCTGAGGCTGGATAAGACCTCTGCAATGTTCTGGGCTTCTTTGCTGGGCCGTTGTTCGCAGACTTTGGTCATTCCAGCCTTTTCCGCGAAGGGATTGTACTTTGCCATAACTGCTGGCATCTCGATAAACTCAGTGCCGACCAAGCCTAGAGTCTCTCTGACCAGTTTGACGCCTAAGCCTATGGTGCGGTATTTGGGATGCACGACAACTCGGCTGATCGTGCTCAGCCGCTTGTTGATCTCTCTCATCGGATACTTCGTCAACCCGGAAGCCTTGCGGCCAAAGCACTGCGGTCCGGAATAGGTGTAAACGATGACTCCGCATAGTTCGCCGTTCTTGCGCCATAGACAGAAGATTTTCCTGGGCGCAGCAACCCTGTGGCAGCGATAATGGAAATGCGCCAGTTGTCTCCAATTCTCGAACTTGCCCTCTGCGACGTACATCTCCCGGACCAAGCTGCACTCAGACTCAGCCTTCGGACTCGGATATGAGACGGCTATTTCCTTGCCAAAACGCTTGTGAACGTGCATGTTCGGGTTTAGGTCTTCCAAGAGATCCGTATGCGTGGTCGCTGCGATGACGGCTTTGCCCTGCTGCCTGGCTAGCTTCTGAAGGTTAAACGCGATAATCTTGGCTGTGTCTCGGTCTAGTGTGGCGCAGAATTCGTCCATGATCCACCACTGCCTGCCGCTTTCAACCAGCTTAGCCAGGCGGTACCGATACTTCTGCCCGTCGCTCAGCTCTGGATACTTGCGAAGGAACAGGAAGGCGTCGTTCAAGCCCACTCTGCTCAGCAGCTCGAGGCCTTCCTCAACCGTCCTGCCCACAGTCTCGATAAGCGGCTTAGAAACGTCTACTTGTACGTCGCCAATGTCAATCGCCTCGTCGCCCAGATCCTTCTTCAAAGCCCGCAGCAGAACGCTCTTGCCGGATCCACTGTCGCCCGTGACGTAGACGATATCGTGCGGCCCTATCTTCAACTCCACATTATCTAGGACAATGTGCTCCTTCTCTTCATCCACGCCTAGCCCAAAAGCCTCAGCAACCGCAATCGTCCGATCAGTCAAAGGGACGCTCGTCTTGTAACGCACGTCAAAAACAAACTTCCCCGACACTCGATCATAAGTCCTAGCAAACCCTTGAATCCTGAAATACTCTCTACGCCTCTTCACGCCTATTCGCCTAGTGTCCACTGACAACAATTAGATTGACAAAAAAAAGCACAGGCCAGAGGTCTTTTCAGTCGGAAGGCTATAGGACGGAAACTGAAACTGCCTAGCCGTGGATGTTAGTGCTGGCAGGCTGTAGCATCAGCCAGGTTCAAAAAAGAGTGGAAAGGAGGGAAAATGCGTTCTGTCCTTAAGCCGTTTTGGTTGTTGCCTGCGTTGTCGACGATCCCGCACTCGCTGACGTGCTAGACGTGCTAGCCGACGTTGCAGGGCTGAAGTGGCTTGTGATGTAGCTGGCTAGAATGTTACTCGCCTTCCACAGGTACCATGTGACGAAGCCGTTTGCAAGCCAAGGCAGCAAAGTCGAATAATCCCAGCCTAGCACGATCGTGAAGAACCCGACGATAACGCTGACCATAAACGTGTACAAGAACTTAGCCAGACTGAAGGATTCAGGCGGCGTCTGCGCCAGATAGCCCGCTAGGCATGACAGGATCGCCACGACCAGCGCGACAGGCACGGAAAGCCCCAACGTTTGGATCGTCGGCATAGAGGCGAAATTGAAGGGCGGCGGACCACTCGTAGCAGTGCTGTTCGAAGCCTGCGCAAAAACAACAGGCATAGCTACTGCAAGCGCGAGCAAAGCCAAAACGAACACGAGAACTATTCTCTTTGTTATAACGTTCACCTCCTCTTTTCCCGCTTCTTCTTCAAATAACAACGGGTGATTCTAAACGCGATGACCGATGAAAATGCCCATGACCAAGCCGATTAGGCCAGTAATTGCGCTGAACACTTCGCTGTTCCAGGTGTGCAGGAAGGCCATGTTTCCGATCTCCATGCCCGTTAGGCAGATGGTCATGCAGATGGCGAATTTTACACCGTAAACGAGCTCATCCTTGGGCGTGATCTCAAAGGTCTGTGGACCCTTCCTGGTATTGCGGATGACTCGCCGCGTGAACGCTTGACGAACCCAATCGGTCACTTTGTTTTCCTTCTTTGATGGCGGCTGCTGATCCACGTTTTGTTGAGAGTGAAGCTTTTGAGCCAGAAACGCCGGATCGGCCTAAGCAGCTGTCTCTTTCCCGTATCAACCTGCAGGCCCAATACGTGCATGACATCAAAGCCCAATAAGGGGTCTGGGCAACCGTCATAACTGCACAACGCGAACACGTGGTCGCCGTTGATCTTCATATACAGATAAGCGAATTTGATCTTAACTTCGCTACCATCCGCGAGCTGCACCACGCCCTTGCCCACACAC
>DATHCB010000095.1:0-5738 GCA_035319765.1 Bathyarchaeia archaeon
AAGATAGAGCGGATATAAATCTCATAGTGCACGCGCTCAGATAGAGGCAACCCATCGCGCGTGTCAAGCACGGGTCATTTGACTAGCAGATCATAGTTCAAGAATTGCTTTTGAGACATGGTCTTGGCATAAACATTGTCACTTGTCTTTTCCACAAATAGAACTGCGCTCGTCTCTTCTCTGGCAAGACGCGGCTTGATTTTTTTCAGAAATTCTTCTGTGCGCATCCAGTCTCTCGCAAAAATGAGCGCATAGCCATGCTCAACCTCATTCTTCGAACTTCCAAGCCTAAGCAGGTCCCACTTCACATGATGCGAAGCCTGTTTCAGGCTTTCATTCTCTTCAATCAAATCCAACTCGATTGCGATGAAAGTTTGCTGCTCATCTTCGAAATCTTTTGGCGCTGCCTTGAAGAGCCTTTCTCTAGTCGTCTCTGGATTCCATATGCACAAGTCAAAATGTCCGCGCTTGCCCCTTGCCGTGTGTTTGGGAACAGTTGCATCATATTTTTCCTTCGTAGGGTACTCTTTGTGTAAGAGAACGCTTCGCTTATTGTCTTTGGTGACACACAGCCACTCCGATATGGGTAGCCTGCAATAGATTTCATTGTGAAGATAGCAGTGCAAATCATTCTCGGTGTAGAAGAAGTATGGATTGCTTTTGAAAGTTCGCACTAGGCAGTCAATCGCCATCTCTGTTATCTGAACCAACTGCTCTTTTCTGACCAAGCTAAAACCTCGTTCCATTATTTTTTCGTTTTTTCTTATATGATTTCCAATAATAGGAAAGTCTCATAGTCAGGCAGCAGCGGGCGCTAGGCTTATACAAAAGAAAAAATTTAACCCGAAATGAGAATTGCTTCCTTTTCTGATCGTGCAGAGCGGACAACGTAACCACACGAGTTATTTGGTTCAAGAATAGAGGGTTTTTAGTGTTTCCTAGTTGTGGCTGGTGGGTAATTGAACTTAAGACCCGCGGGCGTGTCAATCGTCGCGACACTAACACTGCTGAGCTCGTTAGGGTTAGGCAGTCTCTTTCTGACTTGGATTCTGCTCGGCGCCGTAGGCGGGGCAGGTGGGTTCAGTGGGGGAGCATCTTGGTGGCCAGCTAATCCGTTCATTGTAGTTACGCTGTTCTTGGCGTTCTACGCGTTTTTCCTTTCCATCGTCATGTTCATTCGAGTCAGGTCAAGGCTCTTGTGGTACGCGTCGGTACTGTTTTGGATCGTTATCGCTGTTTTCTTCATTCTTTGGGACTCCTTGCTCTTGTCTGGAGTTGCCCTAACGATTAATGGTAACTCCAACCTGAACCTAATTGGACTCTGGCAGTGTGGCGGGATACTGGGAGGATCCCTGCTCATGAGTCCGTTCATCTATGCTATAGTTGTCTAGTCTATTTCCAAACTTACAGGGTCAAGGAATATTTTCACATTCAAAAAGCGCAATGAAAAACAAACAGACGAAAAAAAGGCGTGCGCTTAAGTTATCGCGAATGTTTCAGCGATCCACTTCAGCTTGACCGAGACGAGATCTTTGACTTTGGTTGCCGGCGGAATTCCCACATGCAATACGTGAAGAGCGCTTGGTGACCACTGCCGAGTAAGAAGTTCAAGCCGAGCGGCTGATTCGCCAGAAATAGGGCAAGGTTAAGTCAAATTACATGATTTCCTCGTGACAGAATTCTCCTGATTGAGAAGTGATTAGGAAAATTTATAGTAACAAATGATTTAACATCCGAATATTGACACGCTCGGCATTGGAAGGGACTCGAAAGGTTGAGCGATTGCATTTTCTGTAAAATTGCGCACAAAGAAGCACCAGCAAGCATTGTCTACGAGGACGATGAAGTCATAGCTTTCCTAGATATCAATCCCATCGAGAGAGGACATACGCTAGTCATCCCTAAGAGACACTTTGTCGACATCTGGGACATAGAGGCCAGCGTCCTCACAAAGATGGTTATGGTCACCAAACAAGTAGCAAGAAAACTGGCTACCACGCTGAAAGCGGAGGGCATCAACACTTTTAGCGCAAGCGGAAAACCCGCAGGGCAAGATATCTATCACTTCCACATTCACGTAATCCCAGTCGGCAGAGGGGAACGGACAAAATTCACCGATTGGTGGCTGTCAAAAATATCAAGGGCAGAACGTTCAGAACTGGACAAACTCGCACAGAAGCTAAGATTCTAACCAAGCAAGCCCTCTTGCGCGTTGTGCATAGTTCAAGGGCACTTTGACTTCATGATCAACTAACACCATGTCAGGCAAACGGTGAATGATAGTCATATAATAATCCCCTTTTTACATACGAGTTAAACACTAATCAACCCTTTAACCTATCTAGAGCAAACTTCTAGCCCTATTCTAGCGCGCGCTCATTGGGTTCCTACGTTTCGCTTCCGTTTTAAGACTAACGCCGCCAGCAGCGTGGCTATCATGAAGAGTGGCAGGAAAAAGAGCGGCTGGAATTCTGGGACGTCGCTTGTGCTCGTTATCTGGACTTCGTCTGTGCTGTAATGATACGTTAAGTAGATGTAAGTATAGTTCCCATTCACTGTTATGCTAAAGCTCAGGGGTGACGGTGGCGAGCCGTTTATTGTCACAGTCCAATCAGCCAGATCAATGCACGACATGAGCGATAGAGGTATGGCGATTCTGCAGAAGCCCACCGTACCACTCGTGCCGGTGACGTTGAAGGTGAGTGTCTTAGCAGCCTGATCGAAGCTGAAATTGCTTATTGTTGAGTTGGTGACGATGCTCACGTTGTATGGCGTGTTGTTCCACGTGCCCACGTTAAACGTGCTAAACGGAGCCATGAGCGGATATCGATCGGTGTTATTTGAGCCAATGATGTAGGGTGTGTCACCTATTCCGTCACTGCCGGTCAGGTTTTGATAAGGACCACTTTTCTGATCAATGCCTGTGTAGTTGCTCCAGTAGTTTCCGCCAGAAGGATAGCCATCATCCCATACATCGGTCGATCCTCCTGACACGTGATTTTGTTGAATGTTAATATTGAAATCATTGTGAAAGATCATATTACCAGAAGAATAGGAGAGCCAAATGCCCCAAAGGTCGTTTGCTACGTCGTTGTTGCCAGACAAAACATTACCAGAAGAAGAGTTGAGCTCAATACCGTTCCCGCCGTGGTAAATGGTGTTGCTAGACAATATGTTGTTGTCAGAACCATAGTTGAGCCAAATACCATATATGGCGTTTGCTATCGCGATGTTGTCAGACAGGGTATTGTTGTCGGAAGAATAATCAAGAGTAATCCCCTGATAGTCTACTGAGACATTGTTACCAGACAAAACATTGCGAGAAGAATAGTTGAGCCAAATGCCTCCAAAGACGTTTGCTGTGACGTTGTTACCAGACAAAACATTACCAGAAGAACTGCCGAGAACAATACCATATCCGCTGTATGTTACTGCGGTGTTTTTTATGGTCACGTTGCTCACGCCCTCTAAAGAGAAGCCGATTGTGTAGGCGGACCCACCGTTTATTACTGCGGTGTTTTTTATGGTCACGTTGCTCACGTCTGATAAAGAGAAGCCGATTGTGTAGTACCCGGGGGCTTGAACCTTGTAGCCCCTTCCGTCTATGATGATGTTACTTCTTTGCACCACGATCGGCAAGTAGTTATTGCCTGTAAACGTGTATGTGACATTGTCTAAAGACGTGATGTTTGCTGTAAACGGGGTTATGCTCCCATCAGGCATAATGTAGATGGTTCCTGATTGTGCTCTGGCTGTCTGAAGGGTAAACGCAAACCCGAACAAACCCAAAAACAACAATGCTATAATCACGCTTGAAACTATTCCCTTCATTTTTCCTTTCTTCTGCAATCTAGTGCTTACTCAAGAAGTTATATTTCACATTTTCTGACATCAGATTATAGAAGAAAGTTCTATTGCTCTTCTGGTGAACAGGTATATTAGAAATGAAACTCCTCCAGACTTTCTTTCAGTTAGGCTCCGCCCAGTCAGCTTCGCTCTGTAGGCTTCGCTCAGTTAAAGCGCGCGCGCTAAAATTCTAACCAAGCCCTAGCGCGCGCTAAAAAAGAAAGCTCAATTCGGTAACACAAGCTAAACGTAGCCTTTCTTGGTTTGCCCGCAGGCATAACACATTTTGCTGTGAACACAGATTGTGCCGCCACAAGTGGGGCACTTCCATCTCTCTTGTTCGCTTCTGAGGAATTCATCGATACCATTGGTCTGAATGCTCCTCAGGTTCTCAATCATACTCATTCCGTGTTTTTCCCTATAGCGTTTATCAAGCCTATCGAGTCTTTCGCATGGAAAATTCGGACATTCAAAACAGTAATCGATCCGCTCATTTCTCAGCCTATCGCACGACCTCTTAATAATAGCACATGGAGAACTCCTGAATCGACAGCCTTTACAAGGCTTCTGCATCTTTCTGCCATTCAATCTGTAACCGAGAAACGCAGCGCAGATTCCACAGTTCATCCCGCATGGCGCTATAAGCTGAGGCGTGAATTTCCTTTCTTCCATATCTGACAATTGATGATACAGCACTTTAAATGGGTTTGTTCGTCTGTCCTTCCATCTTCCTTTGGGTTGGGTTGGGATAAAACTTTACCACCCAACATAAGACTTTACCCCGACCGACCAAGTTGGGCAAAAGCATGAAATCTTATATCCTCGCATGAATCAAGACAAACTGGGGGTTCATAGATCTCTATGAAGGTCGAGTTTAAACACAGAACCCTGTTCGCTCTTGGAATGGCATTACTGGTCGTTGGTTTTCTTCTCTTCTATACGGCAAGTGGGATAAATTGGAATTACATCACAACTTACGATGAGACGGTTCATTTTTCATCTTCAGCGCTATACCCGTTCCCGTTTGGGCTTCTCCAAGACCATTCGATTTCTCCTCATGGCACCATTCTCATGCAATCGAATGATGTGCTCTCGCTCTCCGCGGGTTATATTTACAATTCTATCTCTCTACTTCTTCCTTTTATAAGAGCAGGCCCCTACGTAGTGCTTTTTGAGGGAAATAGAATCATAAGTTACGGGTCAGGGTCTTTGGATTTTGTCAATAATAGCACGAATCCGATTACCGTATCGTTACATCTTGCTGAAAACGGAACAAACACCATTTCAGTCGGAATTACTTTGAACCATTATAAGGCTCCCAATTGGTTATGGGTTAGCTTCGGAGTTACTGCCGTATTAGGTGCATTCGTGGTAGCAGTAGTCTCGACACGACGTAACCCAGAAAAACCCAAATAACGCGTAATACCTACCTTTTCTCTGTCTGCGAGTCTTTCTTTGGGTTTGGGGGTAAAGTTTTATCCACACACACACCTGTACGTACGCGTACGCGCGTGTGCGTGTATATATATATAATCTGTCACTGTCACTCTCTGTCTGTCACTGTCACTCACCCTTTATAAAGACGAATAGATAGACAATTCTAGAGTTTTAGATATTCAAAAAATACTATATATAGTGTTTCAATTTTGGATATATTTATGAATTTCAAATTATCAGTTAAATAGAAGAGATTAAAGACATACAGTATAGTAGGAAGGATGAATCTAGAGATACGGCAATATCTCTAGGTGACAATGCGGAAAAGTAGCAGGACCAAAAAGCCAAACCACTCCAAAATCTGGTTTTTTCCACTCCTATAAAAAAATAGGAGTTGGTTTGAATGGTCCAAGAAAACAAAAATAATAATTGTCGAAAAGTAATAGATGAAGAGA
>DATHCB010000096.1:0-14463 GCA_035319765.1 Bathyarchaeia archaeon
AGTGGTCTTCTTCATCCCAGCAAGAGGAATTACTTCTTTAACTCGAGGGCCACGTTGCCCTGCTTCTTCGACAAATCGTTGCACATCAATTTCCGTGATTCTTCCTTCAGGTCCACTGCCTTGTACTTGAGCTAAATCGATCTCATGCTCTCTTGCCAGTCTTTTTGCAGCTGGAGAAGCCAGAGCGTGCTCGCTCATGGGCTTTGCCATCTTAATTTGCGTCTCAGTTGATATTTCTTCTGTTTCTTGCTCTTGCACAGATCCTGTGGCTTCCATTTCGGTTTCTGGGATTTCTTCGTTGGCTTCGGCTATGATAGCCAAGGTGGCATTTACGGGCACGTCAACACCTTGTTCTGCAAGTATCTTGCGCAAGACCCCAGATGCAGGAGCTTCCACCTCAATGGTTGCTTTTTCAGACAGCACTTCAGCTAGTGGTTCTCCTTTGTTTACGGTTTCGCCTTCCTTCTTAAACCATTGAGCTACTGAGCCTTCCTTCATCGTAAGGCTAAGCCTTGGCATCACCACTTTTGTTATCATACTTTCGCCTCTAGACGATTTCTTTGACGGCTTTTATTATTCTGTTTTCGTTCGGTATCACAAAGTTCTCCAATGGTGGACTGAAAGGAATTGGCGTGTCAGGTTCAGCGACTCGCTTTATAGGCGCATCCAAATAGTCCAATGCTTCTTCCGCTACTACTGCAGCGACTTCTGCGCTCACGCCAGCAGTCTTGCAGTCTTCTGAAACGATAACTATTCTGCCAGTCTTCTTGACAGACGACAGAATAGTGGGTTTATCTAAGGGAACTAGTGTTCTGGGATCAATTATTTCAGCGCTTACCCCAGCCTTGCTTAATTGCTCTGCAGCATTCAAGGCCTTATGCACCATGAACATGGTAGCGAAAATTGTGACGTCATTTCCTTCGCGTCTGACGTCGGCCTTTCCGAAAGGAACGGTGTAGTCCTCCTCTGGTATCATGCCCTTCGTTGGATAGAGTAGCTTGTGTTCACAGAAGAACACAGGATTGTCGCCTCGGATGGCGGTTTTCAGAAGTCCTTTCGCATCATGTGGTGTCGATGGAACAGCAACCCACAATCCGGGAGTATGCATAAACCACGCCTCTAGGCTTTGCGAATGATGCGATGCGATATTGACTCCGGCGCCGAATGGCGTTCTGATGACTAACGGTGCTTTGGCCTGTCCTCCGAACATGTACCTTATCTTCGCCGCTTGATTAGCGATCTGGTCCATTGCGAGGGCCGTTAAGTCGCCGAACATTATTTCCGCTACAGGACGCATGCTAGTGATTGCAGCGCCTACTGCCGTGCCGATGATTGTCGATTCAGAAATTGGCGTGTCTCGAACTCTCTCGTCCCCGAACTCTTCTGCGAGTTTGTCCGTAGCTTTGAAGGCGCCACCCCAGTACCGTCCAATATCTTCGCCGAGGAGGAACACAGTCTCGTCCCGTATCATTTCTTCTCGCAAGGCTTCACGAATTGCATCTCTGTAGGTTATTTCCTTCATTTTTGACTACCCCTAGACGTACACGTCTCCTAAGGCCTCTTCAGGCGCAGGGTATGGGCTTTTGATGGCGAACTCCACGGCAGCATTAATCGCAATAGTCACTTCATCTTCGATCTTTTTTGCCTCTTGTTCCGTGAGAATTTGCCTCTCAAGAAGCTGCGTCTTGAACCTAGCAATCGGGTCTTTCTTCATCCATTCGTTGACTTCTGCTTTGGGTCGATAAGTTGCTGGGTCGACTCTTGAATGTCCCTTATGCCTGTACGTTTTGCACTCTATCAGTGTGGGTCCTTTTCCCGCTCGAGCTCTCCCCACACCTGCTTTCGTTGCTTCATAAACCGCTAGGACATCGTTGCCATCAACCGTGACCCCTGGAATAGCATAGGCCGCCGCTCTGTCGGCAACGTTCTCTACCAGCATGACCTGCGACTGCCGAGTCCCCATTGCATAAAGATTGTTTTCGCAAACAAACAAGACTGGAAGCGACCATGTTGCTGCCAAATTGAGCCCTTCATGAAAAGTCCCCTGATTCGAAGCACCATCGCCGAAAAAGCATGCTACTATCTGGTCGGTTCTCCTAAGCTTTATCGATAATCCTGCGCCTGAAGCAATCGGAATTCCTGCGCCTACGACGGCTGTTGCACCCAGCATGCCGATGTCGAAGTCTGCGATGTGCATGGAGCCACCTTTGCCTTTGCAATATCCTGTCTCTTTGCCCAAAATTTCCGCCATCGTTCTATCTAGTCGCGCACCTTTCGCGATACAGTGTCCATGTCCTCTGTGAGTGCTTATCAGATAATCATCATTTCGGAGGTTAGTGCACACTCCAACTGCTACCGCTTCTTCTCCGGCGTACAGATGAATAGTACCGGGCACTAGATTTTGACCATACAACTCGTACACTTTTTCCTCAAAGAATCGAATTTCAAGCATTTTCCTGTACATGAAAGTAAGCTGCTCTTTGCTTTCAGACATCGTTCCTTCCTTCTTACGCTCTTTCTTTAGATGAGATTCAATTAGATAAGCGCTTAGCATTCTCATTTTCAATTTAGGGGGATTAACCCTTGAGTGATCGGAACGCCGATTTTGCCGATGCACAAATCTTACATCGGGTGAATTCTGAGAACAAGTATTCTGTTGATCCAAAAATGGGTTACGAACGAACAAGTATGGAGCTTATCGCGAGATACGCTTTTATCGCGTTCGTCGTCATCGCCATCATCGCGGGACTAGTTGTCGGTTACGCGGCTTGGACGAAAGACAGCACATACCCGTACGGCTTGTATGACTCCTCAATTCAGAAGGATAGCGGCTATATAACCTTGGTAATGCTGGTACTGGGAATCATCGTGGGACTAGTGACCATAACTTCGAAGGAAGTCCAGCCCTTCCTGATCGCCGCGATTGCTCTCATGGTAGCTAGAATCGGCGTCGGAACCACAGCAGACGTCTGGCAACCGCTGAGTTCTATTCACAATTTGCTACCTTACTGGGCAACAGAGATCCTCAATTTCATAGTAGCCTTCGTCGCGCCGGCCGCAGTTATTATCGCTATCAGAGCGGTCTTTGCAATGGAAAGAAAAACTCCGCCTGCTCAATGACGCGGAGCCAACACTCCTCTTCCTTCTTTTTTGGACCCTTCTTTCAGACCTATCGTATAACTCTTTGATGGAAAATGTTTTATGCTCATCATTACGTTACGTTCTTAAAAGAGGGAAATTTATGGCTAAATGCCCCGTATGTGGAAGAGAAGTCAGCACTCCTAAAAAGACTTGGAAGATGGCAGGCAGACCAGACAAGAGCGGCAAAAAAACGGAACTCACCATTGGACTCTTTGAGCACTGCGGAAAAACGTTCAGATCTACGCTAGGCAAAAGAAAAATCTAGCCTGCTAGAAGCACCAAGCCCCTCTCTTTTTTTCTTTGTGATTAATCAAGATAGCCTTGGATCCGTACTATTATGGTTCTTCCTCGCTCTCCTTGATCCTTGAGATTTCGGGAAGAACCTGTAAAGCCTCATCTACCATTCGAATGGAGTTTGCCACTTTCTCAAAGTACTTCTGGAAACTAAGAGTCTTAAGAACAGCCACGCCTTTTTCAGTGATGGCATAATGTGTCTTTGTGCTCAGGTACCGTTCCTCTATCAGAGAATTCTTCAACAGAGAATCTAACCGCTGCTTGAGAAGGCTACATTCCATGTCGGTCTCGTAGGCTATGTTGTCTATAGATAAGGGCTTCTTAACTAAAGCGCCCAAGATGGCTTCATAGGATTCAAGCTTTGAACGTCGCATACACTTGTCTCCATTCCCCACTCAGCCGATGCAGATAAATCGTTTATGAATCCGAAATCAAGTAACCCAAAATCCTTAAAATCTGCAACGACTAACCAAAATAGTCTAGGGCCGGTCGTCTAGCTCGGTAGGACATCTGCTTGACGTGCCTCATAGGCTGAAGACGGTGTCCGAAAGGCGCAAAGTGCAGAAGGCCGCTGGTTCAAATCCGGCCCGGCCCACCTCTTAGACAATGCTTTTTGATTAGCGAACGTTGAAATAATTTTTTTCAAACAGCTTCACATGCGAAAGGCTGAAAGCCAAGGCGTTCCGGGAGTACGCTAATATTCTACGTTAGTTAGTCTCATTGATTGCTTAGTGCGATATGTTTTTAGCTGAAGTGGATTAGGATTTAATCGGTGAAATCGTGAGTCAGCTCATGGACATAATCAGAGAGAGGAGAAGCGTTCGTCGGTATAAGGACAAGGCACTTTCTGCAGACATTATTAATTCCTTGTTGGAGGCCGCGAAGTTTGCCCCTACTGCTAGGAATCTTCAGCAATTGGAGTACAAGGTCATCACTAATAAGGATCTTATAAAGAAAATATCTGACAGGATTGCTGCCATAGTGAAAAAGGAATATCCTTCAATCCAATTGAGAGATAGATCGAACTTGTTCTATGATGCTCCCCTTCTAATCGTGGTCACAGGGCCAAAGGAAAATATCTGGACTTATTCCGACGCTGCACTTGCAGTTCAGAACATTATGTTATACGCAACTTCACTATATTTAGGGACATGTTTCATAGGAATGGCCAGATTTATCGAGAGGGATGAAGAACTGTTGCGTGAACTCCACATACTAAACGACAGAAAAGTTGCAGCTGCCGTCATATGCGGGTACGCCGATGAAAAACCGGCAGAAAAAGAGAAAAAAATGAACGTGGAGTTCCTCAACTGATCATGTTGGAATAACTTTAGCATGATGCTAGGCATTTTTTTCTTTCAGCGTTTTGATTGCTACTCTTGTGGTTCTTCGCTTTGTTATTGTGGTCTAACAGTCACACAAATTTAAGAATGAAGCCCAGGTACTGTATTCAATAGATATAGTGGAGATGGCTCGCGAATGTCCGATGATCGAAGGACGATTTTCGAAATAATGGCAGAAATACTAGATCTATGCAGGGATCCACAACGTAAGACACGCATAACGTACAACACAAATTTGTCATGGGCGGGAGCAAAGTATTTCCTTTCTCTTCTCGAATCACTAAAACTGCTCCAAGTCCACCACAGCATTGCCACGTACACGACGACCGAAAGAGGACTCGAATTCCTCGAGAAATGGATTCAACTCATGCAACTCTTGACACCTGAAGAAGTATGTGTGAAAGACAGAGAATTCGCTATGCACATCGCAAAAGATCATCTCCATAACGCGCGCACTAGACGAAGTTTCGCCTCGGAGTTTGCATAATACTTCAGAGCACGCCGCATTTTAGGTGTTTTAGACCTACCTGGCTAGCGGGAAGCGCTTCTTTCTATGAAAAAAGAGTTCTCTCCAAAATCCGAAACGTAAAGGCAACGAAAATGGTCGGTCGCGCAATGAAAAGGATTGCCACATTACACATTTTAACCTAGCGCGCGCAATGTGCGTGAATATAATTTGAACTGCGGAAACTTAAAGAAAGGGAAAATGGAGTCGTTCAGCTAAGGGCGTTCGGCTATGCCAGCAAATTAGTTGCTTATCTGTTGATAGCTGTTAGTTGGTTCCTCGCTTTTTACCTCTAAGGTCATGTATGTGTCCTGCAATTCCCGGAGGCGATTTTCTAAGACTTCCTTAATTCTTGTTCGGAGTTCTTCGTTGTCTGCGACTGTTATTTTTTCCATTCTTTCTGCAAGTTGATGGTCGCCAAGGGTTTCCTTGAACCATTTTTGAAAGTCTTTTCTTTCAAGGTGAAATTGTAGGCTCTCAAGTTTAATCATGTTTACTGTGTTAAGAAAGTCCATGAGGTTCCGGGCACTTTTTCCAGTTGGTCTTCCAATATTCTCATAGAAATAGAAGGCTTCTGCGTCGCTTACGTTTTTTAAAATTTTGGTTGCTGATTGATCTATTTCCAGATCCTTTTTTCTTTTACTGCTTGCTTTTTTATTGATTCGTGGAGACATTGTGCATCGCAAGAGCTGTGATGTACGAAAACTAGAGATAATCTTTATGAATAAGGCATAAAGATTCTGAATATTGATTTTTTCCAATTAAAAAGAAATCAGTCTATGATAAGAATGGATTATAGGCGCTTTTGGGTTGATCGGCTTAGAAGAACTTGCGTTTTTTCTTATCGTGTGCTTTTTTGCTTTCGTTAGGCGTCTCTTGCTCTGTCAGCGTTGGTTCTTCGGGGGAGGCGACTGTGAAGACTTCTTTTTCCGGTGCGTTTTCAGTTACTGCCTCTGTGGTTTCTGGCGCGATCGCTTCCACCTGCGGAGTCTCAGCTGCCGAAAACTCTGTGTATGAAGTCTCGGATGGTGGGAATTCCGGTTGTTCCTGCTTTTCCACTTGTTGTTCTGGTTGTTCCGGCTTCGGTTCTCTTGACACTTGTTCTAATTTCTGCTGCAATTGATTCATTTTTGATTCCAACTGCGATATGGCTTCTTGAGTGTCTTTGTTGATGTTCTTGAGCTCTTCCACTGCAATCCGTTCTTCCATAACCTTTACTTTCTCTTCTAGACTTTTCTGCTGATCTTGTAAAGAACGCGATTTTTCTTGCAGTCCTGTTTTTCTGTTTTGTAGTTCTTCAAGCTCTCTAGATGTGCTCATTTTGATTCATCTAAAATCTCGTAGTAGCATCATATATAACAGATTTATGAAACCAGCGTTCACATTTAAAATACTAAACTCGACAAAATTGGAAGAAGCCATCGTCATGAATCTTTGCTATATCTCTTTCATAGCAAACTCCTGAGAAGGATGGTCATTATTTCTTGTAGCGGGATGCGTCAAGATAGAATTTCTTGGACTGCACTATCGTAAGAAAACAGTCTAATGCACTCCAACTAACCAGTGTTCTCTCTATTATGTTCGAAACTCTGGTATGACTCCCTTCCCAAACAGTCGAAACGGCTTTGGACTCGTTGCGTCGGCGAACAGCAAAGTGAAATGTGTCACTCCAGCTTCCACGTAGGCCTTTAGCGTTTTTGCACAGGTTTCGGGCGAGCCTTTTATGGCGAATTTCCAGTCTGGATCGTCCGGGCTTCCTTTGCGTTCTTCACGCCACCGCTCGGACCTCTTCAACGCCTCTTCTTCGGTTTCTGCGATTATTATGCGACTCTGGAAGGTGTTCTCTATCTTGCTACGGTCTCGCCCCACTTCTCTGCAGGCTGTTTCGAGTCGTGCGATCTGTTTCTTGACCTCTTCAGGACTTGAGAAGCCACAATCCCAGGCATTTGCGTGTTTCGCAATGACTCGTAGCATCTTGTCGCCACCTCCCCCAACTAGGATCGGCGGATACGGTTTTTGAACTGGTTTTGGAAGAGAAACAGCATCGGTGACCGAGTAGTATTTTCCTTTGAACGTCGCCTTTTCCTCTGTCCAGAGTTTCTTCATAATCGACAACGCTTCATCCACCATCTCGACACGAACACCACCTCGCGGGAAAGGTATGCCATAAGCTAGGGCCTCAACCTCGTGCCATCCAGCTCCTATTCTAAAATTAAGCCGTCCTTTTGAAATCATGTCAACAGTAGCCACTATCTTAGCCAACAACGACGGATAACGAAAGGCATTGCACGTAACTAATGCGCCGATGCGTACCTTGTGTGTAGCCTCTGCAAGTGCAGAAAGAACTGTCCAACACTCTAACGTCGGTCCGTACGTAAACTGCAGATGGTCATAAACCCACACGGAATCAAAACCGAGCCGTTCACATTCCAGCACGACCTTTCTCAAGGTTGAATAGTCGGGCATAGCCTGTAAAGCCTGCGCACCAAACTTGACCTTCTCCACATTCTGCACCCTAACACGTCCCTTTCCTCTGATCTGTGTCAATTACGCGTTTTTATAATTTCCGAAGGCGTATGGTCCGCTATTCTTATAAATTTAGGGAATTTACTCAAAGCCTATGCGCGCCGAAATTGGCATCATCGGGGGAACAGGTGTCTACGATCCCCAGCTCCTCAAAAACACGGTAGAGACAAAAGTTCACACGCCTTATGGTCCCCCTTCTGATCTAATCACTGTTGGAGAATTGAAAGGTCGAAAAATAGCTTTCATACCTCGGCATGGAAAGAAACACGCTATAAGACCGACCGACGTCAACTCGAGAGCGAACGTGTATGCATTAAAGCTGTTAGGCGTGCAGCGCATATTGGCACCATCTGCTGTAGGTTCGTTTAGAGAAGAGCTTAAGCCAGGCGACATTGTCTTTGTGGATCAGTTCATAGATAGAACCACGAGACGCGAGCAATCCTTCTATGAAGGGCCGCAAGTCTGTCACGTATCGGTGGCCGAACCTACGTGTCCAGATTTGAGAAAAACTCTAACAAAAGCGGCTGCGCAATTAGGCATCCGTCATCACGACACTGGAACTTACCTTTGTATTGAAGGTCCACGATTCTCAACAAGGGCAGAGTCTGAACTCTTCAGAAGCTGGGGCGCAGACGTTATTGGAATGACACTCGTGCCAGAATGCGTTCTAGCTAGGGAAGCTGAAATTTGCTACGCTTCAATCGCAACTGTCACTGACTATGACGTGTGGAAAGAGCACCCAGTTAACGCCAGCGAAATTAAGAAAACCATGACCGAAAATGTAGAGAAGATTAAAGCTCTGCTCTCTGATGCGATACCAAAGATACCCAAGAAGAGAACTTGCGAATGCGCCGCAGCGTTGAAAAACGCGCTCGTTTAGTTATTCACAAATCTAATGGCGATGCCACGGATGGACCTTAAATCAAAAATTAGAAGAATACCCAACTTCAAGGGCGTTGTTTTCTGGGACATAACCCCTCTTCTGAAGGACAGAGGCGCATTTCGCGAGTGCATCAAAAGAATGGCAGATCATTACCGAGCCAAAGAGATCGATTTAGTGGTTTCAAGCGAAGCCAGAGGCTTCATATTCGGCGGAGCCCTAGCATATGAGTTAGGAGTTGGCTTTGTCCCAATAAGAAAGAAGGGCAAGCTGCCCTCAAAGGTGATCAGCCTCACCTATCAGAAAGAATACGAACAGGACACGATTGAGATTCACGAAGACGCTATCGAACGTGGACAAAGAGTTTTGCTAATGGATGATCTACTAGCCACTGGCGGCACGATCAAGGCAAATGCCGAACTAGTCGAGAAACTAGGGGGAGTAGTCACAAGTATCTGCGTTCTAATAGAACTAGACTATCTCAAGGGGCGAGGTCTCTTGAAAGACAAATATGATATTTTCTCTCTCATAAGATGCGAAACGCCTGAAAAACTGCTCTAGTCCTTGAAGAAATTTCAAGAGAATCTTCGCGGTGAACCGTCGCCGACCCCAAAAAATGGCCACGCAAAGAATTCGAAAAAAGAGTTCTTGGAGTCTAGACACGTCCAGCGCTAAAGCGGTCAAAGCTCCGACGAGATCATGGAGATTTTTTGTTGAGACATATCCATTGTTCCATATTTTACACGAAGAAGCTTGGGGTGGCGCCTAGCCTCTCTTTTCCAATAGTGGCCTGGCTAATACTGAAAAATTCCTTGGGAAAGATATTTACCTTTTCGCCGTCTCCTATGAGGTCGACTTCCAAATGACTGATGCAATAGAAACGGTCGACCTCACCAAACAATTTAACGGACTTACTGCTGTGGACAAACTGAACATTAAGGTTGAGCAGGGCGAAATCTTTGGTCTGCTTGGGCCAAACGGTGCGGGAAAGACCACGACAATTTCAATGCTTTGCACGATTCTGAGGCCTACGTCAGGAACTGCTAAAGTGAACGGCTATGACGTCGTGAAAAATGCCAAGCAGGTGAGGAAATCAATCGGAATAGTGTTCCAAGATCCGAGCATTGATGATAGATTGACTGGACGGGAAAACCTTCGAATGCACGCTGACCTGTATGGAGTGTCCCCGGGCGAACAGAACGCCAAAATTGACGAGGTCTTAAAACTAGTTGAGCTCGAAGCGCGAGCAGACGATATTATGCGAACCTACTCTGGTGGAATGAGACGAAGATTGGAAATCGCAAGAGGACTGATTCATTATCCTAAAGTGCTCTTTCTCGACGAACCCACCATAGGATTAGATCCTCAGACAAGAGAGCACATCTGGTCTTATATTCAGGAGCTAAAGCGAACACACGAAGTAACCATGGTCCTAACCACACACTATATGGAGGAAGCAGACAAACTCTCAGACCGAGTGGGCATAATAGATTATGGCAAGATTGTGGCATTAGATACACCCAGCAAGCTAAAGGAAGCCCTGCATGGCGATGTAGTTATAGTAAGAACTGGAGACGCTGAGAAGCTTTCCGCGGTAATTGCTAAAGACTTGAACATTCAGGGCGCGCATGTATCGGATAGTACCCTTGAACTTACGGTGTCGAATGGAAAGGCTCTGTTACCAAGAATAGTGGACTTGGCCACACGTAATGGTATGGTTGTCGACGCGGTGTCCGTGCGCGAACCCAGCCTTGAGGACGTCTTTATACATTATACGGGCAGAGAGATCCGCGCTGAGGGAGGCAGCGAACTCCACGGGATAGCGGCAATCAGAAGGAGAGCCATAAAATGACAGAAACCAGAGGTCTGTACACGCTTTGGCTGCGTGAGGTCAAACGTTACCTGAGAGACAGAGTGAGGATAGTTAGCAGTTTCGTTCAGCCGGTGCTCTGGTTGGTAATCTTTGGCACTGGAATCGTTTTCTCGTTTAAACTACCTGTGAGCTTTCAGCATTACATTTTTCCCGGAATAATTGGTCAGACACTCTTGTTTACTTCTATGTTCATGGGCATTTCTGTGATCTGGGATAGAGAATTCGGCTTCTTAAAAGAAATACTGGTGGCGCCAGTTTCGGGTGTTTCGATTTTCCTGGGGAAAATGTTTGGTGACAGCACTGACGCCGTGATTCAAGGGATACTTGTTTTCCTTTTCGGTTTGTTGTTAGGAATAAGATTAACGGCGGTTATGTTTCTTGAAATGTTGCCGATTATGCTTCTAACGACTTTTGGGTTGGTAAGCTTAGGGTTGACGATAGCAAGCTTCATAGAAAACCTAGAAAGTTTCGGTGCAATCCAAACCTTTGTAAATCTGCCTCTATTCTTTCTGAGCGGCGCGCTTTTCCCTGTAAATGGGCCGTATGCTCCCAGCAGTGTCCCAAGTTGGTTACGAATCGTGTCAAATTTCAACCCACTGACATATGGCGTAGACGCCCTCAGAACGATAGCTCTAGGCGGAGCGTGGCAGCCTGTATATCCTTTCTACCTTGACCTCTTAGTGATCTGCGGTTTCGACATATGCATGATAATCATAGGAACTATAGCATTTAACAGGAGGAAATGATCGCAGTCGAATCCCACACTGTCTCCCGATAGCAGACGTTCCAAACCAATAAATTTGAAGAAGGATCCTAGACTACACTTAGCTGACGAGTGGAAGTGAAAAAAGGAATCTTGGCTTGTTTTTGCTGGTTAGTATTGCTCACTCTTCGATTGGTTCACAGTATTTGAACGAGAAGGGCTTGTATTCGAGCTCCTTTCTGCTCGAACCGATCAGGAAGCTTTGGACGTCTTTTAGGTTAGGTTGCCAATCCTCCCGCAATTCGGTAATTAGTTTTGAGTAGCTGGAATAATCTTTGTGAGCTGACACCATAATGCTATGCATGCCTAAACCCTCGCCTCCTGACGCATATATGATGCATGTTTGATCCTTGCACCATTCTCGTGCCTTCTTCTCAAGGTCAGGAGTCGTCTCGGAAAAAGCAAGAAAAGAAAATGCAATAATCTCGTAACCCATTTTTTCAAGGTCCGGAACGATCGTGTACTCCTTAATGTATCCTTCCCGCTCGAGTGCTGCCCTTTTTCGAGTTATCGTTGGCTGAGAAGTCTTCAGCACTTTGGCAAGTTCTCTGTCGCTTCTCCTTGATCCTTTTATCAATTCAAGTAAGAGTTTCAGCTTTTCTTTTTCTTTATTATTCAACTCAGAACCCTGAGTTACGTTTTAACTTTTCAAGTTATAAAAATTTTCTATTCATATTCATTCTCTCGATATTGCGTATTGTTTGGGCAAAATCTGCTTTCCTACATACACGAAATTGAATGCCGTAATTTGGCAAATATTGGAAAATCCAAGAAAAAAGTGCCGCATATTTTCAAGTAATCGCACATTTTATGTGGCGAGTAAATAGTAGTGAAGAGCTAAACTTTTCTTGTTAATCCAAAAACTTACCAAGAACACTCGTAGCAGCAATCGTGGCTACTACTAGTACTAGCCCAGGAAGGATTATCTTTCTTCGCATTCTTTTGCCTACGCTGATATGTGCATCATGTGGCATAAGTTCTTGCGCGCGCAACCTCCGCACTGACTCTGAAACAAATGAATTAATATAGAATAAAGTTCCAGAAAGCATTAAATACCGTAAGGCGTATCATATTCAATTACGTGCGCTCGCCAAAAGAGAAAGGAGACTGTTAAGTACGAATAAGAATGCAGTTATATGTTTAATATTCGTAGGAACGCTGATAGTGTTACTATCGTCAATTGCAAACGTTCACGCGGCCAACGTGACCTTCTTTAAGATAGACAATGCACGCTCAACGTTCATGGACCCCTCACAAACGTATAATGGCTACACGCCCGGAACCAACATTAGATATCTTATCTTTTTGAACGTAACCACAAAACCGGGAGGCTCTGTCGTTAAGATAACAAACCTCACCATAACTGACACGCTTCCAGCTGGCTTAACTTACGTTTCAGGCAGCCAGCTTAGTGATCCTTCCGCTGTGTCATTTTCAGTGATAGGCCAAGAATTAATCTGGAACTGGAGTACTACGCAGCTAAGTACCGTTGTTAACCCGCCTAACGTGCCTGCCAACACGCGCTACGAAGCTACCGCAGAGATCAACGCTACAGTTGACAGCACAGTAGCGGACAACACTTACCTGACAAATAATGCCGCAACTGCGTACGATGTAGTAACACCCAAGACCGTTCAAAGTAGCACGACATACGACACCATATGGATTGCAAGGCCAATTCTAGACATTGCCAAACAGAGCCCGGCGGACGTGGAGAACGGCTCCAACTTCAACTACATCTTAACTCTGAACAACACTGGACACTTTTACGCTACGGGCGTCAGCGTTACAGACATTCTTCCGACCGGAGTGGCGCATACTTCAGGAACATCGACAGCGTCATCAGGGTCATTCGCGGTTGATAATGGAACTACGGTGATTTGGACAGGAACAATAGGCAACATTACAGGTACTCATGTCATAACCATAACGATTCCAGTCAACGTCAACACGCCGGCAAAGTCTGTTTCTAACACGGCAAATTACACGGCCTACCCATGCATTTCAGAGTTTACACACACCAGCGCAAGTTGCACAACCACGGTGTTTCATCCGAAGATCAAGTTGTCTAAGACGCCTAGTGCGCCGATTATCGAGAATGACACGAGTGTTACGTACACGTATAATGTTACTAACATTGGTGACGTGCCTCTTAGCGCCGTGAACATAACCGACAGCATGTACGGATCTATAGCTCAGGGGCAGTCCTTGGCCGTAGGTCAGTCTGTGCTGGTGACTAAGACGGTCTCTCTTACAGTTACTACGACTAACACTGCTACGGCTTATGGGGTTGATCAACTGGGCAAGGTTGTTACAGCTCAGTCTACGGCCACTGTTACGGTCCTTCATCCTAGGATTATGGTGACTAAGGTTCCTAGCGCGACGACGGTCGAGAATGATACGAGTGTTACGTATACGTATAATGTCACTAATGTTGGTGACACTCCGCTGAGCGCGGTTAACATTACGGATAACACGTTTGGGGTTATAGCATCGGGGCAATCGTTGGGTGTGGGTCAGTCTAAGTTGTTTAGTAAGACTGTGACATTGACGGCTACTACGACCAATACCGCTACGGCTGTGGGTGCTGATATGCTGAGTACCAAGGTTTCGGCTACGGCTACGGCGACAGTCACAGTCCTTCACCCGGCTATTAAGTTAACTAAAGTCCCCAGTGCGACGACGGTTGAGAATGATACGAGTGTCACGTACACATATAACGTTACTAACGTTGGTGACACACCCTTAAGCTCAGTTAGCATAACGGACAGTGAGTTTGGATCTATAACATCGGGAAAGTCGTTGAGTGTGGGTGAGTCCTTGCAGTTCACTTACACTGTAGCGTTGACAGCTAGTACGACGAATACAGCTACTGCTTCTGGTACTGATGAACTGGGTACTGTGGTTCAGTCTCAGGCTTCGGCTACTGTTACGGTTCTTCATCCAGCTATTAAGTTGACTAAGGTTGCTAGTACTACCACAGTTGAGAGTGGCACGAGCGTTACGTACACGTTTAACGTTACTAACACTGGTGATACAGCGTTGAGCGACGTGAACATCACGGACAACACGTATGGGGTTATTGCTTCTATGCAGTCTTTAGCGGTTGGCCAATCCAAGGTGTTTACTAAGACGGTT
>DATHCB010000097.1:0-20544 GCA_035319765.1 Bathyarchaeia archaeon
TAACAGTTATGCCTTTTTCTCCGTCAAGTGGCAGTTCAAGTGACGAAATCTTGGAGTATCCTCGGCGAGCCGTTAGGCAAAGCGTTTTTTCCTTTACAATAAGGATGTCGGCAAACTCAAATCCGAGAGTTTTTTCCGCAGCCTCTAGCGTCAACTCATAGATCCCTTCGATGCTCTTAGCCGCGTTCAATTTCTCACTATAAATGTTCAATTCCGAGAGGCTTCGTTCGTAGCGTTTCCTTTCTATGATGCACCTATGTACGACTTCTACGCCGATGATTCTGCCCTTCCTTTTATATGCACTTACGCTGATCTCAATTGGGATAGATTCTTCTTTTTTGTTCATTCCCCTTATTTCGTACACGATGGGAAAATCCTCAGCTGGATATTTTGTTTGATACTTTTGCATTACCATGTCCTGATCATCAGGATGGATGAAATCCAAGAACAGCTTGCCTTTTAGTTCCTCATCAGTGTATCCGAATAATTCCTTGAATGCTGTGTTGTAATCTATGAGATGCCCTTTTTCTCCAACATAGATACAAACAGGGTCTTGTATGCTCTCAAACAACTCTCTATACTTTTCTTCAGATTCTTTCAGCTCTTCTTCTGCTTTCCTACGATCAGCGATGTCAATGAAGCTTTCAATCAGTACTTTGCGATCGCCAATGCATGCTGGGACGACGGTTTTGATAATTGGCAAGGCCTCGCCATCGGATTTTATTAAGACGCGATCTGAGCGATCCACGTCCTGTCCCAGGTCAGTAATTGGACAGTGCCCCTTCTCGGCTGGGCAGACAAACTTGTGACACATTGATCCAACAATTTGATCTTTGGAACCGCCGAACATTTTCACAGTCGTTGCATTAGCGTCGAGGATTACATGTGTTTCAGCATCGACAAGCAAAATCCCGGTATGTATGCAATCGAGGCAAGTCCTTAAACGATAGTCAACTTCCTGCAACGCCTCTTCAGCTTTCTTGCGTTCAGTGATATCAGTCACGATGCCTCTTAGACCAGTTATCTTTCCTTCGCGGACGATAGTGCTTATGCAAGCTATTGCAGGGAACGTGCTGCCATCTTTCTTGAGTACTGTGCATTCAGAGTAATCTATTTTTTTTCCACATAGAGCGTTTTGAATACGCGCTTTGAGCTTGTTTAGGTCTTTGTCAATGACCATTTGATGGATGTTCAAACCCTTCTCAAAATCCTCATGAGAATAGCCAGTGATCTCAAAAGCCTTCTCATTGATGAATGTGAACCTCCCGTTCAAGTCGATCTCATATACGATTACCGGCAATTGGTCAGCCAATTCTCTGTACTTCTTCTCTGACGAATGAAGCTCAAGCTCTATTTTCTTTCGTTCAGCCATATTCCGGACAACATTCACGAATCCTATCGGCTCGCCTTGTCGATCTCTCATTAACGCTGTCGTTATCTCAATTGGAACTTCAGTACCATTATTCGAAACGGCTCTATACTCAGCCGTTCTGCTCTGCCCTGTTCGCATAGATTCCTTCGAGTCCTGTAGTGCCCGCGCTCGATCACTCTCAATTAGAATATCAAACACTTTCTTTCCTATCAAGTCGCCATCATTAATACCACCATACATGCTCAATGCTGCATCGTTCAGATCGATAATGCTCTCATTCAAATCAGCTGTTATGATGCCCTCTGAAGAAGTTCTGACTGCGGTGGAAAAACGCCGAAGCTCCTCTTCGGTCTTATTTTTTTCGACGGCCTGCTGTATACCATGCGCTAGTTCAAAGTAGACTGTTGCAGGATCGCCAGTCTTATTCAAATATTGACTTGCACCCAGATTCAATGCTTCAATAGCAACTTCCTCTCTGCCTTTGCCAGTGAAGATAATGAATGGAATGCTGTTTTTGTTTGCTCTAAGCTCTTTCAATAACTGCAGGCCGTCTTTTATTGGCATTTGATAGTCAGAAACAATGGCGTCATACGTCTCTTTCTTCAGCTTTTCCGAAGCTTCTTCAACCGAAGACGCAGAATCCACCTCGAACGGACCCTGCATCTCCAAGCATTCCTTCGTGACTCTTAACAGATCAAGCTCGTCGTCAACGTGCAAAACCCGAATTTTCGACTTCTGCGTGGAGTCTGCGACTATTTCGGCTCTTGACTCAATTACAGATTCAACCATGCAAATCACGCGGCATACTAGTCACTGAAGCACGTCAGGAATATTGTTTGGAATGTCGTCCTCTCAACTAAACGCTTGTGAACGCAAAATCAATATTCAAAACAACTTTCGATGAAATCACGATAAGCGCGTGAGCGCGCATGACCTAGACAGCTTTTTTCCCTATTTTCTATGGCTTGCTACGATTGTCCTGACGGTTTCAGCTACAGCCTTCTTAAGGTCCTCTTTGGTTTTTTGAGGTCTCCAGCCTAGTGTTCTTTGTATTTTTTCTGCAGATTCGGGTATGCAGCTTATGCGTAGCCCGCTTGGAATCGATTTAATTTTGCTCTTTGAGCCAATCAAAGGGATGATGAATCGATAGAGCTCGCGATTAGTGATGTAGGTTGTCGGGTTTGAGACGTTGAAAACGTTGCCATACGCTTTATCGTTCAGTGTGGCCAGCAAAAAGGCATTAACCACTTCATTTACGTGCACGCTGGAGCATCCCTCTCCATCGACGACTTCAATATTTTCGTTGTCTAGCAATTTGTTGATGTATTCACTGCTCAAAGCGGACAGTTGAGACTCATTGTCGCTGAACACAACCTCTATTCGAAAAGAAGTGACTGGCAACCCATAACGGTGGTAATACATAAGGCAGAGCTTCTCGACGGTGAGCTTCATTACGCCATATGCTGAAAGATGGGGAGGGGACGTTTCAGGCTTGCACACCGTTTCCTCATCTACAGCCGATGATTTCGCTTCTCCGTAGACGGCGCAGCTATTTGCAAACAGGAAATGCCTTACTCCACACGATCTAGCTGCTTCCAGAAGATTAAGGGAACCCCTCACATTAACGTCAAATAAATCTGCAAGCGGATGTTCACCCGCCCAAGTGGAGCCATCCCAATTAATTGCTAAGTGATAAACAACATCCACGCCTTCAACAGCCTGTTCAGCGAGGACTCTATCAACCATACCTCCTCGCAGCTCATCACTTCCTACACCGATGAACTCCAAATTTGGGCTGGACTCTTCTCCGAGAAAACCTTGCTGAACATCAAGAACCTTCACCGTCAACCCTTTCTGCAACAATGCTTTAACAAGCCTAGCACCAATAAAACCCGCTCCACCAGTAACTAAAACCTTCTCTTCGACATCTTCTACTCCCATGCTTTCAACCCTTATCCACAAGAAATATGGATATACACATTTCTGAGTTTCTGAAGGCAAATAACCTGATAACTCGACAGCGCTTTTGCCTAGAGACCTTATTATAAGCTCATTTCAGAGCGCCCGTGTATCTCGGTTCTATATGCTTGTCGTTGGATAATTTTTCTTATTGGGGTTCCTCGGACGACACAGAGCGGAGAATTGTAATATTTCATTCAGAGAAACTTGTCTATTCGTTTTGAACGAGGATGAGAGGAGGCTTTGCTTCTCGCGCTACTTCTTTTTTTCGGACGAGCTGTGGCTTTAGGCCAGAATTCGGGAAAGTGTCCGAGCCACTCCCGATAGGAGTCGCGGATAGTCATCTCGTCGGTATCCAAGCTTCGTGCTATTTGTTTCTGCGATCTTGCCACGTTCATCTCTTTTCCGATCAAGTAGAATAAGCCGCCCAAGAGCCATTTTCTGCTCTTGTTCGCAAAAAAAGGGGGCATCTTTTCGTGGGCTTGTCTGATGATTCTCACGGTTTCAGAGGTCATCGTCTTCGCCACTAGTTCCTGTCCCTTCCAAATCTTGGATGCATAATTCAGTACGTCGACAAGAGTGAGCCGCCTCAAGTCGTCATTGTTTCCGGACCTATCAAAGTTTTCTCCCAGCTTATTATCGGCTGTGTTATCGCGTTCACTTGGTTTCAACTCAACCCTAGAAGCGTCGCCCAATACGTTCCCCTTTGCTGGTGGAACAACGTTCTAGAAGTAAATTTCATATAAGCTTTTTGCTTTCCACCCTATTGTATACTTTTTCTGACGAAAAAACAAAGGAGGTGACGCGAATGAACTTTAAAGCTGTATTACTAATGTGCCTTCTGTTCTTCGCCCCAGTCATTACAATTGCTTTGGTGAGCTTGAGTGCTATTTCAAGCAGTCTGAAGAAAGCAACCTTTGCGTTAGAACTTGGAGCTGTTCAACCATGTGGCGGAGAACCCATTGACGATCCGACTCCGGGCTAAAGTTAGCTTTAAAAGCAAAAAGAGAGGCTATTGTTGTCGTGGCTGACTGGTAGGTTAACAATGCATAAGCCGTTTGACATGGTTGATCTGGAGGTGCTTGAAGCCTTCGCCACCTACGGGCCTAGAAACGTGACTGAGGTTTCAAGAAAACTCCACATGCCTGCAGAAAGCTTGCGGAAGAGGCTTAATCGCCTTAATTCCCAAACTTTTTTGAGGTTTCACGCAAACGTTTACCTTGCAAATCTTGGGCTTAGGAAAGTCGTAGTATTCGCTGAAGCGGTTCCTGGATACGAAAGTGCTCTTCTTGACGCGTTTAAGATTAATGATTTCTGGACGTTTTTGAGCAGATGTTATGGTATGTTCGAAGGATGCGTCGGATTATTCGCTGTTCCCGATGGAAGTCGCAGTGCATTTGAGCATTTTATCGGTGAATTGGAAAGAGTTGGTCTATCTAAGGAAGCTCAGATCTTTTGGTCAACAAGTTTTTATTCGGTTCAATCAAAACGTAAATGGTTTAACCCGAAAACTAAAACGTGGAATTTTGATTGGGACGGATGGGTTCAACAGATTGAAACTGAAAATACGGATTTGCCTCAAGTTTTGGCTGAACCAAAAACTTTCCCAGTTAGGGCCGATGAAATCGACGTCTTTATCTTGAAAGAGCTTGAAAAGGATGCTACTGTCAGTTTCAAGCGCTTGGCCGAAAGGTTGGACATTTCCCCTCAATTGGTGAGATATCATTATTATAATCATCTCATAAGTGGAGGCCTCTTAGAAGGCTTTGAGGTAACGGTGTTTCATTTCGGAAATGATTCTGAATCCGCGTTCTTTATTTTCAGCTTTGACGAAGAGCAAAACCTAGTGAGATTTGCATCTTCACTGCTGGATAAACCCTTCGTGAAGGCACTGGGCAAAATTCTGGACAAGAACCAGTTATATGGATACTTGTACTTTCCACGATCTGAACTCAGAGAGTTTCTCGGGATTTTATCTAAACTTGTAAGAAGTGGCTTTCTGAAAGACTATCAATATGCTATTCAGGACTTTGCCAGTTCAGCTAGGGAAACGATCCCGTTCCAATGCTTCAAAAAGGGAAAATGGGTCTACGACCACGAAAGATATATGAACATTCTCAACAAATTCTTAAGAGCCACACCGCTAGTAGAGAATGACGCAGCCCTAAGACCCATATCCAAGGTAAAAGAGGACACAAGTAGAAACTCACGTGATAATAGTAACGCAATATTCAATCGAACAAGCTAAGCAGCCTTTCGCACTGAGAAATTTAAGCCTACTGCGCAGGCTTAGATCACGTTTCAAAACGTGGCCTGACAGTGCAAATAATATGGTAAGGTGAGCGAGAATCTAATTGTTATCCTTCTTTGCGAATTTCGGAAGAGCCACGGGCGCAACAAAAGACACTCCAATACAGAAAAAAAGGAATATGCCAAAGACATCTTCACCTGAGGACTGACCCGCCAAACAAAGGTATTTTCTGCTCGGCTGAGGATATTTTTTCTTCTTCGCATGCGTATTTACTCGGAGTTAAATCTTTAAGATTTGCAATTCAAAATCATACTAGTTGAATTGGCATGCCGATAAAAGAAGAGTGCGGCCTATGCGGCAAGATCATGCCGTACTACTCGCTTAAGCGCTGTTTTCGTTGCAAGCGGCTGTACTGCAGCACGTGCATTGAGTATGCCGAAGACGGTAACGTAGTGTGCTTAAACTGTGCGCGACGCATTGTTTCGCCAATCAGGCTTGGCACAAAGTATAGCCCCTTAACTAGAGACCTAGCCCGAAGAGCGCAGTACACAGACACGGTTGCACTCTCATTCCATCAAATAGAGGGAATAATCGGCAACAGCCTACCTGCCAATGCCTTTCAGAACGCCGAATGGTGGAAAAACAGTCATACAGCCTCCCAACAGAAAGCATGGCTAGACGTGGGATGGCACGTTGAGGGCGTTGACATAGAAAAAAGAACGGTTACCTTCAGAAGAGAAAAAGGAATTCGACTAGTGGAGAAAAAACCGAAGGAGAGAATGCGAAGACAAAAGAAAGCGCAGAAGTTACTGCCAATGGCTGAACCACGAAAAAGGAGAATACCATCAAAAACTAAAATGGCAAAGATGGTTGGGCGACTTAAAAACATAGAACGACAAAGGATGACTCCAAAGACCTACCGAGGTCAACCTAGGTCACGATCCTCGCATGAGAAAAGACTGCTTAAGAAATAAGCCTGAGTTCTACTATTGTTTCGTAATGCCAATTGCAACGAAGGTGAGAATGGTTAGGAGAAAGGAGGGAGAGGATCCGCTACAAAAAAAGTCACGGTATCAGCAAGAGATTGACCATTAACGTCCACAGTTGCGTAGACTAGCCATTTTCCCAGCGAAGAGTTTGTAGGAGGTATCCTAAACCGGTAAGAAGCAAGTCCAAGCGAGTCTGTCGCATTTACTCCGACGAAGAGGATGCTTCCGTTCAACGGCCAGTGTACTTCGAAAGAGACTAATCGACCTGCGACGGGCATGTTCGAAGCATTTTTCACTTCAGCGTAGAGAATAACTAGCGGCGGGAGTGTCATGTTTAGTGTGAAGTTGCCGCTTGGTTTGTTTATGCCTTTTCCGCCGTTCTGAGTGTAGACGTCTATGGAGGCGGTGTATCCTTGCACCGATACCGGCGGGAATAGGAGATAACTTGCGCTGCCTAAGAACAGGATGAGCGCAACTGCTGAACAGGCAGCAATGGCTATCTCCTTTTTCAACCATTCTCACCCATTAATATTAAAGATGGACAAAACAGTTATAATGCTATGCCTTTGTACGTGTGTACAAACTTTTTGAACACCTCAAACTTAACATTTATGTGCTCGTGCCATTTCGTTTCGATTCAGAGGTCATTCGCCTCTTTAAATATTGAAGTGTTTTTTGAAAACTTCGTAAATCTGCGAAGGTCCTTCGAGCAAAAACACCTCCGGCATGCTGGCAAGTTTCTTTACGTTCTCTACGTCCTCCTTTCGTACTCTCAACTTTAGGATCTGCCCATCCGGAAGCTTCGTTGTAGTTATTCCTTCTCGAAAATCACAGGGCATTACGTAAACGGGTACGAAGCCTTTCAATGCCATAATCGCAGCATTGGAGAGCAAGCTATCTGCAATTCCTAATGAAATCTTTGCGACGGTGTTCGATGTCGCAGGGGCAATAAGCAAAAACTCAAATTTCCCTAATTCCAATTGAGCCGCCAAGAATGGTGAGTTGGAGTTGATTTCAGTCCAAATTTTCTGAAAATTCTCTTTCAAATCATTGTTGACCCTGTAATATTTTGCAACTTGATCGCCCGCTTTGGAAAGGTAGACGTTTATGCTCACATCGTTTTCGTATTGCTTCTTGATTTTCTTCATTATGTCAACTGTTTCAGCTATTTTGTCTCCGCTGCCGGTGATTCCCCAAGCAATCTTCTTTTTCTTCTTCTCCTCTTTCTTAAATGTGGTCGTGGTTTCAATGGTCATTCTTGCGCATCCTGATTATTTCTTGGTTTTTTTCAAGAATTCATCGAATTTCTTTATAGTTTTCTTAAGGGTTCTGAACCCTTCTTCGTCTGTTTTCACGTCCTCTAAGGTATCTTTTGACCAGAATGTTGCGCCGAGGTTTGCTCCGAAGGAGCCTCCGCTGATGGGAATTATTCCGTTGAGTATGTAGAACGTTGTGATTTGCTGTATCGCCAGCTCTTGTCCACCTATCCTGTCTCCTCCCACTGCTATTGACATGCCCACTTTGTATTTGAACGCATTACCATCTGCTGCCAGTAAGGCTCTGCATCTGTCCATGACTGTTTTTGTTTGAGCGCTGATTCCGCCATTGTATACTGGTGTAGCGATTATTATGCCGTCTGCTTCCTTCAGCAAGGGGTAAAGCTTGTACATGTCGTCCTTAATCGCGCATTCTTTGTGCTTAAGGCAATAGTCGCAGTGTCTGCAAAAGCCAATGTTCTTGCCACAGACAGTGAAGAACTCTGTTTCAAAACCACTCTTTTCCAGCGCCTCAAGAGCTTTCCGCAAAACGTAAGCAGTCGCTTTATCTCTCGGACTACCACATATGCCAACTACTTTCATGTACATCGTTAAAGCGTATAATCATCTGAATCAATAAAAGTTGCTGAGCAGCCTGCGCATAAACTAATCAGCTCAGTCAAGTTATAGATCAATGCGAGTTATTTCGGTCTTTCCAGCTTTGTTTTGGAGTCGGCATCACAGGTTCGTTTAAGTCTCGTTACGCGGTAGCCTACGAGATAAAAGGTCACAGACTTTGTTCCTCATCGACATTCAAATATATTGAAGCACACTATTTCTTGCTGATGGCGATGAGTTCTGAAGATGTCGAAGATATACTCAAAGGTCTCACGTTAAGGGTCTACCGTTACGTTTTGAGAAATAATAAAGAGTCGGGCGTTCGCGAGGTTCAGAGAGCCCTCAAACTGAGCAGCCCTACGTTGGCTGTTTATCACTTGGAAAAGTTGGAGCAAGCTGGTCTGATCAAGAGAGGCGCGTCAGGTTATGTCGTAGACAGGGTCTACCTGCGCAATCTCATTAGGTTCAGGAGGTTGCTGATTCCCCGGTATTTTTTCTATACATTATTTTTTGGGTTAGCTGCAGTTGTGGAGTTAACGGTGTTTAGACCAACGGTTTTTTCAAGAGAGTATATTTTTGCACTCATAATTACTCTGGCATCCGCTGCTTCTTATCTTTATGAAACGGTGGTAACTTGGATGAAGGAAACAATTTAGATTCTCCGGATTCACGAAATTTTTGCCCTAAATCCATGGAGTAGTTGAGCCCATTCTTAACAGATGCCGATCCGTCATGTTTTTGCAAACGATTCCTATGCGCCATATAGCTCTCGATGACAGCCCCAAGTCTCTTCTGAGGAAAAAGAATCATACTCATTACTGAAAGGTTTAGCTTACGTTGCTAGAAATTATCGTTAACTCTGCGCCTGGTGTGACAAGTATCCACCAGTTTTGAGCTAAAAAGTTGTTGCCGAAGTAGACGATCAGACGTGCTGTGCTTCCTACGTCTGCATTGGCTGGAACGTTGCCATTCCATGTTAATGTTGCGGTTTCGGAAGCGTTGAGCATTAAGGTTTGCGGCGTTCCTTTCCAGCCCCAGTTTGATTCGCCCTCAAACGTAACACTTACGTTCCATCTGCCATTGGTTTTTCCCATGTTTTTGAATGTGACGTTGACCGTGAAGGCTTCGCCTTGTTCTTTGGACACTATGTTGTTGGCTGGAGCGCATTGAACGCTCAATACTGCCTTTGTTGAGGCGGGAATTGAAAGCGTAAAGAAGAGCGTTGAGGCAACTGCGACTGTCAGAATAGATATTGCCAGAGCTCGAGCCTTGTGCATGCCGATCTTCTCCTTTTCAAAAAGACTACAGAAGGGTGGTCACTGTTATAGGTTTTGATACATTATTCTAGAAGAATTTACGATCAAGGCGTCAGTCTGAAGCGATCACGCGGAAAAAGGACCACTTCTCTGATGTTTTTTACTCCAGTCAGCATCATGATTACTCGATCAAACCCAACAGCCCAGCCGGCGTGAGGCGGTATACCGTAATCGAAGACCTTCAAATGATAGCTGAACGATGCGGGATCAAGTCCCTGCGCTTTCAGTCTTTGAACCAAGGCCTCCTTGTCGTGAACTCTTGTGCCGCCCGAGGCGAGTTCTATCCATTGCCACATGAAGTCAAAGCCCTCGGTCAAGTCAGGGTTTTCGTCACGCAGTTTTATGTAAAACGGCTTTGCTTTGGTTGGCCACGTTGTTATAAAGTAAAAGCCTGGATGAAGCTTCCCGAGCGTGCGGTATGCTGGCGTGGGAATATCTTCGCCCCACTGGATTTTGATCCCTTCTTTCATCAGCTCCTTGACGATTTCGTCATAAGTGAAACGCTTGAAAGGCAACTCAGGTACTTCCACCTGATGCTTCAAAACAAGCTCATCCTTGCATTTTTCCTTCACAACCTTGCAGATGTAATGCATGAATTCCTCGAGAAGGCGCATTACGTCTTCTTCGTTCACGAATGCCTGTTCCATGTCTATAGATATGAACTCGCTTAAGTGACGCCTTGTGCTGGATTCTTCCGCGCGAAAGAACGGGCCAATTTCAAAAACCTTCTCAAAGCTTAACGTTAACTGTTCTTTGTAAAGTTGAGGGCTCTGAGCTAGGTACGCTTTCCTTTCGAAATAATCCACAGGAAATAGCGCGGCACCCCCTTCTGTTGCTGTGGCTATGATGCGTGGAGTATGCACTTCAATGAACCCTTTTTCGGACAGAAACCTGCGAGCTGCAGCCAGAGTCTCATGCTCAATCCTGAACAAGGCCACATTTTCTTCCCGGCTCAAGTCTAGAACTCTCGCGTCAAGTCTAACGTCAATCTCAGCCTGAGTTTTCCCAGTAGGATCTAATGGAAGTGGATGCTGAGAAACGCCGAGTAATCGGATTTCGTTTGGAATTATCTCAACACCCCTTGGCGTCATCGTGGTTTTATTAATCACTCCTTTGACACCTATGCTGCACTGCGTCTGCAGTGCATCCGATTTTTCCAAAACCTCTTTACTCGCTTTCTTGCGTGAAATCGTAACCTGCACGTTTCCCTCTCTATCTCGAAGAATCAGGAAGCGAATCGCGCCCAAATCGCGAATTTCCTTTACCCATCCAAAAACAATTACTTCCTTTCCGTCCAATTCGGGTTTTATCTCTGCAGTATAGTGAGTCCTTCGCCAGCCTCCGAGGGAGTCGATATTCATAACCCGGCCCCGTCGTCTAATCAGCGAATTCTACGCGAAGAGTCATTCCTCGAACAGCTTTAGCGATTTCCTTCAGCGCCCTAGTGTTCAACGTGGGGGTTCGTCTTCCTTTTCGTCTCAGAATAGCTCTCGTCTCTGTCGAGCCATCGGGCAGCCAAATGGTGTTGATAGTCATTATAGTGTAAGGCCCAAAGAGGTCTTCGAGGAACTTTCGGTCGTCAACGTCCTGCTCAAGTAGGCGAATTTGCTTTCCGGTAAGGTCTTCCATTTCTCTAATTATCCTTCCACCGACGCTTAGTAGCCTAGCTATGTCGCCCTGGCCGACTATTATGGCGAGGACTCCGTCTGTTTCCACGGCCTTATGAAAATAAACATTCTGAAGCTGAGGATGTTTCTCTTCCAGAGATAGGAGTAGCCTAGCAATGTGTAGGTCTGTTTCGCTAATTTTGCCAGACTTAAGTTTTGCCTGGCATTTCATGCACAGTATTCCGCTCTTCAAGCAGAAATTGCAAAGTGTGGACTTCATCTTTTAAGCGGTCTCCCCAGAAACGGAGAATGGACGGCGAATCTGTGAACGACATCCCCGTTCCGCCTTTCTTTTCTTCGATATTGTTTGGCTTTTTAAGATGTTTCTGTCAGTAAATAAATGTATTTGTCGCTCTATCGATCTCAAACAATGCCGCCGACCGAGATTTTCGTTTCGCCAAAAAGCTGACCTGACCACTTGAACATGAGACATCGGATCGTCCAAGATCCCCGAAGAAAATGCTTAAATAACGTTTTACCTATGTAAAGCGAATGTGTGCTAAATATTGCAGTGTGACAACATTGACTGAGAACATCTTATCTGGCCGTCCCTTACGTTTGCTTAGAATGCTTCTCGACCGAAGCAACGCAGTAACCTTCTACACCATGCACATAAAACAAAGCGACTTGGCAAAGCAGCTTCAGATAAGTCGCCAAGCATTGAATGTGCACCTGCGAAAGTTGAGGGACTTGGGCTACATTCGCACCGGACGAGGTTTTATTGACATAACGGAGGAAGGACTAAGCCTCTTAGGCATTTCCACAAACCCCGCCTTCGTCTTTCTTAAAGTTTCGCCTCTAAAACGAACGGAAGCGTACAAGAAGATGGCCGAAACTCCCGTACAAAGAATCTTCCGTGTCGCAGGCGATATGGACGTCGTGCTCACGGTCCAAAGGGATAGACTCGATGAAGCCCTTCGCCTTTTAGGCACAATCGATGGCGTCCAAGATACAAGGTCTTATATCACAATTCAAGTCTTAAAGTAGCCCTCACATGGAGCCCGCGAATCATGAAACTGTTCGAGTACGAAGCGAAGGCAATACTGGCCAAATACAAGATTCCAATCCCAAAAGGCGGTCTGGCAACAGCCACTGCACAAGCCAAAGAAATAGCAGCAACTCTTGCTCCGCCGTATGCCATAAAAGCACAAGTCCAAGTCGCAGGCAGAGGAAAGGCGGGAGGAATACTATTTGCCAGCACTCCCCAAGAAGCAGAAGCGGCGGCGAGCAAAATTTTGGGATTGGAAATTAAGGGCATAAGAGTGCGCAGTGTTTGGGTTGAAGAAAAAATAAACGTCAAAAAAGAACTATATTTTGGCATTACAGCGGATCGTTCCAGTCAACGCTACGTAGCGATCGCGTCTCCTGCTGGTGGAATGGACATCGAAGAGGTCGCAACGGCCACGCCTGAAAGAATTACCAAATATTTCATTGATCCAGTCTTTGCTTTTCATATCCATAATGCTCGCAACTTGGCAAAAGGCCTCGGTTACGCAGGTAGCCAAATGCAGGACTTGGCTAACATCTTCTTCCAGCTCTATAAAGCAGCGATGGATTATGACGCAGAGATCATGGAGACGAATCCGCTTGTCGAGACTGCAGAGGGAAAGTTCGTGGCGGCTGATGCTAGACTAATTATCGATGACAACGCATTGTTCAGACACACAGACTATAAAGAGCCAGTTGCGAGCGAAAGTGAATCAGAGCTTTCGCCACAAGAGATCAAGGCGCAGAAGGCCGACTTGGCATATGTCAAACTGGATGGTAATATAGGAATAATCGGAAATGGTGCAGGCTTGGTTATGGCAACCCTTGATGCGATTCAGCTTTATGGGGGTCGTCCTGCAAACTTTCTGGATGCTGGTGGGGGGGCTTCCCCTGAGCAGATGTCTGAGGCGCTGAACATTGTCTTGTCGGATCCGAATGTGAGGGCAGTTTTTATAAATATTTTGGGCGGCATAACTCGTTGTGACGATGTTGCAAGGGGGATTTTGGAAGCCAAGCGGCGTGTCGGTTTTACCAAGCCTATGGTTATCAGGTTGGTGGGCACCAACGAGGAAGAAGGGAGAAGAATTCTGACAGCAGCCGGAATACATGCGTTAGATAGCATGGAAGAAGCAGCGGAAGAAGCTGTGAAGATCGCTAGGGCGACGAGAGGTTAAGAAAATGGGCATAATCATAAACGGCTCAACCAAAGCCATCGTACAAGGCATCACTGGTACGCAGGGCAGATTTCACACGCAGCTAATGCTCAAGGCGGAGACAAAAATCGTAGCCGGTACTTCGCCTGGCAAGGGTGGCACTCAGGTCGAGGGCGTCCCAGTTTATGATACTGTTGAGGAAGCTTTAAAGAATCACAAGGCAAATGCATCGATAATCTTTATACCAGCACCCTTTGCCGCAGATGCTGCCTTAGAAGCCATAGAAGCTGGATTAAAAACAGTCGTAATTATTACCGAGCACGTTCCAGTGAAAGACTCAATCCAAGTTATGGCTGCGGCAAGAAGCCACGATGCGACTATTATTGGACCAAATACACCTGGGATTATCGCGCCAGATACATGCAAGCTGGGAATCATGCCTACACATATTTTCAAGAAGGGTAGCGTTGGTATTGCTTCGCGAAGTGGCACCTTGACGTACGAAATCGCCGCTGGGCTCACAGTCTTAGGCCTAGGTCAATCTACATGCCTTGGTTTAGGAGGAGATCCTATAGTTGGCTTGAGCTTCGTAGACGTGCTCAAAATGTTTGCGGAAGACAAGCAGACCAAAGCTGTTGCTTTGATTGGCGAAATCGGTGGCAACGCCGAAGAACTGGCGGCAGAGTACATTCACGAAGTTAATTACCCCAAGCCTGTAGTGGCCTTCGTGGCTGGAAGAACGGCACCGCCTGGCAAGAGAATGGGACATGCAGGTGCCATCATAATGGGCAAAGCTGGAACTGCAAGGAGTAAAATTGAAGCATTTCAAGCAGTCGGCGTAGGAGTTGCGGATCACCCAAGGGACATTGCAGAGTTATTGGCAACGCGTCTTCCAAAGAAAGGAAATCTCTAGAGAGCTCAGATGCTTAAACTGACGTTTTTCTTCGTAATGTCTAAAACTGCTTTTTCTAGTTCTTTCTTGCGCACCGCCAATTTGTCTTTCCTCTCCTTTTGATGGTTTTGAAGGTTTGACAGTTTCGAAGCCAGATGCTCTCGTTGTCTCTCTAACTCTTTCAGGGTAGTTTTCACTTTGATGATTTCATTCTTGAACGCTGCTATGTTGCCCCTTGCTAATAGTTGTCTTCTTCTTTCGTAAAGTTGTTTGCACTGTTGTTGCAATGAGAGTAGAACGTCGCTATTCAATATGGCGCTTATCTGATCTTGCGCCTTCTTTTGCCTGCTACTTTTGATCCTCAATTTCTCTTGCTCAATAGTTTCATTGATTTTCTGCAGAATTTTCTTGCAAACTGGATATCCCACTTCTTCCTTAGCGAGTGCAGGGAAAGGACGAGCCAAGTACTCGTTCAGTTTTTCTATTTCCTCCTGCGGGACGCTTACGTCTCCACTATGATAGAGGTTGTGCAGTTTGACGAAGGGTTTTTGCAGATAACGCAATTCGTGCTTAATCTTTCTGTTCAATTCGTGGGCTTGACGATTAATGATAGTTAGCTCTTTCATTTCGTCTCTCTGACGTATGGACAGAATTTTCCCCTTTGCACTTTCTATCTCTTTGCGGATAGAAGAAACTGCTGATTCCGTATCATGCGCTTCTTTTTCAATTTTGTCTAATTCACTTCGCAAATCAACAACGTCCCTTGCCGTCGTGAAGCAGTCCGTTATCGTCTTCGCTTTTCCGTACCTTTCGGAGACAAAGGAGCTTAATTTTTCAGCCGATTCTACAAGTCTACTCAAAAATACGTCTATTCTTCTTCGAGCCATTATAAATAGAGGTGAGATTCTTTGGAACCATAGGTTTCTTTCGCGTTCGATCGTGGAAATTGCCCTTTTCAAGTCTTTCATTGACGATTCCGTCGTCTGATATGAGACTTGTTGTGGAAAACTGACCTTATCCAGCGTGTCTATGAAGAACTGAGCCAATCGTTTCCCGACGCGTGCTCGCTGGTAAGCCTTCCCTTTTTCCATTTCTCTCTCGCATTCTTTGATCAGATTCCTACTAGCCTCTTGTACTTGGCTTATTTTCTTTTTCACGTCGTCAATCAGGCTACCAGCTTCTTTGTCGAGTGGCTTGACTAAGTTCGTCGTTTCCTTTTCAAACCACCTATCAAACTCTTGAACAGACAATTCTGTGGCTGCAGAAATCTTGTAATCCTCCGATTTGAAGTTGGTAATTAGTAGGAAAGCTAGGGTATTTATTCGTAACCTTTAAGTGGAGAATCGTTAGTCTGGGAGTCAAAGTTTAATTATGATGATTAGATAAAATGTTGCGAACAGTATGAAGGAGCTCATTCATAACGGTATACTTGTGCCTAAATACGAGGCAAAAGGCTTTGGCATAGCAGTAGGGGGGAGAAGAGAGATGCTTACCCCCGAACAGGAAGAGATGGCAGTAGCGTGGGTTAAGAAGCTTGAAACCGACTACGTCAAAGATCCAATTTTCGTCGAGAACTTTTTTTCAGACTTCAATAAAGCCATAGGTTTGAGCACGCGCGAAAGACTACCTAGGGAGCAGTTTGATTTTAGTGAAGTAATAGACTACGTTCAGAAAGAGAAGAAAACGAGAGAAAACCTTTCAAAAGAAGAGAAAAAACGGCAAGCTGAAGAAAGAAAAAGGAAAAGAGAAGAAAACAAGGAAAAATACGGTTACGCTGCTATAGATGGCGTAAAAGTCGAAATTGGAGCCTACATGGCTGAACCATCCAGCATTTTCATGGGCAGAGGACAGCATCCGCTACGTGGTCGATGGAAACAAGGGCCAAGAGAGAACGATATAATCCTCAACTACCACTCTGAAAACAACTCGAAGCCTAACCCTTCAGGCAACTGGAAGGAGATAGTCTGGCAACCAGATGACATGTGGATTGCCAAATGGGACGATAAACTACGCGGCAAGGAAAAGTATGTTTGGCTAGCCGACACCTGTTTCCTTAAGCAGGAGAGCGATATCGAGAAATTCAACAAAGCGCTAGAGCTACGCAAACGAGTAGACCAAGTGCTAAAACACATCAACAAGAATTTGCAATCGCCCGATGCAATGAGGCGAAAGGTTGCAACCGTTAGTTATCTGATAGACGCATTAAAGCTGCGTGTGGGCGATGAGAAGGAAGAAGAGGAAGCTGACACCGTAGGCGCCACTACGCTGAGACCAGAGCATATAAGGTTTGAAACAAACGGCTGGACAGACTTCGACTTTTTGGGTAAAGACGCCGTGAGGTGGGAGAAGAAAGTTCAACTGCCCCCAATTGTAATTGAAAACTTGAAAGAATTTATTGCCGAGGCAAAATCGACGGTTTTTGATGGTGTTCGATCCAACCAAGTAACAGCTTTTCTCAATGAAGTTATGCCAGGTCTCTCAGCCAAGGTCTTCAGGACTTTTCACGCCTCAAGAGTGGTTGAGGACTATCTGGATCGTGCAAATGTCTCTCCAGCCCAACCCGATTTCATGAAGAAGCATGTCGCCACTGAGGCGAACCTTCAAGCAGCAATGGTGTGCAATCATAAGCGTAAGCCTCCGAAGAATTTCGAAGAGTCATTGGCAAAGAGAAAGGAGCGACTGGAAAAATTGAAGGAGGCGAGCGCTAGAAAGATAACTGAGGCACGGAAGAGAGCCGTGGACAAGCTGGAGATGAAAATTAAAGAAATACAAGAGACAAGAGAGTATAACCTTCGGACTTCGCTGAAGAGTTACATCGACCCACGCCTCTACTATAAGTGGGGCAAGAAGGTAGACTACGACTGGAAACAGTATTATCCAAAAACATTTCAGCGCAAATTTTCTTGGATCGAGCCTGGACTAAAGTGCGAGAATTAGGTTTTCTCGAAGTGTACTATGTAAACCAGCTCGTTCTCATTCCACTCGCCATACCGATCTTTCCATTGTTTCTTGAACTCTTCAAGCGTATAGCCGCCTTCTTTCTTGCTGTCCTCACTTGAGAAATATTTCAAACGCTTTCTTTCGACAGAAATTATGCGCAGATCAATGAAGTGAGGTTCAAGGACCGCACCTGTAACACGTGCACCTGGTTTTATTTTCGGGTCTGGAGCGCGTTTCTGAGTGATTTGGGCTTTCAGGCCTTTTTGCACTGATTCTGCTTCGGCGAGTCTAAACATTATATCCGCGGGCGCTTCAACAATTTCTTTTACTACGTCTCTTGCAGGTTTTCTGGGCTCTTTAGCCGCCTTCTTTATAACTTCCTTGGCCTCTTTGCCGTAGACCGGTTTTTGCGCAATCTCTTTGGCGACCTCGATCTGCCTTTCGGGTTCTGGTATTTGCCGTGTTATGGCTGCGGCTGTGGAGTAGTCGATTGTTCCCAGCTCGCGTGGGACGCCTGCCTTTTCTGCAGGAGCTATCATTCTTTGAAGCTCTGCAGGCGCTCCTGTAAGCTTCAGCCACGTGCTAATGGTTTCTTGACTTATACCTATCCTGTTTCCGATTTCTTGTCTTGACGCATATTTTTCTGGGTACTTTTCTATAAGCTGTCTGCAGCAGTTTCCTTTTTCCACAGCTGAAAGCTCTTCTCTTTGGACGTTTTCGATCAGGTTCAATTCAATAACTTGCTCGTCTGCATATTTGCGTATTATTGCTGGCACTGTTTCGAGCTTCGCCTGTTGGGCTGCACGGTAACGGCGCTCGCCTACGACGACCTCGTAACCATCACTTGTGGGGCGAAGGATCAAGGGTTCGAGTACGCCGATTTGTTTAATGCTCTCGGCAAGCTCGTTCAAGCGTTCTATGTTAATGTCTAAGCGGGGGTTGAGCCTATTTGGTCGAATCTTTTTCAGCTCGACCTCGCGCAATTCCTGTTCAACCATTATGTAAGGCTCCTTTTTTGTACGTTGAATCTTCGGCTGAATTTCTAATCGGGTCTGTCTTTATAACTACTCCCTTCAAACAAACGTCTGGTTGATCATCATCAACTCAAAAAAATGGACATAAGTTTTATCGCTTAGCTCGCCAATGCCACATCCTAGACCCTGCAGTCATTTACCTACTACTACTGTTGCAGGCAAGTGGTATTAGCTTGTACGAGAATTTGGCGCAGGTCGAATATATGTGCTGAAAGGTCTAGCGAAGTTGCGGTGGTTTCTACGTTGAAGAATGCGGCATAGGTCCCGTTTCCATAGTCTCTCAAGACGTAATTGTTAGTCGCATTGGGAGCAATCCACCCAGTTGATTCCCTATAATAGATCGTCAAGTTCTTTGCTAGCGCTGGTTGTCCGTTGTTGAAAAGATTACACCAGACTGCAACCTGTTCGATGTCAGACGTGTTTTGTGTCAGATGCGCTTCCATGTAAAGGCTACTGGAAACATTAACCTCGTAGGAATGCTGCATTTCTATTTCACTGCCGCTTCCGTTCAGTTGGAAACTGGCGTAGGCTTCAGAGACACCAATTCCGGTGGTGCCCCAGCTTATGTATAGTCCAGCGGTGTATGGCGATGTATTCCCCAATGCATAGTCTAGGGTAAACTTTCCAATCCAGTACTGCTGTCCAACTGCAGTAGTCCACTCGTTCAAGTTAGTGGCCAGTGTTTGGTTTTGTCCGCCATTTGTTATGTTTGCCAGTGCGCCTACTATTGCGTGTGTTGAACCCAACTCGATTGAGTCAATTAGGTCGTTAAGCGTGTACTGATCTGAGTCGCCGACGTTGCTGCTAAGTTGGTAAATGTATGTCGCGGTTGACGTTATAATTAAGGCTATGAGAAGCGCGGTGACTACGATGATTTGACCTGAACGACCCCGCCGATTGGACTTGACCATTACTTTACGACCGCCAGCTGCAAACGCAACGTATAAGAATGATACTGCAAGCTCTGACTCGCACAGAGATACTGGACTGCCGCCACATTACCGATCAGGTTTCCGTTGGTGATGCTTATGGTGTTAATCTGTTGCATGTTTTCATCATAAACTGTCAAATTATATGAGACTCCTAAGGGGAGAAGAAGCTGAAGTGCGGTAGACAGCGCGGTCCAATTTCCTTGCGCAATCATGCTCGTCAGTGTGCCGTCACTGTCAAGCTGAATGAGTGCTCGCATCCCTTGAGCTGCCAATGCTTGCTGGTTATCGACGTTGGAAGGCGGTGAAAGGGCAGAGCAAATGGCCAGTGCAGAAAATATTATGAATGCAGAAAGGAATGCTTCAGCAACCCTAATCTGCCCCCTACTGCTTCTCGACATTTTATCCAACTTCCTTGCATGCTATTTGCATCTTGTAGATGGCTAACCCTATTGTTACAAAGTAAGTGAACGACGCGATGCTTCCCTCTGAGTTTAATGAGTTGAAATTCACTCCAATGTCTAATGGGATTTGTGGATAAGCCACCCACTGCGTGAAAGGTTCTGTCCCGTTCAAGCCTGTCAGGACAAGAACTGTGATGCTCTGGTCTAGAAAGCACGGAAAAGAGTATTCTGCCGTCTGCGTCATGTTGGAAAGCATGGTTAGGTTTGTCCAGTAACTGTACGAGAGAGCGTACGCGCCCAATGTCTGTTCGTTGGGAGAGTTGAAAGAAGCGTTTAATCGGTTATCGAGTGGATTAAGCGTGGCGAAAGTGTCACTTGACTCGGGAACCGAAGAGTCGTTTTCAAGCGAGAAGACGCCGAAACTAGCTATGCTTGGATTTGACTGCGCCTTCGCAAAGACAATCAATAAGCCGCTGCCATTCACATTACTGGGGACGGCAAATGATACGATTGCTTCCCCAGTCGAATTTGTGAAAGAGGTCAAACTGGCCACAAAGTCGCCAGCGATTAGGTAACAATTCATATCGGAAACAACGGCAAACCCGGAATTTTGCGTTGTGATCTCGAAAATATACCTCGTGCCATTCCCATAATCGGTGCCTGAGATCAAGTTTATGGATGTGTTGAAGACTGGCTGAATATTGATATTTAAGGCTATGTCGCTGACTTTCAATTCGTTTAACAGTTGCGCGTAAGTTATGTAGTAAGTATTTTGG
>DATHCB010000098.1:0-11611 GCA_035319765.1 Bathyarchaeia archaeon
GTTCTTGGAAAGAAATGGCGAGTTGGATGTGGCGTTTTGCATAGGGAATACGCCTAACGTTCTAATTGCTGCAGCGACTTCCGTAGATGTTGGAATTGATGAGTTACATATAGCAAACGCTTTAGAGCCCTTGAAAATTGTTAAGGCATATTCAAATGATCTCCTAATTCCTGCCGAAGCAGAATTTGTTTTGGAAGGACGTACCTATTTGAAAGAAAGACACGCCGAAGGTCCTTTTGTCGATTTAACAGAAACGTATGATGTGATTCGAGAAGAACCCGTTTTCGAAGTTAAAAAAATCACTCACAGAAAGGATGCAATATGGCAAGCTTTGTTGCCAGGCGCACTCGAACACAAAATACTAATGGGAATGCCTCGAGAACCCACGATTTTCAATAAAGTCAATGAAAGAGGCGTAAAGTGCCTGGACGTAAACGTAAGTCCTGGCGGTTGTTCCTGGCTTCATGCAATCATTCAAATTGACAAAAAATCAGAAGAAGATGGCAAAAAGGCGATAGAAGGCGGGTTCGCGGGACATAGAAGTTGCAAACACATTTTTGTGGTAGACAAAGACATCGACATTTACAATTGTCTATCTGTAGAATGGGCAATGGCAACTCGCTTTCAAGGAGATGCCCAAATGATCATTAAAGACAAAGAGCAAGGAAGCAGTCTAGATCCCAGCGCTGAACCCGGAACTTACGTGACTACGAAAATCGGGTTCGACTTAACCAAGCCACTCGTAGCTAAAGGAAAGAGCTTCGAAGCCGTGAAATTCCCAAAAGTAGATTCCAAGAAGTATCTTAATCAAAAGGATTGAACGCGTGTGAAATTAACTTCAGAAGAGCAAAACATGCTGGATGGGAAACGTGGAAGAGCGGCCCAGAAATCCATGGAAATATTGACCACATTGGGTGAAATTTTTGATGCTGAATGCATGGTTGACGTTTCTAGTGTTCAGATAGCTGGCGTTTCCTACGCAAACCTTGGCGAAGCAGGAATGGAATTCTTGAGCGAAATGGCTGAAGACGGAAAGGTCAAAGTTTTAACGACCTTAAATCCCGCAGGAATAGATCGCGAAAACTGGCAAGCGCTGGGAATAAGTGCGGAATTTGCCAAGAATCAGATTCGCGTCATAGACGCGTTTGCAAAGATGGGCATAATCACTACTTGTTCGTGCACGCCATATTTTATTGGGAATGTTCCGCACTTTGGACAGCACATTGCATGGGCCGAAAGTAGTGCCGTTTGTTATGCGAATTCCGTTATTGGTGCTCGTACCAATCGTGAGGGAGGACCTAGTGCGTTGGCTTCGGCTTTGACTGGGAAAACACCAAAATACGGTTATCATTTAGGCGAAAATCGCCATGGTCAGGTTTCAATAAAGGTAAACGCTCAGGTCAAGGGCACCGACGGATTTGGAATATTAGGAAAAACAATTGGTGATAGATTAATTGAGCTTGGAAAAAACATACCATTTATTACAGGAATCCCTTCCGCTTCGGTTGAAGAGCTTAAGTCATTCTGTGCCTCTATTGCTACCTATGGTGGAACAGCATTATTCCACATGGAAGGTATCACTCCAGAGTTTGACAGGTATCCAAGACCAACCGGTAATGTTTCTGAGATTAATCAAGAGGACCTAGAAAACGCTAGATCCGAACTTGTTGACGACTGTCTCGAAGTGGATTTCGTCAGCATTGGTTGTCCTCACGCTTCGATTAACGAAATAGAAAAAATCGCGAATTTGTTGAAGGGAAAGAAGGTTAGGAAGGAGTTTTGGATTACGACAGCTCGACCCATAAAGAGAATCGCCGATGAGGCAGGCTATTCTAAGATAATCGAAGATGCGGGAGCAAAATTCGCAACGGACACGTGCTGCGTTGTAGCTCCAATAAAAGGGCGCTTCAAGGGCATGTTAGTAGATTCTGCCAAAGCATGCTATTATGGTCGTGCAACGAACAAGTTCAAGGTAAAAATTGGAACAATCGAAGAATGCATCGAAGAGGCGACAAAATGAAACTTAAAGGACGAAAAATCTACAAAGGCATTGCAGGCGGAGAAGCGATTGTAACTAAAGATGGAATTTCATTCTACGGAGGCGTGGATCCCGATACGGGCAAAGTCGTTGAAGTGGGGCATGAACTCGAAGGGCAATCAATAACAGGGAAGATTCTTGTATTTCCAACTGGCAAAGGTTCCACAGTTGGATCTTACACGCTGTATAGGATGAAGAAAAACAATACGGCTCCAGCAGCAATAGTAAACAAGCAGATGGATACAATCATAGCCGTGGGTTGCATAATTAGCGAAATTCCATGCGTGGACAAAATTGACATTGGCGAAATCAAGAGAGGACAAAGAATAGTTGTCAATGGCTCAGAAGGAACCGTTGAGGTGAAGTAGGTGGGCGCGGGGAAGGGTTATGGAAAGACGATCCTTTTCGGAGAGCATTTTGTGGTCTACGGATTGCCGTCAATCGTATCGGCGTTAGGGGCTTATACGACCGCAGATGTCAAGGTGGTCAAAGGAAATGGATGGACTGTCAACGATCAGAGACCTGCCACTCCCGGCTATAAAGAACATAAATACGATGCGGCTATGCGGTCGATTGCCAACATAATCAATCATTTGAAAGTAGATACAGAGAATCAAAGACTTGAGATATCCTTTGCTGGTGATTTGATTGCTGCAAGCGGAGTTGGTGCTTCTGCTGCTCAATGCACCTCTTTGGCTCGCGCCTTGAGTGAAACGTTCAATCTTGATTTGGATGATGAAAGGATAAATGGGGCCGCTTATGAAGGAGAGAAAGCATACCACGGAACCCCTTCTGGCATAGATAACACCGCCTCTACTTATGGCGGTTTGATTTGGTTCGTAAGAAACTTGCATGCAGGAAAGAACGTGATGGATCTTCTGCAATCACCAAGAAAGATGCTAGTCGTACTGGCAAATTCAGGAATGACAGCCTCAACGACAGAAGTGGTCGCTGATGTCAGGCAGTTGAGAGAAGAAAATCCTGAAAAAATTGAAAGGATCTTTGGGGAATATGAGAAATTGGCGGAAGCAGCCAAAAAAGCCCTGCTCAGAGGAGATATTGTCACAATTGGTAGCCTGATGAATCAGAATCACAAAATGCTACAGCAGATTACAGTCTCAGGAGAAATCATTGACCAATTGGTAGGAATAGCTTTGGAAAATGGGGCAGTTGGCGCCAAATTGACAGGAACTGGTCGAGGTGGCTTGGTGATAGGTTTAGCGGAAAATGAAGCCACACAAGAAAAAATAGCCAATGCAATAGAAGAAAAGGGATACAGCGCCTGGAGAACAACGATAGGCTAAGAGCTGATAGTTTAACCAGGACATTTGGCTTCAATGAACATTTAATTATCAAATCTGTTTGCTATGGGAGAAGATATGCAATCATTTTGTGAAGATGAAATACTCGATTGATGATCTCTCCCCCTTCGAATCAAGCATTATCAGCTACACAACTTATTCTTAGTTATCATTCGGCTAATCATTTCTCTGAAAAAATTCAGGCCCAAACTTGCCTAGGTGGAGTCCCTACTAATTTTAAACCTGACTGTGGTGGGGCTGCCCGGATTTGAACCGGGGTCCCGAACGCCCGAGGCTCAGAGCCTAGACCAAGCTAGCCGACAGCCCCTTTTCAGCGGTCTAGACTCTCTCCCCATGATTATAAAAACTTTAGCAAAGCTTCAACACTTGAGTAAAGCAAACCAGAAAGCAATATGGAACAGACTCAGAAGATTAAACAAACTCTGCAATCTGACGAACACTGCTGAAGTTGAAGCTACGATCTACAAGCAGAACGTCAAGAATACAACGAAAAACAAGTTCTTCAGTGCTTATCAGTGCTTCTGCAACGCTAATTCTATCAATTACGAGAAGCCTAAGCGAATGCACGTTGAAGAGTTCGTGATTCATGTGCCGACTGAAGCGAAGATTGACATGATAATCGCATGCTGTGGCTGGGTTTATTCGACAGTCTATGCTCTGAGCAAGTATGGACTTCGCCCAGATGAGATTTCAAAGCTGACGCTCAGAGACATAGACTTGGAACATGCAAAACTGACTGTGCCCACAAGCAAGCTTGGCGCTAGTAGAACTTTGCAGTTAAAGCCGCAGGTGGTTGACTTGTTAAGAGACTACATTGTTCGAAGAAAAATCTCAAACATTGATACACGCACTTTTGCGACTTCAAGAAAAATCAAAGACATGTGGCGACACTACAGAAAGCGTGCTTTTACGAAATTCAAAGACATTGAACTGCTGAAAATCAGACTCTACGACTTAAGACATTGGTTCGGCACTATGACTTACGTCAAGACGAGAGACATCTTTTATGTGAAGTATGCTCTCGGACATCGAAGACTTGACAACACATTGATTTACATTCACCTTGCGAAGTCTTTGATTGATTACCCAGACGATTTCACTTGTCAAACAGCGAAATCAGTTGAAGAAGCAGCAAAGCTGATAGAGACAGGTTTCGACTATGTCTGCGAAGTTGACGGAGTAAAACTGTTCAGGAAAAGAAAGTGAGCGAAAAATGACGAAGTCAAAGAAAAAGAGAAAGAAAGAATGGAATGAAGTGGATTTCAAATCAACTGGAGAAGAAGGACCCGAAGCTGAGCCGTAAGCTTTAGCAGTACTCTCGTGCTTGCATAAGCGAGTGCAGCAGTGCTGCTTTATCTTTAGCAAGCGTCAAAAGCGATTTTTGAAAGTTCTACCAGCGTTCTTGTCGATTTCAGCGTGCATGTCTCTTTAGCGCTTTCTTGCGTCTGACTGAAGCGGTGGTGGCCAACAGGGTCGTAACCAAAGTAAGGTAGACAGCTAACAGCTTTGCACTTGTGTAGACGTCAATAGAAGTGCTGTAGCCTCCTATTGATAGAACTTGTTTCACTTGCGCAAGCTTTATCAGCCAAACTTGGTAGCTACCGTCACTGCTGAAAGAGTTTGTGTACCCAGCCAATGCATAGCCGCCATCACTAGTCTGAATAGCAGAATATCCCCTCGAATATCCTGACCCACCGTACGTCTGATTCCAAGAAACGGTTCCGTCAGCGTTCGTCTTGATTATCCATGCATAACCATTGCCGTTAAAGTCTATTGTGCCCCCCATCGCGTACCCTCCATCGCTTGTCTGAATAATTGAATATGCAAAGTCAGCGCCCGCGCTCCCATTATAGGTCTTGTCCCACGTCAAATCTCCCGTTGCGTTAATTTTTATCAACCAAGCGTCCCCGTTGCCAAATATATCTGTTTGACCTGCTATTGCATATCCTCCGTCGCTGGTCTGGATGATTGAATTCCCATAGTCGTCGCCAGATGTTTGGCTGTAGTCTTTGACCCAAGTCGCGTTCCCATATGAATCAGTTCTGATTACATACGCATCGACTTTGCCGCTGAACGGGGGAGATTGCGTTGCACCAGCCATTAAGAATCCTCCGTCGCTAGTTTGAACCACAGATGTTAGCTGCGTATTGTTTGTGGACGCGCCATAGGTTTTTCTCCAGAGCATGTTTCCGTTAGAATCAGTCTTGATTAGAAAGCCTTCCCAGTTACCGTTGGCGCCGGCGGCGATACCAGCTATTGCATATCCTCCATCTGATGTCTGAATGATAGAGCGCGCATTATCCCCATTTCCTCCGTAAGTTTTGTTCCATTGCACGTTTCCATTTGCGTCGGTCTTGACGACCCACACGACTCCATAAGGCAGAGTTGCACCTGCTCCTGCAAGTATGTACCCACCATCATTCGTCTGAACCATTGAGTAAACGATGCTTCTTACCGTTCCGTACGTTTTGTTCCACTCAACAGTTCCATTTGAATCTGTTTTAACCAGGTAAAAACGTTCGTCAGCATCGCTCGCTCCAAAATCCGAGGTGCTTGCTATTGCATATCCTCCATCGTGAGTTTGAACTAGCGAATTATGAGCGTTGGCGTCGTATACCCTTCCATAGGTTTTGTTCCATTCTACAACTGGCGATGTTTGAATGCTTTTGACTGACTTTACGTTGAATGCGAGTGTGAACATGCAGACAGAAAGCGTGGCTAACAGAATGCATGCTGCAAGTTTCTTCAAAGCCCTACCCCTCTTGAGTGATGATGACAATGGGGCAAGCTGCTTTTACGCTTTGCTAGAACAAATTTCTATGCTGCCTTGTTACTTCAGACTTGAGCCTGAAGGTGCTGCCGTATGCCACCATATGTCTTGTGCCTTTAGCCAAAGGGTTCGGTACTTTAAATCTTTTGGAAACAAATAGTCAATTTTTCGAAGTATGTTTATCATGACAAGAATGATTCTTCGAAATCTGGCAAAGTGTCCGCTTCTTGCGGTGCATAATAAAACTCGTTGATTCTGTTGAGAATTTCATCGTTTGACATCGTTTCGCTTTCGCTTTTTAGCTGCTCCCAAAAGTCTCGGATATTCTGCGGTGCTCGTCCAAAATGCGCTTCGCAGTTCATGAAGTTCAACCAGCTAAAGCGTGCGAGAAGCTTTCTGTAGCTCAAGCCTTCATAGTAATGCAAGTAATCTATGAATGCAAGCTCTGGGCTGTTGCAGATTTTGCATTTTCTACGATGGCTCTGCTTGTAAATAGGGTTATACTGGATCATGGCTTGCGCTCTCGTCTAATTGCTTTGCGCAGCATTAATTGCAGGAAACATCTTTCTTATGATAAATTCACCATCTTTCTTGATTGACTGAATTTTGTGTGCTATATGTGCACTCAGATTCCCTATCCCTTCAAGTATTTATATAGCACACAAACTCTCTTAGGAACCCTCTGTTTGCTTTTCTAGCTCTGAAATAGAGACTTCCAGTTCTTCAATTTTAACTGCAAATTCAGCTTTGCAGCCTATGATGAACGCATACAAGTCTGTGTCATGCTGATAACCACTGTAAACGTACGCACGCAAACAATCACAGATTGTTCTGAAATAATAATTCTCACTGACATCAAGACTTTGCAGACCCTTCTTGACGTACGTGCGAATCTTCAAGTATTCAACATTTTTAATGACATGATGCTCTGGCACTTTCAAATTTAATGGTTTAAAGAGCAAATCCGGATCATCATCAATTGCGTCAAGCTCGTCAAACGTGAAGTTTTTGCTTATCGGCACACATCTGCTCATTAGCATAGCCATCTGCAGGCCGTGCGATTTTTTCAAGTTCTTAGCAGTTAAGAAAATCCAATTGCTACGCAAGTTTCTGAAGTTTAACTCGCCATCTCTGACTTCGCAGTCCTTGCCTAAGACGCTGTGTGTCTTGCCTTTTGGAACTCGTGCCATATTTCTTGAACTGCGCTCGTTTTCAATGACATCAAGCATACTGCCGATAGTTTCAGTCTTCTGAATGCTGTTCGTTTGAAACTCGTCAATAATCATTGTGCCATATCTGTACTTAAGACTGGCAGGGGGAATCGGATTGCTATGATCATCTATTGAGCCGCACACTGAAGCAGCAGTAATGCCCGTCAATACACGACAGGGATGATTAATCTTTTTGCAGTAGTTTTCAATTCTGTTTGCAAGTGCGGTCTTTGTCTCGCCAAACTCTGTCATCTGATAAATATGCAAAGTCGGACGAATTATCAGAAGCTCCTTAGAAATCTTTCTTTCAGCTTCTATGAAGTTCCTATTTTCAGCACTAAGGATTGAAATGTTAAAGAGTTTGTTTCGCTCGTCATTAACTTCGCTTGCAGGAACCTCTATGCGATCAACTAGAGCCGTTTCTGTCATTTTCAAATTCTCCTTCACCTGATTCTTTCACTATTCTTAATTTCCGGTTCTTCGGGCATTTCTGAACATAAACTAACTCTGCACCATGCAGATTGCGGATGTATTCTTCCAAGCGCCCGAGGTCTTGAATTTTCATTTTCGCAACAACCCCAACGATTACGAAGGGGTTGATTTCTTCATTTTCCATTTTTCCTATTTTTCCTCCTTTTTTGTGGAATGGCCATTGATTGGCAATGACCTCCCTCATAATCCATGACCCTATTCAATCCGACTTCATTCTTGGCTTCTTGGCAGTAGCCGGCTGACGATAGACGGGGATTACAGCGCCTAAGAGGCAATGCATTACTTCGTGCTCAAGGGCATCATAGAACTTCGCTTTGTCTTTTTCATAGATTGAAGCACGAATGAAAATATCTGCATGATGAATTCTATCGTATGATCCGTCGGTACAATAAAGTCTCGTAAAAGCATTAACATCTTTCACTGAGTATTTTCTGCCCCATTCAGTGAAGTTCATAAGCTTTTCAAAGTCTATGTCTTTGCCTTCAAATTTCTGTGTTCGGATTATCTCGAAATCTTCGTCAACTACCCCGTAAGCATTGATCGGGAGCATCTCTATTTTGCACAATCCAAAGCTTGCGGTGACTTTGTCCCTCGCCAATTTGACATTACTTGGACGTATTCTGAACCCTCTAAAGGCTATGTTTATGCTCAAAGTTTTCACCTCCATTCGGTTCATGGCCTACGCTAAACAGATTGATTTTTTTCATTTTTTCTCCATCCCCTTTTTGTTTTACAGCGTGTTTACTTGACACATGGATCTTTTATGAGAAACGTAGCGAATGCAAGTCTACTCTGTGAAAATGTGTAGGACTCGATTGTATTCTTCCACTGACAGTTTACCTAGATACTGATGGTAGAGGATGAATTTTCGCAATGCATTTTTTACGAGTTCAGCGTCACTTGCTTCATGTAGTTCTGGTATTGCCTTACGAAGAGCGGATAAGATGTCATTTGACACTCTAACGATGTGCGATTTCGATTCATATTCGCTCATTGTGACATACCAAGCGTTTTGCTACATTTACTCTATAATGTAACAATTGTAACACGCTCTATATAAACGTTCTGCTACGGGCACAATCATTATTCCGAGCATTAGAATCGAACAACTACGTTAACTTCACTCGGTCAGCCCAAAAAACAGCGAACACGGCTCAATAAATAGTACACAATTATTCTTTCTTTTCCTCAGCTTTTTGGTCATCTGAGAGTGCGCTTCCAGACTAAAGTTGAAATCACAAGAATCAGAGTTGGGAAAAAACAAGAAATTGAGACGTTAATCAATGAAGAGGTAATGTTGTTAGGTATGTATCTTAGAGGTGAGAGGAAAAACTGGGTTCCTAAAATCAGAATAGTATTTTGAGTGTATTGTCGCGCGCTTTTTTAATGCTCACGTATGCATCATGACTAGGACTCCAACGTAAAATATGTATGGTAGAATGGCGAAGAACATGTCCAAGCCACCAACAAGAAGGTATTTTATGAAGTGTGCATTTGCCCACTTCTTTCTCCACCTGTGAACTTTATTCGACCGCCAATAAGTTAGAAATATCACAGACGATACTAATAATGAAAATAAGACCCCTTCCGTGGTATGCGTTATTGAAAAAGGATAAGTGTGAAGCCCCCATCCGTGTGCATTAATGAGTATTAAGGATACTATAAAAGCAAAGAGACTTATTGATATATTGCAAAGAAGTTCTGCTTTTTCCAGATTTGAGCCTCCAAATTCTGCTCCAAGGGCCCATTCAAGAACTTACATGCCTCTAACTATCAATTGTTAAAGGTATGTTCCCTTCTACATATTTTCTTCCAGTTTCAGTGATTAAGTAACGGTCGCCATCTCTATGGACATACGCTTTTTGATGCTCAAGTTTTCCCAATGTGAGATTCATGTGACCTGTTTGGATTCGGTTTGCAAGCCATTGGTTCATTTCCTTTACAGTTGCTCCTTCAGAACTGCGGTAGTAAAGAAAGGCCAGAATCTTCTCTGGCAGACGTAGGTTTGGATTCAACATTTTAAGGAATCCATTGAAGTCTTGGATTAGAGGAATTCGAATCTTGACTATCGAATTGACCATGTCTTGAGCTGTAGCAATGTCAGAGGTGAAATAGATTCTAATAAATTCGGTCAAAACCCAGTTACATGAAATTAACGAGAGCGTTGCGTCGGAGAAGTTTGCATCGACGTCACCGCCGACATGACCAACGTCTCTCTTGTTTCTTATGTCATAGATGACTTGAAGAGTCCTAGGAATCTGAATTCTAAGAGATTGGGAGAATTTTGAAGAATCCACTTTCTCTAGGTTTATGACTTCACTGCTGAAATTGGGAATCGACTGACCCAGTGGAACGTATTTTCCTGTCGTAGCTTCCTGAAGCATTCTCAAGGCAATTTCCGCGAATCTCCCTGCCTCAGAACAACATGGTCTGTATTTGCTTTCATAATAATTCTCATAAGCCAATTGGTACGACTCGAACAATTTATCAAGAAGTTCTTTGCTGAACGCTTTTTCAAGTTGTTGCTTTATCTGCTGAAGCATTTTCTGGCCTCGGCAAATCGTGTTCCACAAGATTAATTCCAGTAGTTGTGATTGTGGCTGTCTCTCCTAGTTTACCGACGTCAATCCAACCGTGATGCTGTTGTATGTTATAGAACTGTTGTTTTATATTTGCGGGAATTTTGCACTTAACCTCTTGACAACATGTTACAACGTGTCCTAACTGCATTTCTTTGATGTTTAGAAACTTGTCGAGATAATATGCAAAGAGCGTAAGTTGTTCCATTGCAGTTTTGGGTTTCTTTTCCTCATGAAGTCGTCTCAACGAAGGATTTCCGTTCCCCTTGAGGTCTAAGGGTAGAGGTTCTACTCTCTGAATTGTTTTCCCAACTCTTTTCTTAGGCTGTCTTTCTTCGCCTTTAGGAGAGGGTATAGGTTGAGTTTGAACACTTGTCTGGTCAAATGCGGGTAGCTTCATGCCTTTAATTTCCTTCATAAAACCCTCAAGTTGCTTGTTCACGAAGGTTTCACTACCTTCGAGTTCAATTGTTCCTTCTTTAAGGTTGATTTTTGCTTTCGTAACCGTACTCATTTGTTATTATCGCCAAAAAAGCAGAATAAGGGGAGTACAAATAAAAAAGTTTCTCAACATGTATGCATTGATGCTCAATGCAGCTGTCGTGCTTTCTTTTCTTTTAATTCCACTGTAATGGTACTCTTTCATCTTTGCCCTTCAGGTCTACCGCGTATACTCGTTTTCCGTAACCTACCCCTATACTGCTCTGCTCCTACCTTCTGACGCACGCTTAGAAAGCATACCATATGATCCTGAATACGGCTATACGCACTGTGCCACGCCCCAGCGTGGTGGAATGCCCTAAACACCGTGATTTTGTGTGTGGTAAAGTTTTATTCCAAACTGCGCTTGCCAGCTATTTGTCCCACTATTTTATTCAGTTTCAATGTTGGCTGAAAAGCCTTTTAAGCCCAAATGATGATTATATTCGGTAGAGAGGCTCTGAAAATGCCAGAAATTGTAAAAGAAGATAAAATCGTGGCGCAGCAGAGCCTAGACCAAGCTAGCCGACAGCCCCAAAACACTAGCCTATACCTCATAAACAAGGAAGCAATAGTTAAAACCTTGCTGTCCATTCAACGCCTAAGCAAACAAACCGAATAGCCATATCAGCCAGACTCAAGAGGCTTAGTGACAAATGCATTTTTTCTAATTCTATTGAGGTTGAAAGGTCATCTACAGCCTATCGTGTCTAGCAATT
>DATHCB010000099.1:0-19132 GCA_035319765.1 Bathyarchaeia archaeon
AAAAGACAGCGGAAGAAATTCTTCAGTACATACTTGCAGAAATGACAGATCCCAAGGGGGGGTTCTATTCCGCCGAGGACGCCGATACAGAAGGACAAGAAGGAAAATTCTATCTCTGGACCAAAGCTGAGATAGTGAACGTGCTCGGTAACGATGCAGAGCTGATCTGCAGAATATTCAACATATCCGAGAGCGGCGACGAGAAACAGTCTAGCGACAACAATCCCGCTGGAACGAGCATTCTGCACCTCAAGAAATCGCTAGACCAATTGGCTAGTGAAATGAGAATGGATCCAGAGATTCTGAAGAGTACTGTTTCAAAATCACTCAAAATGCTCTATAGAAAAAGACAGGAGCGAGCTCGGCCTTTCAAGGATACAAAGATACTTGCAGACTGGAATGGACTGATGATAGCGGCTTTTGCCAAGTGTGCCCAAGCTGTTGATTCGGATGAGTATGCGAGAGTCGCGGAAAAAGCCTCAAACTTCATTCTTGAAACGCTCAAAACCCAAGAGGGAGCTCTGATGCATAGGTACAAAGATGGAGAAGTGACCGTTGAAGGGATGATTGACGACTATGCCTTTTTCATTTGGGGTCTCATTGAAACGTACGAAGCGACTTTCGAGCTGGACTACCTCAAGGCGGCAGTAGAGTTGCAGAATATGATGATTGAGCAGTTATGGGACGCTAGCGACCCTGCATTCTTCTTCGCACCGAAGCGTGATGAGCAATTATTGGTCAGGAACAAAGAGTTTAACGATGGGGCAATTCCATCTGGCAATTCAGTAGCGGTGTTAAATCTCATCAGACTTGCACGCCTCACTGGAAAAACCGATTATGAAGAAAAGGCAAGAGCTCTCGCAACAACTATCAGCTTAGACGCCAGACACGACAACACAATGTTCCTGGCAGCGGCTTCTTTTCTAACCGGTCCAACCTATGAAATCGTAGTCGTCGGCGATCCACACTCTTCAGAAACTCATAGCATGCTGCAGAGCGTCAACTCACAGTTCAGCCCAAACAAAGTCATGATATTCAAGCCCACTAATGACAAAACGCTGGAGAATATAGCCCCATACACAAGGTTCATGACAGCAACGGAATCAAACACAACCGCATACGTGTGCAGAGACTTTAGATGCAGCCTTCCACTTACAGAAATAGCCAAGGTTCTAGAAGCATTAGGCAACGCCTAAATATGTATTATTGAAAGTTCGGCGCACGCACAGGAAACCTTAGGGTTGTCAAGATGCGCGCGCTAAAAAAAGAACGCTTAGGATTCCTTACTGTTTTTCAGTGAAATCCTTAAGCTGCTCTTTGTTTAGGCCTACTCCTGGTTTTGAGTCTAAGCGCTTGTGAAGTTTTCCTTTTTTGAACATTATTACGGTCGGATAGTATTCTATGGCGTATTCTTCGCACACATCTGGCTCTTCGTCCACGATAATGCTCAAGCACTCTTCTGGATTATTCTTGGAGTATTCTTCGAAGACCGGTAGAAAACGCAGGGAAAATGGGCACCAAGTTGCGTAGAAAAGAACGAATGTTCTGTCTTTGTTCTTTATGTTTTCGTGGAAACCACTTTTTCTTTTAGTTTTCGATTCGCGTTTTTCAGCTTTGCTCATGAGCCTCTGTTCCCACCCATCTGACTTGAACTGAGTCTCATTGGCCTATTTTGATAGGCCGAGTTGTTTCATAAACCCGACAACGTCGTAGAATAATCTCTCTTCGACGATTTCGCTGTTTTTCCAAGTGGCGACTGTGCAGAATTCGAGTTTGGCGGTTTTGTGAGTGGCCGGAATCATTTTTCCGTCTGGGCCTTTCATGGGGCCCTTCATTGTCACTGTCCAATCAGCGACTGTGCAAGTGTGTTCTTCGTCACCAAAGGCGATTTTGTATGGGTTGTTGACTAGTTGGTTGTCGAAGGTTTTGAAAAACTCTGTTGCCTCAACGTCGTGATTGTGTCGTCCAATTGTAGGAAGAGGTTGAGCCGGCCAGTACACTTTGACGTCTTCTCTATGACGCTTCTTAAACGTCTCCCACAGCGGGCTTCCAGGTCCCGCGTTCCACGCGTCGTCAAGTGTCTTCATCAACTGAAGGTTTTCTTTTGCTCCCATATCCTTCAACTCGCTTTCTCTTTTCACGTTTAATGATAATAAGCTTATGACAACGTCAGAGGCCGAGCAGTCGAGTTTTTGGTTGCGGAAATTTCAAGCCTACTTTTTTGGTGGTGGTTCCACTTTGAGCTTCTCCACCTCAGTCCAGTACTCGTGTGTTCTAGATCCTGCAACGATTATGAACACCCATTTTGGGAAAAACTCGTCTGAGAGCTTTGCAAACTCTGGGTCTTCTTTTACGGTTTTCATTCCTTTGTCGAAGTCCTCACGGCTCTCGTATTCATCCAAGAACATCCAGTTTTCTTCATCAGACCATTTCTCTGTAAATGTGAAGAATCGAGACCGAATGTAGTAAACCTTCTCAGGATGAGACCTCTGGTATTCCATGATCTCATTCCAAAGTTCAAACTGCTTCTCACTGTTCTTTTTTTTGAACACGCCATCTGACGATGTTAACGAACATAATTCGTTACTCTCCGCCATTAATTTCAGAGTCATCAGATCTTTAGTTTTGCGGAAAAGCTAAAACTGAAACCCTTCGTAATTGAGTATTAGGGTGGGACTTGTGGAGTCAAATTATGTTAGAGTCGCTGGAATAACCGAGGTTCCAGTTGGAAAGATGAAAACCGTCAAGTTAGAAGGCAAAGAGATTTTGATAGCCAACGTGAACGGAAACTTCTACGCCATCGCAAATAGATGCACCCATCAAGGCACAGACCTATCGCAAGGCAAACTGGAAGACAACGTTGTTGAATGCCCAAAGCATCATGCAAGATTCGATGTCACTACTGGCAAACTCATTTCAAAACCCAAAATAGGTTTCCTACACTTGAGTGCAAAAGATGAACCAACGTATCAAGTCAAAGTTGACGACGAAAACATCATGGTAAAACTCCAAACCTAAACAGCCCCCTCGCAATTCTCTACTGTCGAGTCGCTTTCGTGCGCGCTCGCGCGTACTGGTAGGGAAAGATAAGTTTTGTGGGACAATGGAAGACGATTTAGCTCTATTGTCCTCGCATGTAGGCGTTTTTTGAAGGGTGAAAATGAGGTAGGTGTAGGAGGGAGGTGTCTAATGCGATGAGTTTGGGGTCATTAGACCGGCATAGCTATTCTCAGGAAGTCGTTGCAGGGTCTATAAGGAAAAAGCAGGTATAGGGTAGTCGTCTCCATGAAGATGAAAGGTCAATCATGGAGAGGGTGACCCTATACTTGTGAAAATGGGCATAGCAAGAAACTCTCGGAGACCTCAAGAATCTGCGTTGCAAACCGACCGCTAGTCGGTGTTGAGTGACAACACTGGGATCCTAGATTCTTCGCAAAATTCTCGTAGGTGGAATTTTGGCGTCCAAATTGCTGTAGTTGGAATCTTAGCAGAAATCCAGAGATGCTCGTCGCCATCGTCCGAGTTGTATGTACAAAAAAGAAGAATCCTTTTTTCATCATTAATCCAGTTCCAAATAGCGCGCTTGTAAGAAAATCTTTACCAACGCAGGCCGCCCCTCTCCTCCGTCTCTCTCTGTTAGCGCGCGCTAAGCGAAAGTAAAGTGTCCAAAAATTAGTGAAAACTCGAAAACTATAATGAAAATGCTAATTAATGCTTAGCTCTCTCTTAGTGTATTCCATTTGTTAGGAGCATAGGACATATGGAAGTCAATAGGGTCGCTGTTTTGGGCGCTGGGTTGATGGGTCATGGTATTTGTCAAGTTGCCGCTCAAATTGGCGGATATAATGTGAACCTGTACGACATTGAACAAAGGTTCCTTGACAGCGGTTTAGGCATGATCAAAGGAAGCCTAGACAAATTTAAGGCTAAAGGGCAACTTGGTGAGACCCAAGTAAACGAGATAATGAACCGAATTCACCCGACGTTGGATTTGAGGGAAGCAGTGAAAAATGCAGACTTGGTTATAGAAGTGGCACCTGAAATCCCGGACCTCAAGAAACAAATCTTCACCAACGTGGATCAGTATGCCCCGACTCATGCCATGATGACATCGAATACGTCTTCAATTAGTATAACAGAGCTCGCCTCCGCAACAAAACGTCCAACTCAAGTCTGTGGTATGCACTTCTTCAATCCGCCACAGCTGATGAAGCTGGTCGAGGTCATCCGAGGCGAATTGAGCTCGGACGAAACCATCAACACTGCACTCGAAGTGGCACGTAAGATGGGTAAAGAAACTGTATTAGTCAAGAAGGACGTGCCCGGATTCATTGTAAACCGTATTCTTTTCCCGGCGCTAAACGAAGCCGTGGCTTTATACTATGAAGGCGTTGCAGACAGAGACGACATCGATAAAGCGATTATGCTTGGGTTGAGCTGGCCAATGGGTCCTCTAAAGCTGTTAGACTATATCGGGGCTGACACGACGCTCGCCATCGGAGACGTCTTATCGCGGGAAATCGATCCAAAGTTCCATGCCACTCCCGGGCTTAAGCTAATGGTGCACGCCAAACTGTTGGGACGCAAGACTGGAAAGGGATTCTACGACTGGACACAGAAATAAAAAAGCGAAGGAGTGAAAGTGATGGAACTTAGAAACGTGATCTATGAAAAGAGTGAAGGAATAGCTACTATTACGCTTAATCGTCCAGAAGTCATGAACGCCTTCAGCGTCGACCTCATGAACGAAGTGCTGCGCTGCCTTGAGGATGCTGGAAAAGATGAAACCATACGTGTAGTGATCTTAACCGGCACTGGCGAAAGGGCGTTTTCTGCCGGTGCAGATATTAAAGCCATGATAGGCATGAACGCATTGAAAGCACGTGAGCTTTCGACAAATGGCTATCGCATATGCAAGGCAATTGAAAATCTACAGAAGCCGGTTATCGCTGCAATTAATGGCTTCGCTCTAGGAGGCGGCTTAGAAACCGCCATGGCCTGCGACTTCCGAATAGCCTCAGACAAAGCACGCATGGGACAGACGGAAGTCAATATCGGTCTAATCCCAGGCTGGGGCGGCACACAGCGCCTTACTAGACTTGTAGGCAAGGCTAGGGCGAAAGAGCTTGTCTACACTGGCAAGATCATCGACTCAAAGACTGCCGAGCAAATCGGACTAGTGAACATGGTGGTCCCCGCTGATCAATTCATGACAGGAGTGAGACAGTTTGCACTAGACCTTGCGAGCAAAGCTCCTGTGGCCTTAAGGATAGCAAAAACCCTAATCGACAACGGACTCGAATCTGACCTGGAAACTGCCCTAGCACTCGAGCGCGAAGGCTTTGGCGTAGTAGCCTCAACGGAGGACCTGCAGGAAGGTGTGAAAGCATTCACAGAAAAGAGAAAACCCTCGTGGAAAGGACGTTGAAAGAGCGATTTCTTCACTTTCTTGAAAGATCTCTAAGTGCAAGTTTCGATAAGTTTGCTAAATCTCTTGAGTATCTCTTCAGCCTTAGGTCGCAGCTCTTCTGGGAGATTTGGATCATCGTCTAATACGCTCGTTTTGTGCATTTTGAGTCTCCACTTGGCCCAATATGTGTCTCCTTTCTGTAGTGCATAGCTTAGTTCAGTTTCCATGGCAGCGAAATGTGCTGTGTAGATAGCAGTTTTTGGAGAGTCGGTTATCACTCGCTTGTCTATTGTTCTGCCCATTTTCTTAAGCTCGCTTATCTCGACAAGCTCATGAACCATAATGTACTCATTTCCAAGAACGTCACGCAATGTTGTTAGGTCTTCTGAGAAGATCTCGCCGGTCATATAATCGAAAAACTCTTGCGGGGAAACATCCATTGCAATGTAACCGACACGTTTCAAAGCGCTCTTCGCTACCCTTATCTTGGAACTTATTTCATCCAACAAGCCCTGGTCACTCTCTTGATCCAAGCGCGCTCTTTCCAAAACTAGATCTGTTTTTTCCAAGCATTTATCACAATTGCTGGAGGATGTTCTTCTCCACATTCGTCCAGCATCTTGACGGCTTTCTTCCATTTTCTTTTCAGGTTTTCCCTGATGTTCTGATCTTTAATTTTCTCAATTATCTCCAGCGGAAACCAGGCGAGATGATGAGGCATATTCAAGTCAACTATTTCCGTTTCGATTCTTGCGGCGCCAGCGTGTTCGACGATGTTCACTAGTTCCTCTTGGGAGAGGTACGGGATGTCACCTGCAGTAGAATACTCCTTTCCCAAGGCAAGAAACACGGGTCTTCTCAGGTTGTACATCATTAAGTGTGCCTCTTGCGCCTTGTTTTTGGCAACCGGTGAACTTTCAGCCAAGAATATTCTTTCTTTGGTCGCTCTGAGCATTTCCTTAACTGCGTCCAGGATTGCTTTGTGATCATCGAAACTTCTTATTCCGTGAATACAGGCGACCAGGTCAAAACAGGAATAGGGAAAAGGGAGTTTTCGAGCGTCTTCTTGAAGAGGTATGACCCTGGTCTTCAGGCCGCTGGCTTCCAACAATTTCCAGAAATCGTGCCATCTTCCTCTATCCACCGCGACCACCCTGCCATTCTCTCCGACTAAGACCGCAAGAGGGATCGTGGCTATAGCTTGTCCTCCGCAGCCAATCTCTAGCACGTTTGCCCCGGTTGGTATCTCCGCATACGTCAAAACTGTTTGCCTCTCAACCTCTTGCCATTGAAACCAGTCCGAAGGAAGTCTCGGATGAGGCCGATAGGTCCCAATGCGCTTGAGAACCATGGCCAATTCAGGTGGAAGCTCACTCACAGCTTCATCAATCGTTTTCCTCTTTGCCATTCAATCCCATCTTCTTAGATATTGCTTACAGGTAGCATCTCAGGAACTAAACTCTGTGATTCGGAGGCCAAGCTCAATTTCTGAACTCTGAAAGCGATAACTGTCCCTTTTGCGACTGCTGCAATTTCACTGCTTCGGGCTCATCGACGATTTCTTTCTTCGGAACTGTCTCCAACGACTGGGCAAATTTGATGCTGTTCTCCTGCAAAATGCGCACGCGTTCCTTCATGTCTGAAACTGCACGCTCCAAGGCCGTCATGGCGTCACGCAATTTACCAATATCTTTGGTAAGCCTCTCCAGCATGGGTTGGACACTCTCAGGCGCCTCAATTGTAATCACTTTTCCACCAGCCTCTAACGCCTCCTGCAGGCGCAGGATCTTATCGATCAAGGGAGATGGAATGTCACTGGTTTCTTTGACGAGTAGGAGGAATTCTGAGCCGGCTGTGATCGTGCCCTGCAACTGTTCTATGGCCAGACAGCTGTTGGACGATGGCTCGGCCGAATTTTGGAACAAGATTTCCTTGAAATTCGTTATACTCTGAGAGAATACGCTGAATCGCTGTTCAATTTCGACCGCTCTTTCGGGCTTGAGGATTAGCATGAGTTCCTTGCAGTTTTCCGCTAGGTTTTTCAGCCCTGTAACGCTTTGCTCGGCACGTTTCCACAACTCCAGTGGGGCTAACCGCTCGAACAGAACACCGCTGGCTATGTCGGATGCAAGTTGTTGCAATGCTTCTTCGAATGCTTTGGCTGATTTACGGTAGTCTTCACGAAACATTTCATTTCTCTCCCAGTCGTTGCTCCCAACCTTCGATCAGTCCTTTAACCGCTCTTGCGTGGGGGCTGTTCTCGTTCAAGCGGTAGATGCGAATGCGCCCGAATGATTTGTGCAAGATCAAGCCGGCGCTTTCCAGAGTGCCAAGATGCTGATTTGCAGTTGCGTAGTTTAGCCCTGCGCGTCTTGCGATTTCTGAAATGTTCAGCTCTCCGATTTCTACGAGTAGCCGCAGGATCTTGACGCGGCCCTTGGATGAAAATACGTCCTCGACCATCACTGTAAGCCTAGCCCCCTGCTTAACTCCCGTTCCAGTTCCTCTGCAGAGACGTAGGGTAGCCCGATCAGCGTGGTCTTACCACGTAGCCCATCACTGGAAACCTTCGACTCTACAACGTCTGCGGAGGATAGATTGTTCACATACTTCCACAACTGTGTGTGGCGTCTAGGCTTTTCGCCGCACTCTTCGCAAACAATTCGGTAAGCCTCTTCGGCTTCTCCCATAGTAAGATAAGCCTGTGTCGTGTGCTTAAGCCGTCTGGCCAAGCCTAACAGGAATAGTTTTTCATGAAGTCCTAATGAGAGGACGGCATCTTTTTGCACGGTGGGATACACGTTTGAAGACGCGCGTCTGACGCATTCTGGGGGGACTTCATGCAGGTTTGAGGCGTCCGCGTACTTTCCCGCTCGCCACAGCAACTCGATCCCGTATCTGGCATTTCCGCCTTCTTTTTCGGCTAAGTGGGCGATCTGGTCTAAGGTTTCTTCCAGGACCGCTCCGAGCCTAAAGGCTAACGTAACCCTTGTACTCAGAATATCCCTTAGCTGACTCTTGGAGTATTCTTCAAGGAAGATTATGTTTTGTTGAAGCGTACTCCGCGTGCTCTCATCTAGGGCTTTTAGGCATTCGAGGTTTCGAAGGATGCCGATTATCGAAAGCCTCTGAGGTTCTTTAAGCCTGCCCTCATGAATCCGTGTGAGCTTATACAACGCATCTGCACCCTCACTTTTTAGAAGAGCCTCTAATTCATCTAGACCTAGAATAACGCAGACGTTCTGTTCATCCAGCACTTGCAGAAGCATTCCGAGCAGTTCCTCAGAAGAATAGCCGCGCTTGGGAAAGTTCGGATAAAACTCCAGAATCGCCTGCTGCAAGATCATGAAAAGGCTGCCTCTGCGCTCTCGGCAATTCACGTGAACATAGCGAAGGTTGATTCCCTTCTCTTGCGCCGTTTGCATTATCTTCAAGCCGAAAAGTTTCGCTAAGGCGGTCTTTCCAGTCCCGACGTTCCCCACTATCAAGACCCGTTGAGCCATCTTTCCAGGCGATTCGACAGCGAACTGGAAGAATTTCGTGAGAAGATTGAACTGAGATTCTCTATGCGAAAGGCGCGTTGGGATGTAGTTAATGTCGAGTTTGCTCTCATCCGTGAAAACCGTGAAATATGTTGACATTTACTTGCCTCCCATGTTAAGCCTTTGATTATACACTGTCGCTTGATTTATGGCTTTTCGTCTATTTAAAAGAAAAATAATAAAGAAGAAAAGTGAAAACCATGGATCAACGAAACACATTTGGACATAAGTTCAGGCGACGTCTCCCGCACTTCCCAGTTTTGATCAGGGTGTTGGATTTAGGGGTTTGGAGCTGCGTGAGAGGGCAGAAAGGAGGAGAGAGGACCCTAAAACACGAAACTGAGCTCCAAACCTCTTTCATCCAACTTTCGAAAAACTCGGTATGTGTCCGACTCGTGCGAGTTCCATTCTCGAATAAGGAAGGGGAGATGTGTCCTTATTTTTCCCATTTTTCATCATTCCCGAGTCGACACGCACTAATCCTACAGGGGTCATCTACGTTTAAGTCTGTGTGACTGTACCGTCACAGTAACAGCTAAGTGCCGACTGAGAAACATTGCATCAGAAATATAGAAACACATTTTGACATCGAGTCTGGAGACATCTCCCGATATGTCTAGTTATTTCCGACAATTTTGGTATCTCCGATATACTCCTATACTGAAAGACGCTCAAAAAGCGTGTGTGGATTCCGTAGAACATGAAGACAAAAGAGTGACCTATCGCCTTCGTCTTCCGAAAGAATAAAGTTCCCCTGAGTCGTTGTCTATTGACATCTCGTAATTTAGTTTTCTACCATGAACAGTTCTTATGAGTTTGATATCCCATAATTCAGCATTATCGTCAAAGTCGAACCTATCTATAGAAAACTCTTGAGAACCTAATGTTCCATAAAGCACTCTAAGGTATCGATTAACGATATCAACAAGTCTGTCTATGTGGTCTACCGAGTGTAGACTCTCAACGCTGTGAACTTTGAAACGCAAAATTCTAAGTCCTCTCATATGAAATGAGATGATAGTTAGAATCTACCACGATAGTGAAACTGACGGTTTTCACTTGAAACAGAGTCCCACCATCGAATGTTCCTTTGACTTCGATTTGACTTGCTGTCTTCTTTATGCTTTTTAGAACCACATCTGAAACATTAAACAAGCCGTGAGTTGACTCCAAAAAGTTGGTTATGAAATCTTTTAATCTTCTTCCCTCTTCTGGAGCAATTCCCATGTCTAAATCGCCTAGCCTAGTTATGTTACGTTTAGTTCAAAGTCTATTTGACAGAGTATTCGTAGAAAGAAACTTTAACGAAAAAGGTTTGAGTGCAGAGGACCGCAACCTATTTCAAACTCCTAGAAAATCAGAATCGTGGATTATGAGTCAGAGGAGAGTTTAGGGTGAATACTACAGATTTCGAGCAGGTAATAGTGTTGCTTATTCTAGGTGTAGCCCTAGCCATACTCTCCTACTTGATAACCGAACCTAGACAACGACCAGAAGAAGGTAGATTGAATAAATACCAGTTCTATCATGGCGTAATCGCCTTTGTGGTTCTAGGTGCTGAAATATGGGTCAATTTTTTTCTTCCAATAAATATCGGCGTCACGTATATCCCAACATTAATTAATGGAATAACTGCCTCGCTTAGTGTCATAGTGGGCTTCTCTGGCGTAGTCATTGGCTTTATGTTCCGTGAAGCCAATGACCGTGACAGAACGTACTTTATTGTATTAATGGTTATTTTGGTTCTTCCACTTACAATGCTTTGGACAACGTATGCTTTCTTAACTATGAATATTCTAGGCTTTGCTGTGAGGTGGGCTTTGAGTGCCTTAATCGTTGTTCTTTATGTATTCTTTGTCGTCATTATACACACGGTCAGAGTAATGGAGTCGCAAGCACGAGCCAACGTCTCTCCACGCAATCCCACGTTGGCGAACTAAGCGATATCGTGGTCACCTATCACTCATTCGCTTTGCATACATTGTTTAAAATGTCTATCCATTGTTTTCGAATTTCTCTGAATTGTGCGGCACCTTTTTCTGGCGCTTCTGCATTAGTTGCGGTTTTCAGCGTTTCAGAAAAGACTATCGCGGAATCCAACAACTCAATTTTGTGCAATATGGTTGCTATGATTTCGAACTTCTTTTTCTTTCCTTTGAAAACAAGAGTAAGCGAATTTTTTATTATGTTGGTTTCCATTTTTGCCTCGCTTGATGAGATTCTTTTCCCTAACTCTTTTGAATATTTAAATCGCGCATCTTCATTTAAACAAATCCTTTCTCTTCTTCGTACTTCCATCGTGTAATCTCGTGTTCTGGTATGCTTACCAATTGACCAAAAATCTTGAAAATAGCATTACTTGCTTTAATGTCGGAGTCTCTTTCACCGTAGCCTATGATGTGATACATCTCGTGAAGGAAAAAGAAAGTGGTTATGACCATAATATCAGAATTAGTCATTCCTTTGGATTTCCACTCTAAGAGACTTCTGACATACTCACTCTGAAAAACCATAATTGTCTTCGTATGGTCTGAAACCATCCCTTTCAACACTTGCTCCTTTGGGGTACCTTCGTACTTCTTGAGCACTTTTTCAAACAGTTTCTTGTCTCTAATCTTGTATCTGAAAGTGCACATGATGGGAGAATATGGAGAAGGAACCGACACTGTGGCTCTTGACATCAAGTCTGGGTATTCAGAATCAAGTATGTAGTTATAGTCAGATGTGTCTATTTTCTCTATTTCTGAAAAAACCCTTTTCGCGACCTCAAAATCGAAAGATAATCCATCGTCAGCACCCTTCGACTTCAAAGATTGTTCAGCGTCTTCGAATATTTTCGTGCGTAATACTAAATCAGTTTCCTTTTTCTTGCCATGTTTTTCAAAGTGCTCGCCAAAAATCTCTACCTTAATAGGTTCTTCACAGAATGGACAGATTTTATAGTTTGTCATTTTCGACCCTTTCTTTCGTAGTTTTGATTTAGTATGACTGTTCCACTCTCATTCTGACCCTTTGAACTTGTTTCTTAAGGTTCCCGTCAACAGGTAACGCACGATAACCAAAAAGGAAAAATGTATCGCGAGTGCTTTCTATTTCTGGGGCTAATTTATTGAATTTGACGACGCGCATGCTTTTCGGTGTTGTGGTTGTTGTGTTTCTTATGGTTATCGCTTTTGTGGGAAATCCAGTTTTATTCGGTGCTTGCAAGAGTAGTTACTCTGCGGCGTCATCACCTTTGGCAGATCCATCGACGGGTTCTCCTTCATCTAGTTCCAAGCAGTTTTCAACCGTCCCAACAAACGCTCCAAGTGTGCTCAGCAAGGCAACGTTGCTTGGACCCGTTTCGCCAAACCAGCAGATGAGCCTTCAGTTAGTGCTTCCACTCAGTGACGGCGTTGGTCTCCAATCGTTCTTGAGCGAAGTGTATAGTCCTTCTTCCTCGCTCTATCATCATTTCCTGACTCCGTCCCAGTTTTACGAGTTCTACGGGCCCAACCAGAACGAAGTGGTGGCTCTTGTGGCTTACATGCAGTCGAATGGATTGCAGGTTCAGCTCAGTGCGACGAATCCGAGCGTGATTGAAGTGAAGGGAACAGTGTCGAATATAGAGGACGCCTTAAAGGTGCAGATCGATTCATTCAGCTGGAACGGTCAAGTCTTCTATTCAGCCACATCCGCAGCGCAGCTTCCATCGGCGTTTTCGAACATCCAAATGATCTACGGACTTGAAAACCTCTCTCAAGCCACAAGCATAGGGGCAGTCCCGCTTTACCGCACGCTCGGCACCGTCAATCCGGGACAGACTCCGAGCAACTTTTCGTTCTACTATTCGCCTTCAGAAATCAGCCAAATGTACAATGTAACAGGGTTGCACGATGCTGGATACAACGGGACCGGCGTTTCAATCGCGATCGTCGATGCATACGGGGATCCGTACATTCAGCAGGAACTTCAGAACTTCAGCACCGAGTTCGGGCTTCCGCTATCAAGCGGAACCTTGCACATAATTCCCGTCGGGCCGTACAACGCCACGAACGGAATAACCACCGGATGGAACGTGGAGATAGCACTCGATGTGGAGTGGGCGCACGCAATGGCTCCTAACGCCACGATAAACCTCTACGCAGCATCGAACAGCGGGAGTCAACTGTTTCAAGCTGTCGATGACGCGACCCTTGGATACAACGGAACAGTTAATGGGGTTACCCACAACGACATCATTTCTATGAGTTGGGCTACGCCAGAAAATGATATCGACTCCTCGACTCCGGTGGATCCCATTCTCGGTCTCAATTATCCCTGGCTAGATCAGGTGTTCCAGATGGATGCAGCACTAGGAATAACCGCGTTCGCAAGCAGCGGTGACTGGGGAGCATACGAACAGACTTTTGGTCAAACCTCACCCTATGGAGGCGCCAGCTATCCGTCAACCGATCCCTACATCACATCCGTAGGCGGCACCTCATTGTACATGAACACCACATCGGGATACTACCAATTTCCCTACGCAAACGCTACAGGAACATACGGGAACGAAACCGCTTGGAGCTGGAACAACTATTATGGATGGGGAACGGGCGGGGGCTGGAGCACGCTCTTCGGTCGGCCGTCTTGGCAAACTGGTCCCGGCGTCGTGAACAATGGAGAGAGAGGAAATCCAGATGTAGCCTGGGACGCCGACCCTCAAACAGGAGTTCTAGTTTCCATATACTCAGCCGGCGCTTACGAATATTATATCATCGGGGGCACGAGCGTTGGCTCTCCCTCTTGGGCTGGGTCGATGGCGCTGATAGATCAGAAAGCCGGAAGCCCATTAGGGTTTATCGATCCTGCTATGTACTCGATATTGAACAATCCAGCAGAGTATGCGAAGACTTTCCACGACGTCATGGTTGGAGATAACGATCCCGACACCGCGACCAAGGGCTGGAACCCACTCACAGGCGTCGGCTCACCTAACGTAGGAGAGCTATCCGACTACTTGGCGCCAACTGGTCAACTTCCAGTCGCGGTGACCAATGACTTCTCGGACGCGCTCGGCCAAGCTTACGCGTATGGGCAGACCGTGCACTTGACCGCAATCGTTGCCAATAATAAAAGTATAAGCGGACCTGTGACCGCGACTATAACGTCTAGCACTGGGATCACAATCGCCTCGGGCATTGAGATGGCTTATAGTGCTTCGGCGGCTGAGTGGCTAGGAAGCTACGTGATCAAACCAACAGATCCTTGTGGAGAATGGTCCGTAACAGTCACTGCTGCTAATGGCTCGTCTTTTGGAGAAGGCTTTACAACTCTTGCCGTGGGAGACGGGGTGACTATCGTGAACCCACCATTTACTTCGGGAGAACTCTACCAAGCAGGGAATACGATAGACATCGAGTCTTACGTGGTTGATACGGGCGGTAATTACGTTGTTCAAGGCACGTACAATGCCATTCTCTACTTGGCAACTAACCAGACCACTGGGAACGAATTAGGAAAGGTCGAAGGAAAGGCGGCACTCAGCTACAATCGGTTTGAGCGGATGTGGGATGGAGCCTTCACAATTCCAAAGGGTGCAGATCCGGGCGCTTGGATAATGGTCGTGAACGGAACTGACCATAACGGGAACAAGGGAAGCGCGTACACGTGGATAAACGTGGGCCTCTATGTGTTACCGTTCACCGATTCGCCTACATATGTTCTGGGCGACAAGATTACGCTATACGCATATCCCTACTATGAAAACCAGTCACTAGTAAAAACAGGCACGTTCACGGCTGTGATCTACGACGGCTCAGTTTTCGTGGCAAAAATTCCGCTGACGTTATCGGCTACTGGCACGCTATGGAATGGAGCGTTCACGACGTCCTTTGGCGACCCCTCGGGCTTTTATAAGATAACTGTTAACGGGACTGATGGGAAGGGCAATTTCGGAAGCTTCGCCACCGTTATCAGAGTGGCTCAATACCGTTTGAGTGTTCAGGCTAGCGTCTCGAACGCTGTGGTGCCCGTTGAAAATGGCAACGAATCTTCGGCCTTGGCAAAAGTAACATACCCCGATGGCAGGCTTATGACTGTTGGCAGCGTTTTTGGTTCTATCTACACGAATTCTGGCGAGCAAGTCAATTGGTTCCCGATGACCTACAACTCGAAAGCAGGCGGTTTCGTTGCGGCCAACTTATTTCATGCGTTGAACGCCACAGTAACGCCGATCGGAAACTACACAGTCGACATCGAGGCCTATGACCCCTCAGGAAACTACGGCAATGCAACTACATCCTTCTCTGTGGCGCCCCCTTACGATGTCATCTTCGTTGAGTCTGGCTTATCACAGAATACTCAGTGGTCGGCTACCTTCAACGGTCAGACTCAGAATTCCACTTCGAACTCGATAATGTTCGCAGCTGTAAACGGTTCCTATTCCTTCTCCATCAGTGCCCCGCTTGACTATGCGGCTTCACCATCATCTGGCAGCATAATCGTCCACGGAGCGAACGTAACAGAGCAAGTTACTTTCATTCCCATATCTGTTAAAGTTAGCAAAGTCAAATTCATCGAAGGCGAAACGGTCAACGTAAACGTTACTCTAAGAAACGAAGGCACTCACGCGACAACGTTCAACATCACACTGTACGGAGACCAAAACGGCCAATCATGGTCGATGTACACATTTACGAACGTGACTCTGGCCCCAAACAGCACGGTGACGCTGACTTTGAATGGCTTGGGGTTTGGCACGGGCTTCTACACGATCATCGCCGATGCTCATCAAGTCGGGAACATGACATATACTTCTACGTCTCCAACCATTCTTGTTGCGCCCATCGCTCTTTTCCGCCCCTGGAGTTGGCATCGCTCGATACTCGCTTAATAAGGTAAATAATAGTGCCAAGGAAAGCTGAAGAACTTCAGTGCAGCAGGCAGCCCTTTTGTAGGGCCGGACATCTTGAGTGACTTGACAAATGTGACTATGCTCCTCGTTCAGACAGAGAACTCTTCGGATTGAAACTCTTGGCTTTTGGAATACTTGTCTTCAGTTTTTTCATCTTGTTCGTCGGAGTCTCTCTTATTGGTGATTTCTTGTCTGTGCTACCTTGGGTACAGCAACAGTACAGTTTAGCAAGGCTTACTTTTTCTACCTTTCTTATCGTTCTATCCTTGGTACTCATGGTCAAGGGTGCATATTTGATTTTCAAGTTCCAAAGACGGTCAGGAATAATTATCTACGAAGGTAAGATTCCATAGCGCGCACTGTGCCAAGCCCAGCTTTAATCGTTTTTCTCTTTCTGAAAAGGCTTATAGCAGAACCAAAAGAACTAATCAGACCAATCCTAGTCTATTCTTCTTCTTTGCGCATAATCGAAAGTCCAACTCTCAACAGTATGTACGCTATCACGACCACTATTAGGAACATACCTAGCTGTAAAAGAATTCCGTAGAGAGTATTGTAATTAGAATTTACCGCATACGTACCTGTGACATTAAGACTCAAAGGTTTGACTGCTCCAGTGGACAGTTGGAGTGAGGTTACAGCGATATACAATAGCATAATTAGCCCTATTACCATGAAAATCAGTCCAAAAATTGTTCTAAGATTCAATTCCACAGTAGTCTTTGACATTTACCCACCAATTATATCGGTTTATGCCAAACTTTTCTTAAATCTTTTGACTAGCGCGCTCGAAAACGTTTGTCGAAAGTCTTAAATGGCTTTCTCTCAAAGACTCCTTTTTCAAGGTGAACGGTGGAATGGCAAGCAAAAGCCCGCTAGATGAATGGCGTTTCCTCGCTGGCACATGGAAAGGTAAAACTATGCCTGGGCAATTTGGCACAAAGGGCGCGATAGAGGGAATAGTAGTCTTCGAGTGTTATCCAAGCAGCTTATTCATTACGGCCAAAGAAGAAAACCAGTGTGGCGGCGAATTGGTCAACAGAAACATTAGCATATTGTTCTACGACAATGCTGAAGGGAAATTTAAGCGCAAAACATTCTTCTCCTACGGCTTTGTGAACAACGAAGTCGAATTCTCGAGATCGAGCAAGGAGATAAAATTCGACATAAAAATGGAGCCTGTCGCCAAACAGTATGAAGGTGTAAGGCAACGATCTTACATCAGAAAAATATCTAGCACAAGAATAGCTACCGGATTGGAAATGGCCAAGGGTAAAGAAGAGTTCAAACCCTTTGGAGAAGCAGTTTTCGAAAAAACAGTCTAGTCTAGGTTCATATGGTTTTCTCGAAGGTCATTTTCACAGAGTTTGAAGATGTCTCCGGCACTTCCCTTCTTTTTTGTTTTCTGGCGCTTTAAATACGACGAACATAACAACGTGCACTTCTACAGAAAGCCAAAAAGGTTCAAGGTCTAGCCAAAAGATATGTGTAGAAAAACGCCGAGCTCAATATAGAAACGCATTTCAACATAAACCAATAACTAGAAAGGAAAATTTAGAAACTAGGAGAACGCTTGAAACCGACGAGTGGATGTCATGAAACTTACGTTCATAAGTCCTGCGGCATTCATAGAAGATCTAAACGAAAGAAGCGAGCCAGTTTGTTCATGGCCTCCTCTCGGAATGCTTTACTTGGCAGCCATGCTTACGAAAGAAGGGTTCGAAGTCTCCCTACTAGACCAGGCAGCAAAGGGATTGAGCATAGAAGAAACTGCGAAATGGGCTGACAAAGAAAACCCGGACTTTGTCGGTTTTTCAACTCTGGCCAGTTCGGGCAGAACAGCTGCAATAACAGCTAGAGAAGTGAAAGAGAAAAATCCTGGAGCAAAAGTCGTCTTTGGCAACTATTACGGCACCTTCAACACGGAACGAGTTATGCAGAAATATCCGTGGATTGACATCATCGTTCGTGGCGAGGGCGAGCTCACGACGCTCGAATTGGCAAGGTGTCTGAAAAATGGAAAGAACCTGAAGAATGTTTCTGGTCTCACTTTCAGAAAGGGGGAGAGCCTTGTTTCAACCCCCGACCGACAACTGATTAAGGATGTTGATTCTCTGCCATTCCCAGATCGCGAAATGCTAGATGTCGATTATCATTCTGAGGTTGCCGGTGCTATCACGGCGCCCAAAAAATTTACCACGGTTCTTTCTTCACGTGGTTGTCCTTTTAGGTGCAGGTTCTGTGGTTGTCAGAGGTTCGCGCGTGGAATTTGGAGGGCAAGATCAGCCGAGAACACCGTTAAAGAACTTCAGCTGCTCTCAAACTTGGGCTACAAGCAGTTCTTATTCGTTGATGACAGTTTCACCATAAATCCCAAACGAGTCATAGAAATCTGCAGGAGCATAAGAAAAGAAAAGATTGACATGGACTGGACTTGCGAAGGAAGAGTCGACTCTTGCTCTCACGAGCTCATGCGAGAAATGGTCAAAGCCGGCTGCAAGATAGTTTACTTTGGAATAGAGAGCGCCAACCAAAGAATCCTAGATTATTACAACAAGCGAATAACTCCAAAACAATCTGAAGATGCCGTAAAAACAACGAGAAAAGCTGGAATGAACGTCATAGTGGCCTCGTTCATCGTCGGCGCGCCGACTGAAACCAAAGAGGAAATCGAAAACACTCTTGAATTTGCAAGCAGAATCCCTATAGACTTTCCCCAGTTCAACATTCTCGGCGCTTTTCCAGGCATGGACATCTGGGACGAGCTGAAATCGAAAGGCGTGCTCAAGGAAGAAGAATACTGGGAAACTGGGGCTTGGGCTTCAGAAATGTCGCCCGAGTGTCTGCCCCCAGAAGAGATAAGGCAATTAATAGAGAAACATTTCAACGCTTTTCTGACCCGACCGAAATACCTTCTAACCGAAGCAATGCGCACCGCAAGAAGCGCTTTCCGATTGAACATAATTGCTAACAATTTGGGCAGGATGGGCAGCATAAGAGATAACATCGCTACCGTGGCAAAGCTGCGCACTAGAAAGAAGTCTTACTGCACTTAAAACCGTAAAGGCCGGCGCACAAACCGAAAAAGACGAATATGTGCTGTTTGCAATATTTGCAGAAGCGTGGTGTGTGTTTGAAAGAATATGACGTGATAGTGATAGGCACTGGTTCTGCAATGGCCATTGTCTACGCAATGATGCAAGATAAGCCGGATCTGAGAGTTGCCGTTATCGACAAGGATGAGCCCGGCGGAATTTGCCTAACAAAGGGTTGCATTCCCTCGAAAATCCTTCTTTATCCCGC
>DATHCB010000100.1:0-2011 GCA_035319765.1 Bathyarchaeia archaeon
TGGCATCTAGGGCAGATTAGTTGTTCTTCTGAGCGAAAGTGCTGTTCCGTGTCGATGTATCCACATTGAACGTGTTCTATTAATGAGCTTTTTTCGACATCGAATGACTTGCAGTATGGGCAGTTATAGTGAATTGAGGTCTTTGCCGAACCGCACTCCGGGCAATAGATGGTTCTGTCGTAAAGCTCTCTTTTGAGAACGCCCACTTCTGCTAATTGCTTCAAGAATGCATCCACAGCCTTTGAATCGCCTACCACCTTCTCAATGATCGGATACCTATAGCCGGCGTCTGAATCGTAAACGGGTTCCAGTTTGCTGACCTCTCCGCTTAAGAACTTGCCTAGAAGCATCTGAACCAAACGATCTTTGAAGATCTCCTTTCTTCGGACTTGCTCTGGTTTTGACATTTGCACCCACTAAGGCGGGCTCGCTTCGTGGCTGTAAGCTCTGTTTTAAATTGAATGTTTTGAGTCATTAAAGAACTTTGGTAATATCTCATACGTAGTACTGCTTATGATTTGAAAACCATTCAGAATGTGTTTTCCGTTTATCAATCCAGAGCGGGCGTGGCTGTCCCTAGATTCGTTTGCTAGGCCGGCTACCGCGCACGCTTGCCTGTCGAGCATATTTGAAGGATATTAGGAGCATATGCTAAACCGAGGCAGTAGGCTGTGCGCACACACAGCGAAGATCAGAGCGCTAGAAGCCTCCATTAAGTAACCATGCGGCATCATGTCTAAAATGCCGGGAAGTTTAGAAACACGCATGCACACATCAACGATGTGAGCTGTCACAAACAAAGGGATTGTACGATTTGTTTCTCGCATGATCTATTGTATAATCTGTGCCTTCTGCGTTTCAAACTGGTAGGATATCTAAAATTCTTCATCGTGCGTTATTTCATTTAGCGATCTTCTCGAACGCTTCTTCGATGGATTAGCTGCTGCGTGGCCAATAGGGATAGGCGCGCGCAAACGGCCTGACTCAATCAGGTCGATCTATCGACTGTTTCACCTCCTCCTCTTTAAACGCTCCAACACGGCAAGTCCCGAGTCCCATTGGATATGCTGTTAAGAGAATGTTTTGAGTCGCTGCTCCTGTGTCTTGAATACGATGAAGCGCCTTGTCGCGAGAACCATAACCACTTTCAGACATCACTTCGTTGCGCAGACAACTATCACTACGGGGGCTTCTTCAACGTAGGCTTGATTCAACGCTGCCGCGGCAAGTTGGCGTTTTAGGAAGGTTTTTTGACGACCACGAATTCTCACGGTGGAATGTTGCCCGCAGAAGGTGCGTGTCGAGCTGCATCAATCAGGGTTTCAACTAGCTTCTGCTCGACTAGTTGATGCGTGAAAGCACGGATACTTCTGCGCCCTCTAATTGCTTCTAGTACATCCAACTTTTTCCTCTCACATGTTTCCCTCACTTTAGGAAGTGGCCCGAGCTTTTGGTTTTTCTGCTTGATCTTTCAGCCAGTCGGGCTTGCCGTAATAATAATTCGTGAGGAATTCTGCGAAGTTACTATTCGACGTGTAAAGGTTCAGAATGACATCATCCGTGAGTATCTCAAAGTTTTCGCGAATGGTTTTTAAAATCTCTTCCGCGATTCCGCTATTTTTTCCGCCTTCCTTCAGTTCACGTTCCAAGAGCTCATCTGCCTCCAGAGTCTTCCTCTTTGTTTCCACAACCCATCTCCCGTTATTGATCATTGGTCCAGAAAGCGTGTCAGCCGAGTTTAGGTGTTTCTTGAGAAAGTTTTGGCACTCTTTGGGTCTTTCGAGTGGCGGTCCAAAATGCTTCTTAATTGCCGGCAGTGAAAGATGTTCCAATTCGAAGATGAATACGTTCATATCTTTTTCATTGCTCCAAACAGCGTCTCGGATTATGCTGAAATCGTTCTGAGAAAGCAGGTTTCGAAATGCTCGTCGTGATTTGTAAAGCTGCCCCCACAATACGTCAGGCACAGCATCAACTCTGCCGAATTTTATGACGACTAGGTTGGAGTCTC
>DATHCB010000101.1:0-14506 GCA_035319765.1 Bathyarchaeia archaeon
CTAAGAATAACAGGCTCCACATTCCGAAGCCTATACACGGAGGGAGACCTAAAGAGTGTGCACAGGCTAGGATGCCCCCTCATCAGCGCATTGGCGTGCGCCGTAGCCAAGACAACAGGAAAAGCCGTTACGATAAAGGAGCTAGACTATAACCAGGAAACAGACACGACAGGGGCATCATTAAGCCTAAGAAAAGACTAGCAAGGAGAAACCAAAAAGAGAATGCACTTTCCACTCTCCACGTCGGATATAAGCCTATGGCTAGCCGTAACAGCCATAATAACACTCATCACATCAGAACTGCTAACCTCATCAACAGGACAAATAGGAAACATCGCCCTAAACAAAAAACGCCTAAGACTAGCCGCCATAGCCCTAGGAATAGCATTCATGATCACCGTCATAATACGCATAATACACCCAACATAAACACGTACACCGCGCGCGCTACCAACCATACTCAAACCGAGCCTGCAAACCATCCTAAGCCACTCCACAAATACCACAACCACAAGATCACCCAAGAAAACTACCAAAAACTGCCAAAATCATCGAATCCAACTCCGAACATGGCAGCGACCATTACAAAATGCTCAAGTCAGCACCGATCCCTAAATTCCTCACACGCTGCCTCTGGTATCCGCCAAACTTTCTGCTAGTCCTTTGTAATTCGTTTGGCGGTACGCCAGCGTTAAAAGCAGCTTATAACTGGCACAAGCGTTCCAAAACACCATCCTTTTCATAACAGTGGCCAACACACTGTCAGGCATTCCACGCAGCTGCCAATATGCGGAAGTCATTTGCGCCGACTATTCCTTCATTGTCAAAGTCGCAACGATAATCATAATTCGGTTGACCCGCAGCGTAACCCCAAGCCCTGGCGAATATTCCGAGGTCAACTCCATTGACTACCCCATCCCCATCTATGTTAGGGCTCTTATTAAGACCGAGGCCGGCAGCGATGTCTATGTTGAAACTAAAACTACTAACTCCGCTTATCAACGGCGTAACGAACAACCTCAGAGTCACCTCTACTACGCTTCCTGGCCCAATCTGATGCCCATTGTAATTCCAGCATAGGTACATTTTCAGATAAGCCGAAGACGGATTCAAAGCTGACATGTTCATCGAAAGAACCGTGGCGTTCGACCCTAGGTTCTTCACGAAGACGATCACGTCCGTTTCAGAACCCCAACCTGCTGAAACGTTACCCCAACTAATAGCGGAGACAAGCTTTTTGCATGCTTGATCCCAGTACACCCCTAGAGTTGGCGAAGTCGTAACCGCAGACACGTTAGGAACATAAGTACCCCTCAACGCAGTGAAAAAACCAACCGTTAACAGACAGATCACCAAGATAAGGATCGGAAAACTCTTGCGCAAAAACAGCGACTTATGCGTCTTCTCCTTAAACACCATTTCTTTCAACGACTAGCCTTTATGCATTAGCTTTTATTCCATCTTTGGCCCGCAAGAGCTCACGCGTCGACACTAGTCCAGATTCTTCTTGTGAATGTGAAAACGCCTTAAACTGAAGCGTCTTTGAACTTCGACGTTTCGTCAACCAACCCATACGAACCAGCTGATTGAGGTAACTGCTCTCAATGGCGCGTGAACGCCCAGTTAAAGCAGACACACGCGATGCGCAACACTCGCCCTCGGAGGTCACGATCAGATACGTCTTTCGAAGATTATCCGGCAAGGATAACAGCTCCGACTCGGAAACACGGAGCGGTTGAGGATGCCAGTTAGAAAACATCCTCTCTATATCATCCAAGCGATGACGAATATCAAGCAATTCCTGAAAGATCCGATCCAGTTTCACCAATATTTCTCCCCTTCTGACAATCGTCTTTGTTCATTATTTTTCAACTCTCTCACGCTTGCTCTCACGCTAGCCTGTTATGCATTCCGTACGACTTAATGCTATGTCTTTGTACGCTCGTACAAGGACGTTGAACATATAGAGAGCAAAATAAGACTTTTTGAAAGCTTTACTAAGCCAGTTTGTCATTCAATCTTGGAAACTCCATGAATCTATGCGAACTCCACTTTTCAAAATTGCAAACGCAAATTGACACACAGGAATCAGGAGTCAAGGTCTTAGGTCTTTCACAGTCGTGCCAGCGAATTTGTCAAAGTATCTAATGAATCTGACATCCTTAAGACTATACCCGACGATCAAGTCGATGGGTAAGAGAAAAACCTTGCCAAAGTTTCTTACAGCAGCCGTGTCGTAAAACAACTTCTTGCCATCGATTCTAACGACCATCAGCCCAATGATGCGTTTTCCCAAACTCTGTCCAGCAAAACCTTCAAGTAAAGTGAAATAAATCCAAAACAGAACAAGCGAAAAAAGAATGACACTCGGATCCAAGATAGACGTTGGTCCCCTGATGACCAAAGAGAAAGCGTACGGCAGAGCCAAGTATACTGCAAATACTGCCACCGCGATTGCGAGGTCTATCAGAAATGCATAGACCCGCTTTCTGACGGCGGCGAGGGGCAACGAGGAACCAGTCTTCTCATAGTCGACTTCGACAGCCCACGCCTCCAAATCGCCCAAGAGTCTTATCGCGTTCTCGCCCGTCTTAGTCAATTTGTACTTGCCAGTAGGCGTCTGCTCAAGAAAACCTTCTAGGTTCCGAATATGGAAACTAAGCTTCCCTGTGTCCACGCTCAAGGCGTTCATAAGGTCTGTAAAGGAACACTCGCCTTTTTCATACAGGTCCGAGAGAATCTTCCGTCTCAAAGGGTGAGAAAGCACGACGAGTATCCTAGAAACGTTTTCTTCATTGACTGGCATTGTTCAAGCCTGAGTTATCTTTCAAGGAGCCTCGCCTTCTTCAAAGGGCGCCACCCTAAGTATCAATATCTAGTGCGTTATATGTGTATATGAGAAAATCACGTATACACCAAAACATGGATGACTATGCCGAAGAAGAACGTGTGCTATCTTAGTGAAGGTAATGTTCCATCCTCTCGATGTTAAAGTCTTCATAGCGCACGCGACAGCATGGCACACGTCCTCACAATTGCTAGAACCGTAGTCCTCTGTTAATAGAACTAATGAATTGCTAATCTGTATTTTTGTTGCGAATTATTTCACAATCACTTCTTGTTCAAGTGCAGGCACCGTGATTTCTTCGGTTTCTGCTTTAGTTGCCATATGATTAATGAGTTGAACGAGTGATTTTGCAAAGTCCAGTGTTCCTATGAGTATCATCATCATGAGAAAGATTTCCAAGTTGACTGTGAATGTAACCGATTGGATGGTTTCTGTGATTGTGCCGCTATTCAAAGCGTATATTGTGTAGCCTATGAAGAAGAAGGCTCTTCCCATGTTGAGACCATACTGAAAAATCGTGCCCTTGGCCAGTTCGCCAAGAATTATGAAGACCACCAAAATCATAACGTAGGTTTGTATAAGCGAAGTCGCCTGAGGATAAAATTGGTCTAGCGGCGCTAACATCCGTGAGAATATCAGAAACAGGATCAGAACTACCATGGATTTCACGATGGCTTTTAGTATTCGTGGAAGAAGAACTCGAAACAGAGACTTATCCAAGGGGTATTACCACTGGCCCATAATTTAAAATGGACGTTTCAAAAAACAGATCAATCGTGCCTCGCGGAGATGTGACCGAGTTACGCACTAGAACGTCCACTTCGGTGCTACAAGATGTGTTCGGTTGAGCATCGATGCTTGCTGTTCCCCGACCCTTCAAAGTGCCGTGCAAGTTGTAGATTTCTACGGTTAGGTTGCCATCAAGGGGTATGTATTGGTTATGGTTTTCAAAGGATATTTGAACGCTTACCAGGGAGTAGGTTGAGTTATAGGGTTGGATGGACGGATTACTCACTGCTAGGTTGCTTAACGGCGCGCCCCATAGCAAGCTGTAGTTTCCATGAGCGCTGAGTGGTATCGCGTCCGCATAGTCGAAGGCGACGTACTGGAATTCGGTTAGAGTAGTGTCGTTGAAAAGCAGGTTACTTTGTTCAGTGAGTATTTTTGTGATGTTAAGCATAAGGGTTTGCGTGGTAATCGTATCCGCCCCTTTCGGGACAACTTCAGTTAAGGTCGAGTTTTGAACAAGCGTTCCATTTTGATCAGTGATTCGAGTAGTCGCATTAAGCTGGTAAATATCGTACAATCCTTCGTTGTGTATGTTTACTGGCATAGAAATCGTCAGGATCTGCATAGTTGCAGTAGTGATCGGTTGACCGAAGGATATGGTGATCTGTGTAGCCGAGTAGGCGATCGTAACTATTAAGACGATCAGCACTATCCATAGTAGTTTGGTGGCCCATCCTAGGGCTCGGATGGTTTGCTGCATTCGTTATTGGCTTCCTTAGTTTTGTGACTGTTGTTGTGTCTGTTGAGGCTGTTGTGTCTGTTGAGACTGTTGTGTCTGTTGAGGCTGTTGAGGTTGTGCAGGTTTTTGTGGCGATACTGCAGTTTCTTCTGGTGGTCTCACTTCGATTGTGATCCCTGTTTCTGGCTTCTTCTCGGGTTCTTCTTGCGACTCTTCTTTACGTTTGGCTTCTGGTTTTTCTGGTGGTTGTGGTCTTTCGATTTTCTCCTGTTCCGGTTTTTCTTCTTTCTTTGCTGGTTTGACCTCGGCAGCTTGGGGAATCGGCATTTGTGCTGGCGCTTGTGCAGGTTGGGTGATTGTGGTCTTTGGGTGTGTCAGTAGCGGTATGCCTCTTAATGTCAGTAACGAGCCTATCCATCCCATTATCCCGAGGTACATGATGTGTATGACTGTGACTATGAGTGGTGCGAGGGCTTGGCTGAAGGCTGCTACGAGATCCTGTGAAGCCAGTATGCTGATGTCCTCTGAAAGAAGCCAATAGGCATTGAGGAATGTGAATGCTAAGAGTCCGACGCCGATGAAAAGTACAAGTAGTCCGCTGATTTCGGGTTTATCTATTTTCAAACGGTGTTTCCTCCTTGATACTAAGGACTATTGAGAATAATATTAAATATTCCGTCGCAATAAACCATATTCAAGCTATCGCATAACTATTAATATCAACACTATGAAAGCCAACTAGAAACTGCCTCTTCCCCAAACACGTTTGGGCTTCAATTCGCGACATGATATTTGCAGCTTGTTAAAAGTTGTCCAGATCAGGACATGAGAAGATCTGGCCCTGCTCCAAGTTTACAAAGAAATTAGGTGTCGCTAAGGACCTAAATGACCTTTCCCAAAAGATGCGACTGATGAGCTTCCACCACGCGCACGTTCAAAAACCTCCCTAACAAATCTTCATTGCAACGCACTACGATAGGCTTGTATGCAAAATTTCGTCCCACCCAAGAACTACGTTTTTCCCCCTTCTCTTCAATCAATATCTGTCCACTCCAGCCAACCCAAGCCTTGTTTTTCTCAAGACCGATCTCTCTAGCCAAACGTGCGATGATCTCGCTACGTCTCTTCAATTCGCCCAGTTCAACTTTTCCCTTCATCCTCTCAGCCTCAGTACCGGGTCTTGCAAAAAACTTGCTAACGTTCACGATATCAGGCTTGACTTCCTTTAACAACTGAATGGTGTTCCCAAAAGCCTGCTCGCTCTCCCCTGGAAACCCCACTATCACATCAGTGGCAATCGTAACGCGAGGCATCACACGCCTGAAAGCAGAAATGACTTGCTTAAAATCATCGACACTGTAACGTCTTCTCATCAACGTCAGAATCCCATCGTCACCACTCTGTATTGGAACGTGCAAAAACTCGAAGACACGGCCACAGCCCTCGTGATCAGTAAGAAAGTCCCCAAATGCCTTAACAAGAGGTCGTAACAAATTCGGCGTCGACATTCCAACTCGGATCCAAAACTCACCAACCGCGTCAACGCAACAGACCTTTCTCAACAAATCCACGATATCAACCCCCAAATCTAATCCGTAACTCGCCACGTCCTGACCAGTAAGCCAAAACTCCTTGGCACCCTCTCTTAGATTCTTGCTCACGTACTCTGCCACCTCGGTAGGACCGAAACTCCTCAGTCTCCCCCGTGCAAATCGTACACAGCAATAGCTGCATTCCCCTACACACCCATAGGCGATCGGAACAATACGGACAAGAGGATTGACATTCACACGCGGTAGATTCAAACTTGGCTTTGAACACAACGAATCCATCAGAGCGACATATTTCTCCCCATTCAAGACACGCCCAACGACATCCACGATTTGCTCGCCAGAAGCTGGCCCAACTAACGCATCAAAACGTACCTCGCGGCTAAGGCGAGAGAGATGGATCAAGGGCAAACAACCGGCCACAATTAACCGTTTGTCAGCAGGTACTTGTCTCAGCAAATGGATCATCCTATCTTCTGTTGGCATCTTCACGCCACATGTGTTATAGATGACGACATCTGCTTCCTCAACCGTGGGAACCAGCACGAAACCTCTGCTCCGCAGACAACCAGCCATCACTTCCCCATCCACGGCGTTTGAAGAGCATCCGAAACTTCGAACAAAAACGCTAGACATAACCACGATTACACACGAGTTTTAACGATAAACCATAGACATAAGCATTCTCTATCCTGCCCAAATTTACACAAAAACGCAACTTCGCGATAAAAATCTTTATAAATTGATGGCGTCAACATGTTTAAATCATATTTATAACATATCAAAAACCAGTATATGAAAAGTCACATGCCTCTCTCCGTTTACAGAAAGGAGAGTGACCCAATGAAATTGATAACCCTGTATCTTCCTGAACCCTACATTCGGGCGCTAGACCTGTTAGTCAATGAACGGTTTTACCCTAACCGTGCAGAGGCAATACGCGTGGCAATACGTGACTTGATCAGTACCGAGGTTTGGGAGAAAAAGCCAATTGGCGACTAAAACATCGAAGCCCCTTAGCAAAGCGCTGCAGTATGCATGGCACGATGCCTCGGGCAAGGGCGTTCGACCGTTAGGATATTGTCGCATAGTAGTCGTTGGCGTTGGTGGAGCAGGAAACAATACGGTGACAAGACTAACGGAGATGGGAATATCGAGCACAGAAACAGCCGCAGTCAACACAGATGCACTTCATCTTGCTGTTTCAAAGGCAGGCAGCAAGCTTCTCGTAGGCGAAAAACTAACACGCGGTCTAGGCGTAGGTGGCGATCCGAAGCTCGGAAAGGCGGCGATGGAGGAGTCACGCAAAGCCATAGAAGATCTGCTTACGGCAGCTGATATAGTGTTTGTCACGGCGGGATTGGGAGGAGGAACAGGAACGGGCGGAGCCCCAATAGTCGCCGAAATAGCCAGACGGAAAGGCGCTATAGCGGTTGGCGTTGTCACCACGCCCTTCCGAATTGAGAAGGGACGCATGAGAAATGCTGCACATGCCTTAACAGAACTCCGTCGCGAGTGCGACACGGTTGTAGTTATCGACAACAATAAGCTGATGCAACTTGTACCTCAGATGCCGATAAACGAAGCATTCAAAGTGGCAGACCAGGTCTTGGCAAACATGATTAAGGGAATCGTGGAAACCATTTCGACTCCAAGTTTAATAAATCTCGACTTTGCCGACTTCAAGACGATCGTGAAGCGAGGTGGTATCGCTGTAGTAGGCATCGGCGAATCTGATGCGCCAAACAGGGCCGAAGAAGCGGTCAGAAAGGCTTTGCGTAGTCCACTACTTGACATTGATTATGCAGGGGCGACGGGTGCTCTGATACATGTTACTGGCGATGATCAAATGACGATCGAAGAGGCCAATAGAGTAGGAGAAATCGTTACGGAGATGATGCATGATGATGCACTCGTTATTTGGGGTGCTCGGGTCAACCCTCAAAGCAGTGGTATGCTAAGAGTGACGCTTGTGATGACAGGCGTAAATTCGCCGAACTTGCTAAGTGGCTTCGGAACCATCGTTCCGCAGCTTCACAACATTGAACCTTACACAAATCAGCCCGAAAAGCCATTAAACATTGACTTAAACCTTTATCAACTCGAACAGCCTGAAGACTAACCTTCACCATTTTTTAAAACTCAATGCTTCTCGCTTCAGACGCATCAACCAAGGAATTGATCTTCCGCAAGCGGTTGTTTTTCCATTTCTTATGGCGGCTATAATTTCGTCTTTCTCCAGACCCGCTTCGACCAGAGTGTGAGCCATCCCGATCTCAGGCGCGTAATGAGCATCGCTTCCTCCAGTCTGCGGGAGGTCAAGTCCAACAGCGAGTGCACGGTTTAATCGATTTGAAAAACTGAAGGGAATTGAAGAGGCGTTTATCACTTCAACGGCATCAAATTCCCGAGTTACGTGATTTCGCAGTCTTCCCCTGTACAGGGCTGTTGGGTGTGCTGCAATCGCTATTCCGCCAACTTCATGAATCCTCTGAATGGTCACGGGTATGTCCAGCATTGGGGGAATTTGTTCATGGATGTTGAGTCCTAGCACGTGACCGAGCTTTGTGGTCACTTCGATTCCTGGAATTATTAAGCAGCCATCGTGCGTGCCTATTCTTAAGGCCCCTTTAACTGTGTCGTGGTCGGTGATCGCCACGGCGTCTAATCCTCGCTTTCTTGCAAAGGCCACAAGTTCTTTCGGAGTTATCGTTGAATCGTGAGAGTAGTGCGTGTGAACATGTAAGTCGATTCTTACTGGCAATGCAGCGTCACTTTATTTTGCTGCCTGCCTTGACAGTGTGGTCAGGTTGGAGAATTGAAACGACTTTGTCGTCTTGTGCTGCCAATATCATCACTTGAGATTCTAGGCCGAAAAGTTTACGAGGTTCTAAATTCGCTATGACCACAACTTGCTTGCCCTCAAGCTGCTTAGGCTCGTAGTTCTTCGCTATTCCAGCGACTGCTTGCTTGATTTCTCCTTCGCCAACGTCTATCAGAAGTTTCATGAGATTTGCCGATTTCGGAACGTTCTCCACTTTGGTTATTTTGCCAACTCGTAAGTCGAGCTTGGAAAATTCTTCAAAGGAAACTTTTCGTTCACTCATTCTCATCTTCTCCAAGTTCTCTTGCAGATCTTCTCCTTTTGCGTCTATTTTGTTGAATAAAGGTTTTGCTTTTCTTATTCTGTGTCCTGCTTCTATCGGTTTTGTCGCTTCATCCCAACTCAACGTGTCAGAGTCGTTTGATAGGTTCAAGAGCGTCCTCAGTTCCTCCGTAGTGAAAGGGATAAAAGGGTCAAGGGTCACAGTTAAAGTCTTTATGATTTGTGCTGCCACATAAAGCACTTTTGCGGCTTTCTGAGGGTCACTCTCAAGTAGCTTCCATGGTTCCTTATTGTTCAGATATTGATTTCCGAGTCGACTTATGCTGAGTATTTCTCTTAATGCTTTTTGAAGTTTGCATTCTTCAACATGCTTGGATGCGAAGCTTATTCTTCTTTCGATTGTTTTTAGGAGATGTTTATCTGCCGCATCCAGTTTTCCCGGTTCAGGTACTTCATCATTGTAATGTTGGTTGATGAAGGTTAGTGCTCGGTGAATAAAGTTACCCAATGTGTCATTGAGGTCTGCGTTTACTTTTTCCTTAAACTGGTCCCACCTAAAATCCGTGTCCTTCGTTTCTGGTCTTGATGCTAAGAGGTAGTATCTCCAGTAATCGGCAGGAAATAGTTGCAATGCCTCATCGATCCATATTCCTATTTGTTGGCTTTTCGAGAATTTCAAGCCCTGAAACTGGAGAAACTCTGTTGAAGATACGTTCCAGGGAAGGTTGTAGTCTTCTTTGGTGGCAAGAAGCAAAGCTGGAAGAACTATGGTGTGGAATGATATGTTGTCTTTCCCAATGAAATACAGTGTCTTTGCGTCTTTGTCGCACCAGTATTCCTTCCACCGTTCTTCTTCGCCGGGATTCTTGAAGTATTCAATAGTAGCTGAAACGTAACCCAAAACTGCTTCAGCCCAAACGTAAATGGTCTTATTTTCGGCACCTGGGAAAGGCGCGGAGATTCCCCATTTGTTGTCTCTAGTCACTGCCCTAGGCTTCAGACCTTCTTTGATCATGTTTAAGCTAAAGCTTCGTGCATTTTGGGGCAATTGTTTATTGGTTTCTATGAACTTTCGAAGCGGCTCCGCGAACTTTGGCAGGTCAAAATACCAGTGCTTCGACCTTTTCAAGATTGGCTTCGTCTTGCAGATAGCACAACGTGAATCAATAAGTTCTGTTGGTTCAAGCAGTCGTCCACATTGTTCGCATTGGTCTCCGCGAGCATTCTCGTAAGCGCAAAATGGGCAGGTCCCCTCTATGAACCTGTCAGGCAAGAATCTCTTGCAGTTCGGACAATAAGGCAATTCATCCTCTTCAGAGAAGATGTAGCCATTCCGGTAAATCTTCAAATAAGTCTGCCGCACGAACTCCTTATGAATTGTGCTTTCGGTTCGTGTATAGTTGTCGAATTTTATCCCCCATCTTTTGAAGAGGTTTACCACTGATTTATGATTTTCATCCGCCAATTGTTTCGGTGAGGTACCTCTTCTTACAGCTTCAACTTCTATGGGCGTTCCGTGCTCATCTGAGCCTGTCACGTACAGAACTTCTTCTCCTTTCAGCCGATAATACCTAGCTACAACGTCTGCCGAGAGAATGGAACCTATGAGTGTACCTAAATGGGGCGTATGATTAACGTAAGGCCATCCAGAGGCAACCAAGATTTTGGCGAGTTTAGGACACCTCCAATCACGAGCACGAATGCTGTGGATTGCACGAGTACTTAAGCTCAGCGGAACTTGCTTTTCACAGAGAATAGGACTTTATACCTCCGACTAGCGCCTAAGCGTGTATCGCTTGAGATTTTCGTGGACGGGCGCTTCGTACCTTCCTCTCCTGTCGATCCAGAATAAGCTTAAACTTGCTTGGGACATTACAGAATCCGTCTGGATTTGATGCTCCGGCCGGGATTCGGACCCGGGTCTCCGGCTGTCTCTCGCTTTAAGGGCGTCGAAAGGCCGGAATACTTAACCTGGCTATACTCGGCGGAGAGAATCTACTTTTATCTCTTCTACCGGAGCATTTTCCGGAGCAATGATGCAAAATGCTTGACTGTGAATTTAAGTTTTCTGCAGTGCTAACTAGGAAATTGTTTGGTTTTTCAAGACGACCTGTAGCCGTTCTTTCATAGGTGTCAATGTTGGGTTTATCTTGCTGATCCTGAGTGTGGGTTTTAGAACTTTCAGTTATTTCCCTTTTAGTAGGATATTTTTGCAGACGATGGCATCTCACTTAGAGTTTTTGTAGCTGCTTCGCCGACTTTTTCGCGGTTCTTTTCGTCTGCGTATACCCGTAGGATGTTGATGAATCCTCTTAGAACATCGAAGATCCCTGAAATATCGCTTAGTCGTTGAGGAATTTTTTCTCCTTCATGTGTCTTATGAAACACTGGGATTTCAGTTGGCTGCATCAAGATTGAATGGTGATAAGGCACCGATGGTACGTTGGGCACATCTATTACCACAGCTTCGGAAGGCACATGTGCTCTTTCGGCGATCTTATCTCTGATTTGGTTTCGAATTTCCTCCACGTTGAATATGCTGGAAACCGTCTTGTCTTTCAGGTAGAAAGTTTGCTCATAGGCGCATTTCAGTAACTGCCGTCTCTCTAGGTTCTCTATGATTTTTCGTGATTTTTCGCAGGTTTTCAGCTTCGCCCATGTCGTGTAGTCGTTTAGGGCCAGATACTCTTCTGGTGCTTTGAAGTCAACCAGCCCGAGCTCATCTTTGGCGTTATCCATTGCGTTTGCAATCATGATTTGTGCTGCTCTACTCACTCGGTGAAAGTATATGCTCTTGAATGATTCTATTCGTGCGAGGATTAGTGACTCTAGTGCAGAGAGTGCGCCAATATCCACGGCGAGGTTTCCTTCTGAAACATCAAATGCATGAATTAGGCGTAAGATGTCCACATATCCGTATTTTGCGCCCGTGTGATAAGTGTCGCGGACAACAAAGTCTAATTTGTCGACGTCCACGGCGCTTTGGATGATTTGATTGACAAAATTTTTTCCTCTGGATTCGAGTTTGCCCACGGAGAGTTTGCCAATCGTATCCGGGTTTTGCCCGATTTTTTGTAATTTGTCTTTGAGTTCAGATTTTTCTATTAGCCACTGTGTTAAGTCTTCGTGCGTCTTGTTAAGTCTCACGAGTAGATGTTCGTAAACATGAGAGAACGGTCCGTGTCCTATGTCATGAAGTAGGGCTGCGAGACGTATGGTTTGTATTTCCTCTTTTGTTAAGTGTTCTGAGATGTTGGAGTTTTCGCATGAAATTCCTGCCAGGTACATTACACCGAGCGAGTGTTCAAATCTTGTGTGGTTTGCTGCTGGATAAACGTACTCTGTGCCTGCCAATTGTCTGAGTCGGTGAAGCCTTTGTACGGGAAATGAGTCGATTATCTCTTTTTCTGCTTCTGTAATGTATATATAGCCGTAAATAGGGTCTTGTATCTCGCCCCAATACTCTCGCATTTTGCGTGCCACTTTAATGAGTGAGTGTTTGGGATGGTTTTTAAGGTGATCGAAATTATAGCAGATTACATAATCGACTTTGGTGAAACCGGATGAAGAAAAATGGTGTCTTCATATGTGTTGAAGGGTTGGATGCAAGTGGCAAGACAACGCAGTCGAAACTTTTGGTGAGAAATCTTCGGAGGAAAGGATTCGATGCAGTTTACACAACTGAGCCCAGTCATGGTCGTATAGGGCGGTTGATTAGGAAGCATGTGCTCGCCGGAAAGAATCGCTTATCGGGGGTTTTGGAAGCTTTGCTGTTCGCTGCTGATAGAGTAGACCATTCAGAAAGAGAAGTTGTCCCTGCGTTGAAAGCAGATAAGGTTGTAGTCACGGATCGCTATCTTTACTCTTCGCTTGCCTATCAAGGCGCTACTGGTTTAGACTTGAAGTGGGTTGAAGAGGTTAATAGATGGGCGATCAAGCCAGATGTGACGATATACATAGACATTTTGCCGGAGATCGTGCTGAAACGATTAAAGAGAGAAAAATCGGTCATGGAAACTCTTCAAAATCAGCGACAGGTCAGGGAGATTTACCTTAAACTAGTTGAAAATTACGGTCTCATAGTGGTTGATGGAAATAAGTCCAGACGAGTGGTCGCCCAAGAAATCATGAACGTTGTTATAGACTTCCTATCGGAACAGGGTGTCTGATAGTTTCCAATCGTAAAGGCTTTGCTTTCATTTTTTCAAGTTCAATGTTTATTTGTTTTGTCAAGAATTCAACCAGCTCCTCGACCGACAAGTGTTGCGCGCCTCTTTCATGGAAAACCCTCAGTTGGGCCTGAGGTCTTCGGAAAATGAAACGCAGCAGGTAATAATCAAACTTAAGCGGTCTGCGTTTCTCACGGCTAGCCAAATGATACTTGACTATGCACAAAAGATCGATGTTTAAGACGCTTTTTTTCTGAGTCAGGCTCGTTATAAAGCGGTTGACTTCCTCAGAAGTTAGGTAATTAAAGGTCGTCGATTCAGCGATGCCCAGCTCAAAGCCGACGTTGCAGTTGTCCGAGGTTTCATGTGCTATGGTGTCTAGAACGAATTCTTGAGTATTCATGTCGCCTGCGACCTTGGCGATGGCTTTTTGAAGCGTTTTTGCTGGAGTAGCACTTGTAAAAGTTGCTTTTGCGTGGGGGATCTCCGGAAAGCCTCGGTAGAAACCGAGCAAGTTTGTCACTTCTTAGATTTTCTAATCTTTTCCAGATTCTCCAATAATGCGTTAAGGGCACTGCTTAGTTTTTGAAGTTGCTCAATGTCCTTTTCTTCATTGATTCTCTTTTCGATATCCCTTATTTTTGACATCAACGTAGTTTCTAGCGTACTCATGGCTATCGAGCTTGCCACCTCTGCCGCAGATTCGCCTTCTTTGACCACTATCACACGCTTTTCACACTGAGCGCAGTACAGTTGTCCATCTTTTAGCTTGAACAGAGGAGAAGCGCACGCTGGGCAGGACAGGTCAGTCAGTGTGGCACCCTGCTTCAGAAGGTTTGCCATATTTTGGATTTTTTCGGGTCGTTTCGAGGACAAGTTTAAAGCCTCAAAGAATACAATAAGTACAAGATAAATGATTTGAACGTTACTGGAGTTTCATGGAGTGTGTCTAGGATGGTCGGTAAGAAGAAGTTGCGGGAGTATGAAGAGCGAATGGAGCAGGCTTCGGTGGTTCTGGGACAGGTTTCAGAAGACAACACGACACCGCGAAACATTAGACGTGCCGCAAAAGAATCGTCTGAAGCGTTACATAATAACGAGCTTACTTATGCTGTCAGAGCGTCCAACGCTATTTCTATTCTTGACGAGATTCTGCAGGATCCGAACATGCCCGCTTACACTAGGGTCAAACTGTGGAACGTTATGAGCTTGCTAGAGGCAATAAAGGACTAAAAGGACTCCTGCTTAATGGCCTCTTCATAGTAGAGAGAAACGTGGCCCCGATCTTGTAGATGAGTCCATGGAACACTAAGCATATATGCACCTTGTGCGATGTTGTTCTGGACTTGGAAAAATGCCTTCGAC
>DATHCB010000102.1:0-3460 GCA_035319765.1 Bathyarchaeia archaeon
TTCTACTGGGGCTTAAGCCTGCCCATTCTCGATTTTGCGCCATTGTTCGTCGTGGTGACTATGCTAGGCGTTGGAATAGACTATGACATATTCCTCGTCACCAGAATACGTGAAGAGGCACTGAAGGGTAACTCAGACAACGAAGCAATAAAAACGGCAATCGACAGGGTCTGGACAACTATATTGGGCCTCGGGCTCGTGCTATCAAGCGTATTCGGTTCTCTTATTATAACCGGGATCGCTATCCTTCAAGAAGTAGGACTTGCAGTCTCTGCGGCCGTTCTGATAGACGTCGCCGTCGTAATCCTCTTCTTCGTACCCTCTCTAATGGGACTTGCACAAAGGTTCAACTGGTGGCCATACAAAATGCGCCGAAATCAAGTCAATAAGAGCTCCCAATAGGTTCAGCCCACGCTGCGAGGAATACCCGTTCTTAACATGTTTTAACGGATAGTCAGGCTTTCTTGCTTTTGCCTCACTGACGATGAATTCGTGCTCATGAGATTTCCTTGCTTGCATATATCGAGTTTGAGAATATATCGAGCTTGGAAGTAACTTAAATATTAAATCCTACGACATAATATGTAGATAAGTGGAACACGAGACCAGTTGAACAGAACTACACAAGGGCGAGTTGAATGAAAAAAATATCCGTGTCAAAAGCTCGTACACGCAAAGCATCTTTGCCATCATTGCTTTCAGAGGTACATGACCATACCGATGAACTTTTACTGCAGATGTCTGGTTCAGAGAGTCTTATTCTGCACAATCACAGTTTCGAGAAGCTTTTGCGTAACGCCATAGACGATGTGTTCTCTTCGTTGGGAGATTCGGCGAAAGAAGCGACGTATCTCAGTCTGGCGGAGACTTTCAACATCAGCAAGAGAGATATTCCTCACAAAATCGAAGAGTTCAGTTATGCCATCGAGAAAATGTTTGGACTCGGAGGCAAGCTTCTTGAGATTCAAATCATGAAACGCCTCTGCCAAAAAATCGGGCCTTCCTTCGAATACTCTCCCAAGCGAGACACATTGGTCTTCACAGAATACTTAGAAGCAGTAAAGTCATCGATTCCGTGAATGGCACTATCCTAAACACAACTGCTTTCATAGTAAACGTGCTCCTTGAACGCCTGATTGCCTTGATTTTAGAGCATGCATGATGAAGAGTTCTCGTAATAATTAGCGCGCATGTCTGGGGATCTAAGTATTGTTACTTTTGCCTGTGGTGTTCGATTAAGCTCTCGATTGGTCTATATTTTATGTCAAAGCCAAGTGTCTGGGCGAGAAAAGTTCGACGCCTTTTTCGGTTCTCCACATCTTGTGGGCTTTTGTCCCCAAGACCATGACTTCTCTGTTCTTCGTGAATTCCTGACCCCAGGCTGAGAGTCCCCCGCCTGTTTTTGCGTCGACGACGCAGATAGTGTCGGGACAGGTTACGTAGGGTTTCTCATTCAGCCACGTTATTAGGTACTCGTTCTTGTACCATATTCTGAACATGTCCTTGTTGAATTCCTTCGTCCCGGTGAGGCTTATGGTTCCCCACATGTGGCCTCCTTCTTCTCTTCTTTCATAAGTCCTGACCTTTCCTTGGAACAGCAGGTTCGGGTCCGAGGTCTTTATGAAGGCCTTCACAGGGTCGTCTCCTCACTCTCTGGCTTCTCTAATGCTTCTTCCCATCCATATCGTCGCGGAAATCGAGTTTGGGACAACGGCGTTTCTAAAGTCTCTCTCGCGCGCGGTATCCGCGACTCGTCGCTCAGCAATAGTTTATCTATGACCAACTACTCACGGTCTTCTCATTCCTAGGACTATTATTCGGAGCACTGGCAACCTCACTTATAGCGCGCGCTTGGCCTTAGAGCTCGCGTATAAGAACTTTGTGTAATTTTGTTGCATACCCTTTTTATGCGTTAACTGTCTCTTAGCTACTAGTGGTGCGGGGAGACAAATCCATAACCGTGTGGCGAGAATGGCGCGATAGTTTCCTTTTCCCTCCCTTTTTCTCCGCACCGATCCAAAAAATGCGGGCGCTCGCATTGTGTTATTCTGTAATAGTGAGCGCGCCAGCGAGCCAACAACTCATTTTTTTACTAATAGGTAACTATTTTATAGCGCGCGCGGAGCAAACAGGCAATACGATGTTAAAATATTCTATACGCGAAGGACAGCCTTGTTGGTAATTCTAAACGTAATTTTCCTGGAGTAATTTCCTTATCTCGGCGTAGTTCTTATGTCTGGCTAGGCGTTCGATGCGGGTGAGTCTTTTGATAAGTTCTTTTTTGGTCCTCGTTCGCTTGACTTCATCCGGGGTTAGTTTGAAGAGAAGGTCGACTTCGCCTTCCTTTCGAGTCAACTGTCCATGTTCCAAAATCGATTTCCTCCTACTTCCATGCGTTGCTTAGAGCTGTAATAAGAGTGGCGACCGAACGTACCCTTATGAAGTGGAGAGAGGGAAGTGAAAGTGAAATACCAAGTAGGCTAGTTATAATTTGAGATCGATGCAGGAAGTCGTTTGAAGCGCATTGGACGCTTAACGCGTGGATTCATAAGCCGTTCGGCAAAGTGAATCAGCGTCAGTGTTCTCTTCTCGACAGATCCAGTTGAATTTGATATTCATGGCGGTTGCTATCATTTTGGCTTTTCTGTACAGCGGCAATATGAGCGGTGCTTTCACTTCCCAGTTGCCTTTCATCTGGTTAACGACGAGTCTCGAATCAGACCTTACGAGTATCTCTTGCTCAGCCAGGCCTAGTTGAATAATCTTCTCTAGAGCCCTAACCAAAGCTGTGTATTCGGCCACGTTGTTCGTCATGCCTTCGCCTCGACCGACAACTTCAGAGGTCTTGGCAAGAACTTTTCCCTCTCTTTTAATTATGTAGCCTATGCATGCGGTTCCGCCCGGATTGATAGGCTCACACAAACCGTCAATCCATACTTCAATCATCTATTCTACGCAGCCATGCACGATTGAAAACTCAGCCCATATTCTTAACGTTTCCCCACGCAAGCATTATTAGATTGTGGACGTCTATTTTCCGTCCGTGATTTTCAAGATAGTATCGTTCGATGCTGAGGGCACGCTGGTAACACAAAGGTTCAGTCAGGTGATCTGGGAAGAAGCCATTCCGAATCTTTACGCGAGAAAGAAGGGCATCAACTTCAATGAAGCAAAAGCTCATGTCATGAGAGAATACGCGAAGGTGGGCGACGGAAGAGTCGAGTGGTACGACATACGTTACTGGTTCAACCACTTTGGCCTCACGAACCCTGAACGCTTGCTCAACGAGCATAAGCAAGAGATAACACTGTACCCGGAAGCTTCAGAGATTCTGAAAGATCTCGGCAAGAATCACAAACTAATTGTGAGTTCAAACAGCTCAAGAGAGTTCCTTAAACTTGAACTGGAAAACCTAGACAAGCACTTCTACAGAGTCTACTCAGCCACTTCCGACTTTCAC
>DATHCB010000103.1:0-4001 GCA_035319765.1 Bathyarchaeia archaeon
GGTCGGTACGCGTTTATCAGAGGCAATTTCTTAATAATGGTAATAACTTGGATTCTGATGAATTCTACTGGTCCCATCTCGGGCACGTACGCCAGCTTGTATTTCAAGGTTAGTCTTGGAGCAGACGATTTCCTCTTAGGCATAATCTCGTTCTCAGGCTTGATTGCGATCGCGCTTGTTCAGTTTCCTGGAGGGTACCTCGCAGATAAACTCGGACGCCGATGGCTCGTTTACACTATGACGTTCGGAGTGACCTTTGCCTATCTCTTCTTCATTTTTGCGCCCTCTTGGCCCCTGATAGTCTTGGGAGCGATTATACAGAACCTTTGTCTGCTATATCAGCCAGCATTGTATGCTATCATGATTGATTCAGTTTCGCCTGAGAACCGCGGTGCGGGTTTTTCCATGCAGGCTGTAATATCGAACTTGGTGGGGCTTCCCGCGTCGCTTATCGCTGGCTACTTGGTCTTGATTTTCAACCTGAACATTGGCATGCGAATAGCCTATGCCATAGCAATGATAGCTTATTTTGCAGCCGCGCTTCTAAGAGTCAGACTGAAGGAAACTCTGCCCGCGCTCAGCGGAAACGATCATCCAAACTTCCTCGCTGCCCTCAAAGAGTACCCGCAGGCGGTAAGAGAGAGCCTAAGTATCTGGAGCAGGACTCCGAGATCCGTGTACTGGCTGTTCATATCCAACGCTGTTATCAACAGCCTGATAGTCGGATGCAGCACATACTTCGTGATCTACGCCGTAGAGAACCTCAAAATCTCAAACTTCCAATGGGCCCTCATACTGGCTCTGACGGCGTTCACCGTTGCCATTCCCAGCATAATCGCGGGCTTAAGAATGGACAAGATAGGACGCAAAAACTACGTCATCGTATCCTATCTCTGTTACATTCCCGCTTTGATACTCTTCGTGTTCGGAAATTACTACGTGCTCATCCTTGCTTTCTCCTTCTTCGGGCTAGGCCAAGTGCTGCAGTCAAGCAGCTACCAAGCTCTGTTGGGCGACTTAACACCTAGAGAACTAAGAGGAAGAGTCGTTGGTTGCAGTCAATTCTTCGGCTACCTAGCTCAAGCATTCACTCAGCTACTGATAGGTCTACTCTTCTCCTACGTTTGGAGACCTCTACCGTTCCTGATGCTCGCATCAAGCGCTGTTCCGCTCGCACTTATTGTCCGCTACAAAGTGTTTGAGGAAGACAAAAAGCAAATCTAAGATCAGCATAACTTCATCTTGCGCTGATGTTCTCGAAATCGATGATAAATTAGAGGTTATAATTCCGCAGAACAGTAGAAAATCGACTTCAATTTGTTTTTACCTTAGCGTTCAGACTGCCATTGAACAACGTGCCCTTTTGAGCATGCATGCTATCTTTTGAGCAGTTTCCCAGAAAGTCTTTCGATTCTGGTAAACTTAGCAGCTTTTATCCACAAATCAAGCAAATCAGATTTGAGATGTTTGTTCACGAGATCTCCGAAAGCCCTGCGACGCTGAAAGGAAAGCTTTGGCTAATTCGCCGTCTCAAACCCACATTTCAGCTCATAATCCGCAGGGAGGTTCAAACAGACACCGCAATCGTTTAATACAGTTCGATAGCCCAATCTCTTCGTGAGGAATTCGTATGACGCTCTGCGAGACTCTAGAAACGCTTGCCAACGCCTGTGGCGTAACTGGCAGAGAAGAAGAAATTGCGAGTTTGATGAAGAAATTTCTCAAGCCCTACGTGGACGAAGTCAAGGAGGACAAGCTTGGAAACGTTATCGGAATAAAAAAAGGAAAGAAAAACGCGCCCAAGATAATGCTCGCAGCCCACATGGATGAAATAGGCCTACTCGTGAAGACGATAACCAAGGAAGGCTTCCTCTACTTTGTAAAGATAGGCGGAATAGATGACCGCATCCTTGCAGCTCAGAAGGTCATAGTCCAATCCGAGAAGGGACCACTGGATGGCATCATTGGCTCTAGGCCGCCTCACATTCAGAAGCTTGAAGAACGACAGAAGGTAATGAGCTATGATGAGCTTTTCATAGATGTTGGCGCAAAAAACCAATCAGACGCTCAGAAAATGGGCGTGAAGATCGGAGACACTGTGACCTTTGACATCAAGTTCGCAAGAATCGGAAAAAATGCTGTCATTGGAAAAGCGCTTGATGATCGAGTTGGTTGTGCCCTAATGATCGAGACGCTCAAACGCGTGAAAAACACAGAGTACTCCGTGTACGCGGTCGGAACTGTTCAGGAAGAAGCTGGGTCAAGAGGAGCAGTAACCTCAGCCTTCAGCATATCGCCTGACGTAGCCTTTGCACTTGACGTAACCGTCGCTGGAGATACCCCAGGGGTTAAGGAAGTCGAGACAGCGATAAAGATTGGCGAGGGCCCAGCGTTGACCATCGCTGACGCAGGAATGATAGTCCCGCGGAAGATTCTTCGACTACTAGTCACCACGGCCGAACACGAGAAAATCCCATACCAACTAGAAACCCTCATGGGAGGATCAACTGATGCGGCTCGGATACTGATGACGAAGGAAGGCGTTCCGAGTGATGCCATATGCGTTCCGACTCGCTACATCCACAGTCCAACATCGATGCTTGACCTTAGGGACGCCGAAAACAGCGTCAAACTACTCGTCTCGGCTATTCAAAGGATGCCTCAAAAACTATGATCAAGGCATGTTGCACGTGTTCTCCTAGGTTCTGTCAACAGTTTTCTTCCCTTTAAATATGATTTTTCGCCTTTTACAATTCTAATAGGTACTTCGGGTTTGCTTTAGTTATCTTATATTATTCACAGACCGTTGAGATAGCGGACGCCTGCTTTTCAAGCGAAAACGTAAATAATAGTTAGTATTTCTAATATTTAGAAGGTGCAATTAATTGGGCGCCACATCGGATGAATCAGCAAGTGAACTACTAGACGTAGTTCCAATAGTCATGAGGGACATACGATCTGAGATGCGCAGTCGTAGATCGTCCGACCTGACTGTCCCCCAATTCAGAGCGCTCGTCTTCGTAAATCGCAACAAGGGTACCTCGCTTCTTGAAGTTGCAAACCATATGGGGCTGACGCCCCCCTCAGTCTGTAGGCTAGTAGATGTCCTCATCTCAAGAGGATTTATGACACGAGAGGAGCATCCGAGCGATAGGAGACGCGTGAAGCTGGCAGTGACCAGGCGAGGAGCAACTGTCTTAGAGACATGCAGAAAAGGGACTTTGGCGCATCTGTCTGGCAAGCTGAGCTGCTTGGCGGCTGACGACATGGCGGCTATCCTGAAAGCCATGCAGGCTCTACGCAACGTTTTCGCGACAAGCACTCAGACACGAGCATTGGTGAAGTGAGATCTATGTCTATCTTGACATCAGAGCATTTGTGTCGCAGCTTCGGGGACCTTAAAGCGGTGGATGATTTCTGCATATGCGTGGAAAAAGGAGAAGTGTTCGGCCTGTTAGGCCCTAACGGGGCAGGGAAGACTACAGTGATCAAGATGGTCACCACCTTGCTGCCTCCAACTGGTGGCAGGGCGAGCATTGGAGGATTCGACGTGGTGCATAACGCTAGTGACGTTAGGAGACTCATTGGTTACGTGCCTCAGATGCTGTCGGCTGACGGCACCCTCACGGGGCGTGAGAACCTTATGATCTTCGCTAAACTGTATGACATCCCCAAGGCAGAACGCGCCACACGAGTCGAGGAATCGCTCAAGTTTATGGACTTGGAAGATGCCAGCGACAAACTCGTGAGGAATTATTCTGGTGGCATGATCAGGCGTCTGGAAATTGCACAGTCCATGCTGCATCGCCCGAGGTTGCTGTTTCTAGATGAACCGACCATTGGACTTGACCCGGTTGGGCGCAGAGCGGTGTGGGAGCACATTCTACGCTTGCGGGCCGAATATGGCACGACGATATTTCTGACCACTCACTACATGGAGGAAGCAGACAACTTGTGCTCTACGGTAGCGATTATGCATCTGGGCAAGTTAGCGGTAATCG
>DATHCB010000104.1:0-6255 GCA_035319765.1 Bathyarchaeia archaeon
AAGACACAGGTCCAATAGGTTCGCAGTTTCTGAATGCTCTCAACAGCACGAGCACAGTTAGGATAACTCTGGTGAATGCTTCAGAGAACTTCCCTCAATACCTAGCGGCGCATTCGGCGTCTGATGGCATTATAATTCCTGCGAACTTCTCAGCTGATTACCTCGTTGGACACCCAATAAACGTCACTGTTTATGGTAATCCCACTTCAAGCACCAGCGGCATAGTGAGCGCGACCGTTAGCGGTGTGATTAACTATTTTAATTTGAACTATTACAAACAAAATGCCACATCAATCATTGGCATAAAATCGACGACAGTGAACACGCAACAAACAAAGTACGTTGATTTCCTCATACCAGGCTTGATAGGCTTTTCAATCCTCGTGAATCCAATGTTCTCGCTCGTTAACATTTCTTCAGAGTACAAGAAAACAAAACTCTTCAAACAACTATCGCTCACACCTCTCACCAAGATGGAGTGGCTCACTTCCAAGATTTTATGGTACATCGTATTGACTATCGCAAGCTTTGTGCTCATGGTGGCCGTGGGGATTCTCGTATTTGGCGCACACGTCACTTTGACGATTGGGCTCATACCCTTCTTACTCATCGGTCCAACGTTCTTTGCTTCCTTAGGCATGCTCGTTGGAACAGTGACAAAGGATCCTGAAACCGCAGGCGTGATAGGCAACATAGTGACTTTTCCAATGATGTTCCTTTCCGGCACGTTCTTCCCCATCAGCCTTATGCCAATGTACCTCCAAGAAATCGCACATATTCTGCCGTTATTCTACGTCATTGAGGGCTTAAACGACGTTATGGTCTACGGAAACTACATGGGAGCAATAATAGACTTGGCAGTTATCGCCATAATAACAACCATCGTCTTCGTGCTAGCAGCCAGACTATTCAAATGGAGAGAGGATTAGTTACAGAGCAGCGCTTATGCACTTTCGACCTATGAGAAGGGCGCTGTTGCTGGAATCGTAAGGGTGACGTCTACCGATATATTTCTCGCATCGTAATAGAGGTTAAATCTTAAAAGGAGATAACAATAATCTGATTACGGCAGGTGCGATTAGTTGACTGCTATGGAAGAAAAAATCGTCAAAATCCTCAAGGATCCACAATTGTCCTCGATAAAACGCATGCTAGAAAAGGACCATGCCATAGATTGCCTTTTCTTGCTCTACATGGGCAAGGGTAAGTGGAAGGATGCAAAGGACTTTATGCATGACCATGGGCTAACATTGAGCGATGGCACATTCAGAGCCAGAATGATAGAAATCGAAGACCTAGGATTGGCCAAGAGCACTCCTATCGACCCGCTCAAGAAATTCTACACTATAACTGAGAAAGGTAAAGAAATAACGAAATTACTCTTAGACACGTTCGAGCATCTCTAGGTTTACGTGCGAATATTATTTTTGGGCTCTGTTTCTGGTTAATATGATGTCGTAATTCGTAAGATTTAAAAGTCAAGCTTCCCTTATAATTCTTGCGAACTCTAGGAGTACAAATAGATATGAATAAAATATTGAAGAGTAGAAAGGCGCTCAGCCCAGTAATCGCATCCATCATACTCGTCGCAGTCACAGTCGCCGTGTCCATCGCCGTGGCAGCATGGATGGGAGCACTAACCTTCTCATTCACCAAAACCGACCAATTCAACATCCCCTCAGTGACATTCACTGGCACCTCCCCTAATTACACTGGAATTAACATGTCAATTCAAAACACCGGAAGCTCACCATGGACGGTAACTAGTCCCGGCAAAGTCAACTCACTTACAAACGTACTCGTAACTGCCACAGGCACTGGCGGCACTTTGACTTGTGCTGCTGGCAAAACCATCTACGTTCTGTTAACGACAACTTGCACAAGCGGAAGCCAGTATAGCATCACCCTAATGCTGTCAGACGGCAACAAAATAACCACTGTTACTACCGCGCCATAGCACATAGCAACCAAAACAAACTCTTCTCCTTTCATTCACGTTTCTTTCCAATCGAAAACAAAGAGAAGCCTCTGCAAATACGTCCAGCAGAGAATTCGCATTAACGGCCTTCTTTTTTGAATATCTAAACCTTAGGCGCAAACCTCGCAATAAGAGCAAAGGATTTGCAGAAGGCATACTCACTCTGCCTCATAAGAGCTCTTCGACAATCAATAAACGATTGCACGCAAAGGAAGAACCATCCGGGAAAGATCGGTGACAAACACTTCCAGTATCAATAGTCTTTTAATAATTCAACGCAAACGATACGCCCCGAAATGGAGAACTAGGCGGAACAACGAATTTAAGATGGTCTTAACGGGTCCTATGCGCTTGGGCCAAACATATCGAAGAACGAAAAAGACCAATGTCAGGTAATGAATCGGCAATAAAAGATAAACTCAACTTGGCAGAAACATCCTACGTCAGATAGTGCAGCACTACGGTTCTTGAACTTCAGTTTTTTGCGAAATTGCCTCGGGATTGAGCACAAGCCCCCTCGTTCCTCCTGCCTCCTTCAACTAAACTCGTTACAACTATCAAAAAAAGCATCAAGGCCACAAATAACACCGAGTCTTGCCAAAGTAAGGGTAAAATACTCACAGACAAATCTTAGCACCACAAGAAGCTTCCCCCGATATCACCATGGAGACGCGCAAAAATCACGTTGCCCGGCCAAGATCTTCCTTACTGTCGTCGCTATAGATGTCTGGGTCTAGGCAATGAAGGTTTGGGTCTGTTTTTGCAAGTTCCTCTCGGTTAATATGATGTCGTAATTCGTAAGATTTAAAAGTCAAGCTTCCCTTATCATTCTTATGAACTCTAAAAGGAGGGATACAAACAAAAATGAATAAACTATTGAAGAGCAGGAAGGCGCTCAGCCCAGTAATCGCATCCATCATACTCGTCGCAGTCACAGTCGCCGTGTCCATCGCCGTGGCAGCATGGATGGGAGCACTAACCTTCTCATTCACCAAGAACGATCAATTCACAATTGCTTCCGTAGTTTTCGGAACCACCGCTCCCACATATACCTATATTAACATGACAATTTCAAATACCGGAAGCTCTTCGTGGACGATAACCAGTCCAGCTCAGATCAACTCAGTTACAACTGTACCTGTAACCGCTTATACTTCTCTGACTTGTGCTGCTGGCAGTTCCATTACTATCAAACTCACACCTGCAACCGGCAATCCCACACTGTCAAGCGGAAACCAGTATAGCATCACCGTATTGCTGTCAGACGGCAACAAAATAACCTGGGTCGGTAACGCGCCATAGTCCCAACTATCCACATTTGTTTGAAGATTGAGGTAGGGGGCTCAAAAAACCTTCTCTCCTCTCCTTTGGAGGTAATGAAATGGTAATCCAGTTAAGAGAATACGAATCAGCATCAGATATTGCAAAAACGATAGACAGCCAAATATCCGAATCGAAGAGCATGCTAGGCGAATACCTACGACGATTGGACGAAATTCGCAACTTAGCCGAGAGATCAAAGAAGATCCGTGATGTAGTTTTCAAGCTGGCAGGTAAGAAGGCCAACCAAGAAAACCTAGGCGAAATCTCTGTTGGTGGTTTAAGCGTCATCCTAGACGCAAATCCGTTTCATGAACTCACCGCTATAGAAGAAGTGGTCCGAGGACAGCAGGAAAGGCTTTTGATCTTGCAGAAGGCTCGAGAAGCTCTAAAATGGGTCGACCAGATAGGCGACACCGAGGGCCTCAAGTACATGGTTCTAGAAAACGACGGCGTACCCCAGCGGATATTATTCAAGGTCTCATAAAAGGGGCTAAGACCATGTACAGCGAAGCGTATTCTACAGCGTTGAAGAACGCGCTCACTGAAATCAAGAACATCTGCCCCGATGTCCAAACGTCTTTTCTATTCAACAAAGAAGGAACAGTGATAGCAGGAGATAACGCATCGCCCGACGCATCGTTAGAAAAAACCGTGGACGCGATGGAAGGAGTATTCGAAAAAACAGAATCAATCGGCGGCCTTGATGCAATGGTCATAAACGGACAAAATGGAAAAGTGCACATTTCCTGCGTCAACGATATTTACCTTGCCATGGTGACAACAAGAAACGCCGACATAACTTATCTTCAAACCGTGCAGCGTGTACTCATACCAACTGTAATAAAACTCTTGGACAGCATCTCCCCTACCCAGTCCAATTTCATGTCTTCGAAACCGTCCCCATCCTATATGGGCACTAAATTCAAACAAGACGAAATCGAAGAAGTACCCGAGGAGTCAGTCAGTGACTCAGAAGAAAAAATCAATGAAGACAATACAGAGGAAGGAAGCACTGAACCCCAAGAACTAGAGATGCCCTCGGCACGAGACCTTCCCGAACCTTCAAACCAGCTCATAGTGGACACCCTTAGTGGACTACTTGTCCGAGGGGACACGGTGCAGATCGACGCTGAGATCCTTAGCCAATGGTCAGAATACTACAATGTGGAAGAGATCAACCAGGTGGAAATCGAATCCTTCAACGGCAATTCAACAACGTGCAAAGTCAAACCGATAAAGGACTCAAAGATGGAGGGTAAGGGAATAATCAGAATCCCCGAACGAGCCTGCCAAGACCTCGAACTAAAGAAGGGAGAGCTCGTCAAAGTCAAACCGCTAATGAACGAGGAATGAACATGCCTAAGACACAGCCGAAAGGTAAACTCGAAAAAATCGACACAGAAGACATCAAACTCGGCGTGCAGGATCTGAGAGCCAAAGAAAACAGAACCCAAGTAATGTTCGTGAGGAGCAAGACCAAGGAGGAAGCACCCCCCGAGAGAATCCGCGCTGTCTTGAATGAAATGAAAACCAAGGACGGAGTAGTCGGGTACATCTTGAGAAATACCAAGTCCGCCACGATCGACCTAAACGACCCAGCAAGAATGATCGATTACGCCATACTATCATCCTCAGCCAAAGAGGCCGGCGAGGAATTCTCACAGGCCTTCGATCTCGGTGAAATCGAAAACGTGCTCCTCGAGGGAAAAAACATCAAACTCTTATCGCTAGAAGTCGACGAAAACGACATCAGCGTTCTTATGGACAAGTCCGTGGATCACAAGAAAATCCTCGAAACCCTGAACAACATCGCATAACTTGCCTTTCCTTTAGCCATTTTTTGGCTCCTTTGTCTCCGGGAACATGAGCGCTGAGATGGAAAGGGAAAACTCCCGTAATTTTATTCCCCTCCCCCTTACTTATTCCTTCTCAGCCTCATCCCTAAGGAGATTCCCCATTCTCCTCGTTCAAAGAAGGTTTAAATAAACGCTGGGTCTTAGGGTATTTTGAACGCGCCTCTGACTCGGTGAGTCTGTTGGTTCAAACGGAGATAGGGGAAAGCATTGGTCATCGCGGACGTTTTGACATCATGGCGAATATTTTGAGCGGTTCCGTTGATGGAGCAAAGAAAACGCAACTGATGTACAAGTGCAACATGAGTTTCAAGCAGTTAGAGGCTTACCTCGATCTACTCACCGAAAAGAAGCTGATACACAAAAGAACCTACAATGGAAGCAAAGACCCAATAGTCTACGAGATCACCGAAAAGGGGCATTCCTTCCTTCGATTTTATGACAATTTGAAAGCGCTGTTAACAGTTTGAATAACTCTTTTCGTGAATTCAGAATCCAGGCAAAGTTACCTGAAGAATCTAGCAAGCGAATGAGAGATCCTGATTTTTCCGTTTCTGCGGTCCAAGCGGATAAAGCGGTACTTTGACAAGAACTCTATTATTATCTGCATCTTGAAGTTTGTGAGGCGCGTTTGCTCTGCTATCTCATTTATTTTGTGCCATCGCTCGTCTCTAAGTAGCCTGAGCACTTGCTCCATGCTTCGCACAGTCAACCTTGGTCTCTCTTTAGGCCAGTTCTTCTTTCACAACAAGGTTCTTAAGATTTCTGAGACTATTTTTCAGAATAATCTTCTATAACAATAGCTACAGATCGTTCTACTAGAATATTGTTCGAACTGGAATATGCCATCGCTGGGAGCACTCCTTTTTAGCCCTTCTATGCTGTTTTCTGTTATAGAAGAATCTTATAGACGAGGTTTATAGGTTGATAAACTGGGACAATCCGCGCAAAAGGCGAGACAGATTATACATTCTTGCAGAAATATTGGACATCGCCAAAGAAGGAAGCCTGAAGACCCAGATAATGTACAGAGCAAATTTGAGTTTTGCACAGTTAAATGAGTATCTCGATCTATTAATGACTATGAAGCTGGTTGGAATA
>DATHCB010000105.1:0-6872 GCA_035319765.1 Bathyarchaeia archaeon
AGAGCCACACCAAGCTTTAACCCGCCAAGGCCATAAGCCTTCGAAAAACTTGTCGTGACAATGCCCATTTCGGAATCGACAGAGAGAAGCGTCGGCACTCTGTTGCGGTCAAATTCCGCGTAGATTTCATCGCAAAGGACATGAAAACCAAACTGTCCTGCCATAGTCATCACTTCTTTCAGCTCCTTGACGTCGGATATCGCTCCACTTGGCGCGTGAGGATTCGTCAAAACAACGAGTCCAGTTTTGTCAGAAACAATTCTTCTCAATCTATCGGCATCTAGTCTGTAAGCTTCTGCATCGTTCCTCTCGAGCCTCTTTATGTAGGGGAAATACTCTTGCGTCAACCGCAAAAGAGGCTCATATGTAGGATACTCTACGATCGCTTCATTCCTTCCAGGGTTTCGCTCATACAGGCATCTGATTATTCGTGCATTTTGCCCTGACGCGCCCTCACTGGAAATGAAAACGTTTTCAGGCATTGTGCTATATCGCTGAGCAAGAAGTTTTGCGGTTTCAGGGCTACCATGAGAGTAGTTCGCGCTCAAGTCTACTTCACCTAAGGTCGCATCATGCTTAAAGTTGCCTAGACCGCTTGAACGGAGATCAAATTTCACATGCGGCGTACGAACGTACCAATCCAGATATAATGACCGATGCCTCATCTCAAACGCCAAGACAGTGTAGGATAAGCTAACCGCTTATCCCTTTCTATTCTCATTATTTCCATCGAAAGGCCAGAATTCAACAAAATTGAAAATGACTTGTCTGCGAATGGAGCACGCCCAACGCCCATGGTTTAGACAGTTCAGCGTGAGAACTCCAGTCTTTCCGAGAAGAAAAGTCTTCGGACTTTCTGGCTTAACAGCCAATATCGTTCCCCCTTGATAACTGTTAGACGAATTAGGTTAAATGTGCACGGTGCGTATAATTGAATCCGAAGATGGGATGAGAGAATGAAAAAAGTTCTCTTTGTTTGTGTTGAGAATGCGGGAAGAAGCCAGATGGCGGAGGCTTTTGCTAAAGCATATGGCAAGGGTAAGGTTGAGGCCAAGAGCGGGGGCACTATGCCTGCAAATGAAGTTAACCCTCGTGTGGTTCAAGTCATGAGAGAAAAAGGAATTGACCTGTCAGCCAACAAGCCAAAACTTGTCACGGGCCGGATGGTTCAGGAAGCTGATATGATAATCGTGATGGGATGCAGCGCAGAGGGATTCTGTCCTGCCCCGTTGCTGCACAAAGTCGTAGACTGGGGAATCGAAGATCCGAAGGGCAAGCCAATGGAGAAAATAAGAGAAATCAGGGATGAAATCGAAAATAGAGTAAGAATGCTACTCAACGAGGCAATCTGAAACACCGACCACCTTCATAAATAAAGAATCCAGCTTTAGGGGAATCGAATGCGAAAAGAGAATTCTTTTTTGTGCATACACTAGCCAAGGCGAAGTACAAACGGATAGTTGTTAGACTTCGCTCCCGAATTTTTTCAAGGCTTAAGTAGGCCTCTTACGCGAGATTCTATTTCACCCTAAAAGGAGAATTAGTCTTCGATCACGTTTTTTCTTATATGAGAAATGAACCTGCTATCAGGCCAAAGCAAAAACTACTCTTCATCATCTCCGTCACGCCAGTTTTCTGTCAACAATCAGAACTTCCTGTGGGCAATTGGATGTTTCAACAGCCATACACCTGCACAGAAGGAATCTCACGCGCTCGTCTTCTGTCCGCAGAAAAAACTTATCTGTATATTGAGTTTATCTGGATGACAAGACGGTGAGACAATATTGTCTTCTGATGACTTTGTCGAAAAACTTGAACGGTTTGTTGCAGAGGCAATGATGCAAGGTCACGTGCCCGGACTAAGTCTGGCCGTAGTGAAGGATGACCACCTCATTTATGCAAGAGGTTTTGGGGCTAAACGCTTAAAGGATAATTCTCCCGCCACTCCCGACACGCTCTATGGGATTGGCTCATGCACAAAATCCTTTACAGCCATGGCAATAATGCAACTCGTTCAACAGGGAAAGCTGAACCTGAAAGACCCTGTTAAGAAGCATCTACCCGAGTTTAAAGTGGGAAAAGAAGAGAACCCAATTACGATTCATAATCTGTTAACTCACTCTTCAGGTATTCCAGACTTGGGTGCGGCAGAAGTTGAGATTGTCAGGTTCCTTGGGGTTGATGAGAAATGGGTACCATTCAGCAGCTTCGAGGACTTGATGCTCCATATCAACGGTGCGAAAGATGAGGTTGCAGCAGATCCAGGAAGTCGGTTCTTCTACCTAAACGAGGGATATGAACTTCTCGGAATGATCATCGAAAGAGTCGCCCAAATGCGTTACGAGTATTATATTAGAGACATGATATTGAAGCCTCTGAAGATGAACAGATCCACGTTCTTGAGAGAAGAGTTTGAGAAAGACTCGGATGTCATGACGCCATATTTTATTGAAAAGAAGGACGGAAATCTCGTGCCAACGCCTGCTGTACACCCGATTAGCAGGTTATCCTATGCAGACGGAGGATTAATGAGTCCAGTCATGGAGTTGGCAAATTATCTGATCGCAAACATGAACCATGGAGTTTTTGGCGACGTCAAGCTTCTCGATTCAGGGCTGATGCAAGAGATGCACAAGCCGTATGTTGAGACGAATTTTCCCACCGTTTTTGGCAGAATGTGGTACGGTTATGGATGGCACATGGAGGATGGATTCTTTGGACACATGCTCATTGGTCATAGCGGTTCTACTGGAGTATCGAGCGCGAGCCTCTCGTTTTTGCCAGATTTGAATATAGGGGTTGCGTACGCATGTAACGTAGGCGGCGCGGAGTTACTGTCACTAATTCCCCCGGTGATTTTGGCCTCCCTTATGGGTAAGGATCCGTTAAAGGAGATTCCAGTTTTTGAAATTGAAAAGAAAATGACTATGCTCGTCGGCGAGTATACAAGCTATAAAGGAATCGCAAAGATTTCGATCGCTAGAAAAGGTGGATTGCTGTTTATAGAAGTCAAGGACAAACTCGCCGAGTACAGCGCTGCGCTGATTCCTGAAAGCGACAAACTCGAAAACCTCAAATTTTACGTGCCTATGGCTGGCGCTCGATTGGCGGCAGAGTTTGTTGTCGATGCTACCGGAAAAGTGGATTTGTACATGGAAAGATATCGACTCCACAAAGTGAAATAGCCAAGCAAACGAACGAACACTGATCTGAACAGAAAAGGGACATAATTAATTAACGCATAGGAACGCCTGACTTCAAGAGTCAATGTGTTTTTATCGTTGAATCAGTGGAATCTATAAAAGATCATGGAAGATGCGAATCGTTGGCCAAAGACCCGATATGTGGAATGTACGTTGACGAAAAGACGGCCGAATTCAAGGCGACCGTCAGAAAAACGACCTACTTTTTCTGCAGCCATGCTTGCATGAAGGAATTCCTAGCTCCTGAAGTGGAGATAAGAAAGCTTAAGATCTCAGTCGTCGTGGGAGCGATTCTTACAATTCCCATAATCGTCCTGACTTATGCAAGCTTCTTACCGAGGCCTATCAATAATTACGTGCTCTTAATACTCGACACACCAATTCAATTCTATTTTGGCTGGCGATTCTACCATGGAACGTATGACGCCATACGAAATCGCATGGGCAATATGGATTCTCTCATAGCACTAGGCACAAGTGCAGCTTGGGTTTACAGCGCAGCCGTGACTTTCTTTCCGTCCTCCGTCCATTTCAACAGTGTCTTCTTCGATACGGCGGCTGCAATAGTCACGTTGATTCTTACAGGTAGATACCTCGAACACTTGAGCAAGGGCAGAGCATCTGAAGCAGTGAGACGACTCATTGATCTCCAACCTAAACTTTCCCACGTGTTCAAAGATGGAAAGGAAATAGAAGTTCCAGTCGAGCAGATTGAGGTTGGTGACGTCTTTATAGTTCGACCTGGAGAAGGAGTGCCCGTAGACGGCATTGTTGTGGATGGGCACTCATCGCTTGATCAGTCTATGATCACAGGTGAAAGCCTTCCAACTGAGAAGAAGCCAGGCGATGAGATCATTGGAGGAACCATCAATAAGACTGGTCTATTGAGAGCCAAAGCCACAAAAGTAGGGCAAGATACTGCACTCTCACAGATAGTCAAACTCGTCGAAGAAGCTCAGATCGGAAGAGCACCGATACAAAAGCTTGCGGACACTATTGCATCGTACTTTGTCCCCTCGGTAACAATTATTGCCTTAGGATCAGGACTGTCTTGGTACTTCATTGGGCATATAGGACTGCAATTCTCTCTACTGGCGTTCGTTTCGGTAACTGTGATAGCCTGTCCATGTGCGTTAGGGCTCGCAACTCCAGCGGCCCTTTTGGTTGGCACGAGCAAAGGAGCTGAAAACGGCGTATTAATCAAAGGAGGCGACTACCTCGAAGTCACCCAAAAAGTGACCGCAGTGGTATTCGACAAGACAGGCACACTAACGGTCGGGACCCCTTCCGTTACAGACGTGATACCATTAGGCAAGGATAGCGCCGACACAGTCGTACTGCTTGCCGCCTCAGTGGAAAAAGGCTCAGAGCATCCGTTAGCCGAAGCGATCCAGAAGGAGGCTTCTTCAAGATCTCTAATCACATCCGAGCCTATTGAATTTGAAGCAGTTCCGGGTAAAGGCGTAACAGCAACTGTGCAAGGTAAGAAGATTGTGCTGGGTAACAGGAAATTTATGGCTGAAATGTCGATAGACCTTTCGCAAATCGAGAAAAAAGTGAGCGATCTCGAGAATGACGGTAAGACGGTGATGCTGCTGACCGTCGAGGGCAAGCTTGGAGGAATTATCGCAGCAGCAGACACTCTTAAAGAGCACGCAAAAGAGGCTGTGGAGCAGCTGAAGAAGATGGGCATTGACGTAATAATGCTCACGGGCGACAATGAACGCACTGCTAGGTCAATCGCAAGAAGACTTGACATAAAACGAGTCCTTGCTGACGTTTTGCCTCAACAGAAGGAGGCTGTGATTGAGATGCTGCAAAAGGAGGGAAGAGTAGTGGCCATGGTTGGAGATGGAATAAATGACGCCCCTGCTTTGGCCAAGGCAAATGTTGGTATAGCCATAGGGAGTGGGACAGATGTGGCGAAGGAAACGGGGGGAATAGTGCTCGTCAAAGAAGACCTCCGAGATGTCGTCACAGCTATAAGATTGAGTAAAAGCACGGTTAGAAAAATAAGGCAGAATTTGTTCTGGGCCTTCGCGTATAATGCCGCTCTTATTCCAATCGCGGCAGGAGCACTTGTGCCGTTCTTTGGTGCGCAGGTGTACAATGTTTTGCCGTTCCTTGCCGCAGGGGCGATGGCCTTCAGCTCTGTGACTGTAGTGACCAATTCACTTCTGCTTGAAAGGTTTAAACCAATTTCTGGAGTTTCATAACAGTGAGACTTTGAGCTACAAAGCATCTGAAACCAAACGTGAACCAGCGAGAATTGAGGGAGAAGAGATCAAGAAGTCCGAGAAGGCTCGCCTGGTCGTCGCCGTGAAAGATATAAGCTTCACCCTATGTGCCAAGGCTATTGAAAAGCAGGTTAAGAAAATGAATGGAGTAGAAGATGTTGGAACTGCCATCATGCTTAACAAGGTCTTCATAGATTATGATCCGCAACTGGTTGGCTTGGTTGCTATTGGAAAGGCAATTGACAAGACCGGCTTCAAAAGTTACATGACTATTGAAGAAAGCCGCTAGAGCATAAGGTCTTTTGTGGGATCAGTCTTGGTGTTTTCTTCCCTCTTCTATCGTGAACGCTGGGAATTCCTTTAGTTTTTCGGCCATTTCTCTGAGACGTTTATCTACAGTATAATTTATGGTTCCTTTATCAAAGGTTCCGTCTTTTCCTCTTTCCCCGGCCTTAATGCCTGTTAGGATTTCTATTCCCTCATCGATTGTTTTGACGGCGTATATGTGAAATCTTTTCTGTTTGACAGCCTCTAGGATCTCTTCCTTTAACATAAGGTTCTGCACGTTACTTTCGGGAATCATCACTCCCTGGTTACCTGTGAAACCCTTAGCCTTGCAAACCTCGAAAAAGCCTTCTATTTTTTCGTTCACCCCTCCGATGGCCTGGACCTCGCCTTTTTGGTTTACAGAGCCTGTTACTGCAAGGCTCTGCTTTATGGGAATCTCGGAAAGCGCGGACAGAATGCTATAAAGTTCTGTGCTCGAGGCGCTGTCACCTTCGACTCCTTGGTAGTTTTGTTCAAAGACAAGTCTGGCCGAGAGATTGAGCGGCTTGTCTTGGGCATACTTCTCGTTGAGGTAACCGCTTAAGATCAGTACACCTTTTGTGTGTATTGGCCCTCCAGTTCTGGCCTCTCTTTCTATGTCGATCACTCCTTCTCGGCCGAGACCTACGCTGGCCGTTACTCTTGAAGGACTTCCAAAGGCGAAGTCGCCGAGGTCGATTACTGAGAGACCGTTCACTTGTCCAACATTTTCCGCTTCAGTGTCGATGAGCAGAACTCCTCTCGTGATCATTTCCTCAATCTTGTCTTGGATGAGTTTTGAGCGGTAAACTTTTTCCTCTATGGCTTTTTTCACGTGAGCTCCGGTTATGAACTCGGAATTTTCTTCTGACGTGTAGAAGTTTGCTTCGCGGATGATGTCGGCGACATCTGCAAATCTGGTCGAGAGTTTCTGCTGGTCTTCAGCCAGTCTTGAGCTGTATTCTATTAATTTGGCCAAGCCTGAGCTGTCAACGTGTTTCAAATTCTCCTTTTGGCACAGCGTGCAGACGAAGGCGGCATACTGATGCGAGTTCTTCTCGTCACGATCCATAGTCGTGTCAAAATCCGCCTTAACCTTGAAAAGTTGGCTAAATTCCACATCTAG
>DATHCB010000106.1:0-2540 GCA_035319765.1 Bathyarchaeia archaeon
CTCGAATGCAAGGCCAGAAAAGTCAGCGTCATGGTCCACGATAGACATCCAGATTGCGCAACTTTCCAGCAGAGGAAATAGGGTTTTTCTGCTAGTTCTAGAGGTAGCGCGCGCTTTCTGAGCCATCTCATTGGTACGAGCTGATTGAGGTAGCAGGTGTAGATCGCTTGAGGCTTTACGGTGTTGAGGCGACTTGGACAGCGAGCGCTACTGCTAATAAGCTTATATATAAAAAGAAATGAAATGGCTGTCGGAGATTTCGAGATGAGCCAGAAGCAATTCGTCATAAGTAACGATCAAATGGCTGCGATTATTGTGGATGTGTTAGGAATAGTCTTAGTGCTGGTTGGATCATTAATAGTGCACGCTCATTCAAACTCGGGCGTTGGCTTAGCCTTATACTGGTTAGGTTTTGTGCTATTGATCGTTGCTCTGATAATATTTGTATTAGGTATGAGAAAAGTAAACGTGACAAAGAATTGATCTAGAGTGCACGATCAATTAGGTTAATGATGCCAGCCTTGGAAGCATGTGGGCTTTTCCTCAAATGTTGAGCCAGCAAATAGGCTTTAGTTGATCAACTCGTCGAGCGGCAGAACCGTGCCTTATTCTGGGAATCTCAGCGCACTTGGGACTATCATTTGGATACCTTGCTTTTTGGTAACATTTTTTTTGGCAGTTTCGCTACGACGGTGAACAGGGGATTAACGATTTGGGCGATCCTGACTTTTGCAGCAAGGCTTAGAAAAGCGTAGGCGTCACCGGGTTCAAAATCGTAGTCCGTCTCCAACCACTTGACCAGTTCGGCGAGAGCTAGTCTAGTCGCGTCCTCTAGGGGCTTCGTGCTGCAAACTGTCATGATTTCGTCTTTTGATTCTATTCGTGGCCAGACGAGTTTCCTGTCCTTTTCCAACTCTAGCTTCAGCGTAACTGTTGAATAGACTTCCATTGCAGTTCCACATATCTCGCCGTCTCCTTGAACCGCATGAACATCGCCCAACCCCAGAAGCGCTCCGTCGACCGCCACCGGAAGGTACAGCGTATTACCAACGCAGGCGTCAGGAGCATCCATGTTTCCCCCATGCTTTCCAGGAGTGACTGTGGCGATAGCCTCGAACGCAGGCGAAACTCCAATCGTCCCAACGAAAGGTCTAGTCGAGATTTCAATTCTTCTACCATCATTTAACCGATAGGTAATCTTTCCGTCGCTGATCTTCGAAAATTTTGTAAGTGGGGAAAACGGTTCAAGCCAACCCCTGAGGCCACCTCCTATAGATCTGATAGAGGTCCAACCAAGATCTGGAAGCCTTATGTCGATTATCTCAACCTTAAGAGCATCCCCAAGTTGGGCGCCTTCAACGTAAACAGGACCAGTGACAGGATTTTCATAAATTCGGGCGTCTCCTAAGCTCGCATTCTTCCCAGCTTGACTAGACTTCACCATATTGCCGGAGGCATCCCACGTTTCTACCTCGAATGTCTCACCAGGCTCCACGGTTGCAACGGGCTTGTTTAAAGGTCCAAACGTACAATTTCTCGTAAAAGACAAATTTTCAAAAGGGGTTCTTCTTATTCTTCTAATCATCTGCTATCGTCACTTCGATCACTGGTAGAGTTCAATGATAGTACGACGAAGAGGTTTAGTTTTTCGGCTGAGTTTAACGTTCATTAAACAATGGAAAAATAAGCGAATCGTCAACCCGTATGCGTAGAGACGGAGATGGTCGGGGGGTCCCCCTCTCACCTAGTATTTTTTTGAACGTGCTAGTCTTCGCTTCTCTTCACGCACTGAAGGATTATTGGCAGACTCAGTTCCGCGGAAGAAACACCGATGCCGAACGACAGTAGAGCGGCTGCTTCTACTTCTTCTTTCGTCGCTCCAGCTTTGAATGCTTCACTGACGAAGTGTCGAAGCGCTCCCTCTTCTCTTATCGTTGAGTAGATGCCAACATAGATTAGCGTCATCGTCTTCTTGTCGAGAACATCGTTCCTGTTAGCTTGCTTCATTAACTCCTGATAAGCCTTCACAACTTCAGGCCTTTCTTCCATGAAAACCTGCCATGGATTCATTCTTCGTTCCGTTATTATCACCTCCCGGCAAGAGAGAGAGTTCTTCAATCTTATCAATTTTCATATGAGAATCATTCCTATGCTAGACTAGGTGATTTTTCATCATTGCCTTCTTTGGGGCGGCGGTTCTTAGAGAAGCTTAAAGTGATGTTCCATCAGATGATGATACTGCTCTAGAGTCATAAGAGAATCGAATGCCTTTCCCACAACCTCGCTCAAAGCAGGATGGATATGCATTCCGCGAAGGATAGGCTCAGCCGTTTGCTCATGCGTGTACATGAGGTTTACTACCTCTTGTATGAGCACGGATGCTTGTGGACCTATGATGTGCGCGCCCAAGATTTTTAAAGTGTCCTTTTGAACTATTATCTTCGCAAAATAGTTCTTGACTCCCATAGCTTCTCCCTTGGCTGTATCCTCATACCGATGGACGCCGATGAGCACGTTTTCATTTCCGATCTGCTCCAATG
>DATHCB010000107.1:0-10356 GCA_035319765.1 Bathyarchaeia archaeon
CGACACAACCGCGCAGACCGCTAACGACACCGCAGTCACAGAAGGCGCCGCAGCCCAGACAGCCCTAGGCACAGCAGTTATGGCCGAGACGACTGAGCAGACTGCGAGCACTTCAGCGCTCAGCTTATCCACAATCGCTCAAAACGTGTGGAGCGCAGCCACGAGCTTTGCGACTTCAGTCTGCGACGCACTCAACATTAGTTACGGAACTTTTCTAATTTTAACCGGGGTCGGGATCGCGCTTGTTATCGCTGCTAGCGTTGCTATGATGAGCTTCGCGAGTAACATGAACCAAGCGACTTCTAGCGTTAAGAGCTTCAATTCTGCAGCAGCAGCGACGCCGCAACGACGAATAACATCCAGCGAGCGGGAGCTCAGGCACTTCTAAGGAGAGGAATAAAGTAAAATGAGTGTAGCTCTTCCCTGCATAAGCTTGGCGTTTGGGGCGGTGGCGCTGCCGCAGAGTGACGTTGTCTCTGCCCATGTCTATTTGGGCTGTACTAAGGAAGTCAGCAGTTTCGAAGTCAAACTCTTAAATTACGGCAATAAGTATGGACCGCAAGGCGGCACCTATCCGATAACGTGCGGCTTGAACGGACACATTAGCATGGGTAGGGGCGCCAATTGTCCGCTGCTCCTTACGGGCATTGTAACTAAGACTCAGTGCCAAACCTTAGCCGGCTACGAGAGTGACAGCGGCGCAGAAGAGGATTACTTGATCGTTGATGGCCTCTGTTGGGGGGAGCAGCTTAGCCGGAAACTGGTCAGCGCCTCTTTTGAGAATATGAAGGGTGAAGCGATCGTTGAAGAACTAATCAATGACTGGACAAGCCTGGGTCATGTCCGTAACGGTGTAGACTTGATCCAGAGTACGAGCGACACGTTTGATTTGTTGAAGTACGCGAACTCTTCGATAACTGACATTCTCAATTACCTCGCGAGCTGCTGCGACTTGAACGGCGTGATCGGCTACGAGTACCGGGTAGAGCAAGACGGCCTGTTCAGCTTCTTTCCGATCGGCGCCATGCCCAACAGCATTAATCTTAACGGCGTGTTTGAGCACAGCGAGTACAACGAAGATATCTCTCAAGTATTGAACATGATCAGCGTCTTCGGCGTAGCTTCAAAGCCCAACGTGGCAAGCATGAACTTTGGAACCAATGAATCAACGCCTTATATCGGCAGCACGGTTAACGCTCAGAGCAACGCAGGCCAGAACAACCTCTACGTAAGCGCTCCAACCAACTTCAGCGGTGGCCAGAAGATCTTCATCTACAACTATCCCAACTTCGAAGAGAACTCTGTCGCGTCTGTTCAGAGCACGTACATCGTCTGTGGATCCGCGCTTCAGAACACTTACATGAGCCCAGCAGCAGTCATAGTCTTTGCCAATAGCTCCGGAGCTCAATCGCAAGGCTGGGGACCCATCTATAGCAGTCCAACCATAACCGCGAATTCATCAATCGTATTTACTGGGAACTACAGCGTTCAAGTTTCAGGTCCAGGCGGCGCTCCGGGTACAGGAGTGATATTCTATTGGGGCAAAGCGAACCCTATTAGTATGTTCACTTTTCCCTTCATAAACCTGAACATCTGCACGACTGTTGCTGCAGGCGTCTTCGTAGCCTTCTATGATCAAAGCTTCAACACTGTTGGGCAGTACTTCGAAGAGGTTATGAATGATGGCAACTTTCACCAGATCCAGCTCCAGGGCGGTCCAGCTTCGGCTACAGACGGTTGGACTCCTGGAACAGGCGGCTGGAACGGCAGCCCCAACTTTGACTGGAGCAACATAATTGCCATAATGATCATAATGATGACTACGAGCGGCGTCACTTTCTGCATCGACGGCATGTACTTCGGCGGCGCCATGTACAGCGGCTCCAGTGCAGGGAGCGCGAGCATCGCAACCTATGGCGAACGAGACTACAGCGAGACAGACGACCAGCTCTTGACCGATGCTGCATGCAACTTCCGTGCTCAAGCTCTTGTGAATTATTATCAAAGCCTGGCAAAGTCCTTCACGCTGAAAACAACGGTGCTCGACTACGGAACAGACATCATTCAAGGCGGCGACACTATAACGCTGAACCTACCGAATATCGGTATATCGAACGGTAGCTACCGCGTTGACAGCTGCGAATACTACATCGACCAGACTTTGAAGGATCCCTGCCTCGAAGTGACGTTAAGCGTCGGTAAGGTCTCGCCCTTGCTGGCTGATTACATGATGGCCCTCCGGGGCGTCAAAGGATACGGCAGTGTAGAGAAGCTTAACAGGACCAAACAGCCAAGGCTCGTCCATTAGCCGGAACGAACAGCCAATGAGAAACGAACCGATCTACAAGGAACTCTTAGAGATCCGGCACAGGCTTGAAGAAATAGACAAGAAGCTTGCCGCTCGAGTTGAACCTGTTTCAATTCCAGAGTCTAAACTCTTCAGCCTTCCCAATCACTTGAGAACTTCATACTTGGTTGTAGCGTCTAAGGGTGAATGTTGTGCTGTCGAGGTCTCTTGCAGCACCGGAAAATCCCGAGCGATTGAAAGCTCCTATCTTAATCAGCTGGTCCAGACGGGATGGCTAAGAAAGCGAAAAGATGGAAAGCGGCTAATGTTTAGGGTTGCCTGAGACACCGTTTTGCAGTCGGTTGGCTAGTCTGGACCTGTCTGAAGTACCGACTTGTGGATGAACGCGCCAGAAGGACACTACATGGCGACGTACATTTCAGCGCGCGCTAGAAACGAAGGGACAAGGAGCGACTAATGTTCAGGCTTGATCCCGAATCTCAGAATGAGAGTAGAGTTGATGAAGCGAGCAGTGTATCCAGACTATGAGCTTGTCAACTTTTCTTGACTTAACTTCGGTTTGACGTGTTGCCGTTGCTAATTATCTGGAAGGATTTGGAAGTTTGCTGAGTCAAGTTTTCTTGATAAAAAGGGTTTTCTTCGAGCTTCGCTATCGTCTTAATGGGGATATCTTGTGCCCGTTTCAGATGAGGAACCTTATTCAACGATTTTCGCATCCTTAAAGCATCCTGTTCGCCGCAGGATTCTCAGGATGCTATCGAAAAAGCCAATGAGCTTCTCAGAGCTACTTGAGGCCTTGGGAGTATCCGGTTCTTTTCTCACTTATCACCTGGAAAACCTCGGAGAACTGGTAACCAAAATCGATGACGGCAGGTACAAGCTCTCCAGCTTCGGAGAAGCCGCGATGTCAACAATGACCAAGGTTGAAGACATCCCGACGACTACGTCTACTAAAACAAAGAGAATAGTGAATAGAAGTGTTGCTGTGGCGCTGGGACTCATCTGCATCATCCTAGCTGCCAGCTTGGTCGGAACATTCGCATACTACGCACCATTGATAAACGATAGGAACAACACGATTTCTTCGTTGAACACTCGAATATCAGACCAAAACGGTGCGATTTCTTCATTAGAAAGACAAGAATCGAACTTAACGTCCCAACTTGACCAAGATTACGCTAACCTTTCCCAACTAAAAGAATTCGTAACCAATCTGCAAAAACTCCTGAACGCCACTTTTGTTAGCGTGGGCGACATCACGGCTAACCTTTCTGCGTGGGTTAACAAGACGGTTGTGGTTGAAGGCAACATGGGTTATGGCGTCTGGGATGTACCTGCATTTCTACATGAGATTAGTAACTACTTACTCAGTTCCAACGGAGCCTCCATTGGAGTTGATTACCATGACTCGTACAATTCCGCTCCTTCGGTTACTCCAATCCCCGTAAACACCTCAATTTCAGTCTATGCTTTAGAGAACGGCTCCTACGTACTTTTTCCGGCTAATGCAAGTTCCACCGGAGTTCCTCCGTATTATGGAAAGAACGTACTGGTTCTGGGGACTGTCAAGGTAGCATGGGGCATTACCGGGATTATTTATGGGAATGGAACTATAGTAAATGCATTTACTCCATTTGTCGGTTTCATTGAAGCCGAAAGTATCATTGTAGTATAATGTGCCGCAAAGAGAAATTCTAGGTAGACAGGACCTTTGAGAAGCGCGCGGTCCCGCTATTTCGATAACTTAGAGTGAGGTGACTTTTTTGGATAAGAAAAACGTTTGCATTGTAGCGTTAGCGCTCATCGTCGGCTTGCTGGTTGGCTGCTTCGCGACGTACGGTGTTATGCAGTATTCGGTGCAGATCAGCAACACGGCGACGCTGAAGCTCGTGGGCATCGGCGTGTTCACGAATGCCAACGGCACTGGTCCGGTGACGTCTATCAACTGGGGCATGCTTCAGCCAGGACAAACAGCAAACTACTCAGCCTACATCGTGAGCGAGAGCAACGTGCCCATAACATTGTCGATGTACACCGCCAGCTGGAACCCAGCCAACGCCTCGAGCTACCTGACTCTCACGTGGAACTACAAAGCCCAAACCATCCAGCCGCACGCATCACTGCCCATAACTTTCAGCTTGACGGTTAACGCTTCAATCCACGGCATACCAGAATTCTCGTTCGATCTATGGATCGTCGCAAGCGGATAGGACCAGGCCATGTCAGGACAAGTAACCGACACCTTGGGCCAGGATCTTCTAGCTATCCTTCACCAGTTAACTTCTGCAGGCAGTGCCGTGCTTTACCTTCCGGTGCGGTTGACGAATGGTCAGGCTTTCTACGTAGCGAGCGGCGGAACCGGAGGAACCCAAAGCCCGGTTAAGATTCAAACTAGTTCTGGCACGGCGTTTCTTGTCATCGACAGCAGCAGAAGACGAGATCAAAAAGCTAGGCGCAGCAGGGTACGAAAAATATGACGAACATCACGGCGTGCACTTCTACCGAAAACCCAAGAAATTCCATGCGTGAAAGTGGTGGTTAAAACGCCGAACGTCGCTCGTAAAGCTTTTATACGGATGGAATGAGTGGTAAGGCTAGGAGTATTTCCAATGAATACGAACGAGATCAGCAGGGCTTTGGAACCCAGCAAGAAACCGTTGAACGTTCTGATCAAGCAACTTAACTCCAACATCGCTATAACACTGAAAAACGGAATTGAATACCGCGGTAACATGGTCAAATGCGACGGGCACATGAATATAATCCTGGAAGGGGCCACGGAGCTGATGAAAGACCAGTTACTAGCAAACTATGGCAGCGTATTGGTCAGAGGAAACAACATACTATACATAGCAATAGAGTGGCCAAAGAAATAGCGATTTGCGGATTTTTCGCTTCAAAGGTCATTTTCTGTCGAAGTAGATGCTCTTTCCTTTTGCCGAGATGGGAATCCCCATTATTATGCTTGCTTCTGGCAGGAGGTTCAGTCGTTTTGCAGCAGTTCCTACACGGTACACTATTCGATTGTCAACATTAAGCGTACTTGCAATCTTAGCCGCTGAACCTAAGGCGATTCCCAAATCAAGGATTTTGAATATACAGTTTGGACCCTCGAAATCCTGTCCAAGCTTTTTCACGGCGTTTTCGAATTCCATACAGGTCGGGTAACCACATCCGCCGCAATTCATGCCGAACTTTTTTGTTCCCTTTACGCCGATAAGTAGAACTGCTTCAGAGTCGCGAAGGTTCTGACCGTCCCTTTTGAAGCCTGAGCTTGCGTTTTGTCTCTGTTGGGCGATTTTGTCCATTTCGACGACAATTTCTTCTTTTTCTTTGCCGTGTACCATCGCTGTTAAGATGTCGTCAATTCCTGCCGATTTGGGGGCGGTTCTTGCAGAAAGTAGCATTATTCTTGCAGCTTCTATCAATCCCTCCCTTTCGCCTTCTTTGCTCGTCACGATTGGCATATCGTGTTGCCTCAATGACTGATTATCAATGGCTTTCTAATGCGCTATCGTTATATAAGAAGTTGAGGAGAAAACGATCCTTGTGGGACTTGATATTTCATACTGGAAGCCAACAGTTGGGGAGTGTGGTGGTTGTATTGGTGTTGTTCAGGCGCACGATAAAGTTTATTAAATGTCAATATTTCAGATAACTGTCGGCGACGAAACAAGCAGAGGGAACCAAAGTGAAAGGAGCGTCCTTCTTCGTCATCTTCTTTCTCCTTTTCGTAACGGCAATTCTACTTATTCCTGCGCCAATGTTTCCAGGAGATAATTTGCTGGCAATGGTTAATTTAGCAACGTTAGAGTATGGATCCATTCTCGGTGCGTTGATTAACGCTCTATTTTACAGCTTGATTACATGGGCAATTTTTGTATTGGCGATGAGAAGAATAGGAAGCACTTCAACAGTCAAGCCGTCTATAAAGAAGACTAAGAAAAAAGAATAAATCTAATGCTCCAGAAATCCGACGATGTGGATTCTGCTGCCACACTTATTGCACGTTATTTCGAGCTCTTCGAGCTTGTCACTCTTCATCTTGGTGTCAACTATGGTATATACTTCATCCGATTCATCATCTGGAGAGATTAAGGCACCACATCTCGGGCATGAAAAGTCTCCATTTCCTTCTATCTTGGTGAGATCTACTTTGTACACCTGTTGAGGTCGTTTTGCACTCATTCATTGCACCATCCACATGCGACCTTTCGTTTAAGATCGAGGGTTAAAATAAGATTATGAATGCAAGATCTGTATTTATAATCTGTCTTCACATCGATGCTGAATTTGCCTTGATCTCCGTTTAAGATTTTCGCAAAACACGCGACAAGACATAAGAAGTCTTCGTATCGTTTGCTAGATCTCTGATAAGCTTCTTCGAGAACTACGGGGTTATAGCTATTTTCACGTCTTTTTTGGATGCCGTTAGCACTTCGAATGCTTCTTTTATTTTATCAAGGGTCATCCTTCTCGTTATTAATGGTTTAACATTAATTGTCCTGCTCGCAATTAGGTTCAGCGCTTTTTTGAAGTGTGCTGGGGTTGCGTGAAAAGCGCCAACTACCGTGACGTCGCCATAATGAAGCAGTTCAGTGCCGATCTTAATTTCTGTATTTGGAGGGCATCCTCCGAACTCTAGTATTGTACCACCCTTTCTAGCCATCTTCAACGCTTGTTCCCAAGTGCTCGGAAGTCCGATGGCTTCTATTACTACATCGACTCCATATTTATCAGTCAATTCTCTAACCTTATTAACTGCATCTTCCTTTTGCGCATTTATCGTCTTATCAGCGCCCAGTTCTCTCGCGAATTGCAATCGCTGATCCACTAGGTCAGTCATGATAATTTTTTCAGCGCCCATCTTTCTTACTGTCAACAAGTGCAACAACCCAATCGGACCTGCGCCTATAATCGCCACGGAATCGCCCAATTTCACATTTGCTCTTTCGACGCCCCTTAGAACACAAGCCAATGGTTCGGTGATGGCAGCCTCTTCAAAGGTAACATGTGACGGAATCTCTTGCATGTTAACAAGCACCATTCGTGCTGGAACTTTGATGTATTCCGCATAGGCACCCCAAAGCCACATCATATCTTCGCAAAGATTAAAACTGCCCTTCTGGCACATCCGGCAGCGTAAGCAAGGCGCGCTGTTACCGGCACGAATGCGCATTCCAACCTGTGGCCATGAAAGACCGTCACCAACTTCTACCACTTCCCCAGCCCATTCATGTCCAAATGCGGTCGGGAGTTTGATAACACCCTCCACGTAGCCTCTCTGAAAGATCTTCAAATCTGTACCGCAGGTCGTTGCAGTTTTGACCCTAACAAGAACTTCCCCATGCGCAACCTTCGGTTTTGCGACTTCCTCGACGCGCAGATCTTTGACTCCATAAATCATCGCAGCCTGCATTTTCTCAGTGCTCCTCGTTCAGGATCACTACTTTTAGGCATTCTTTGCTTTTCGTCGCAGTTTGAAAAGCTTCTGCAGCACGGCTTAGCGGAAAGCGATGTGTGATTAAAGCATCGGCGCCAATCCTGCCAGAAGATATTAACTCCAGTGCCGTTCGAGTTTCTAAATGAGAAGTCGAATATGATGGGACTATCTTAATCTCTTGTGAGAACAACCTGTGCGGGCTTATTGGGATTGTCTGCTCCGGCGAAGTCGGCGCGAATACGCAGATTGTTCCCCCTTTTCTGCAGACATCAAAGGCCGAAGAATAGGCTTTGGCATTTGGTGCGGTGACTATCACGACATCTGCCCCTCTGCCTTCAGTCAACTCCTTCACTCTCGCCGCAAGATCTTCACTTCGGGCACTCACAGTATCGTCGGCGCCAAATTTTCGCGCTGTCATAAGACGATAGTCAATGACGTCACTTACGATTATCTGAGTTGCTCCGGAAAGCCTTGCCAACGAAGTGCTAATCATGCCGGCTGGACCGGCACCAATTATAGCCACAGTATCTCCGTGTTGAATGGCACATTTTCTTATTGCTCGCAGTCCGCACGCGATTGGCTCGATGAGCGTTGCCTCTTCAAATGAAACCTTCGAGGGAATCTTCAAGGTGTCAATCTGCAAGTTTTCGCACGGGATTTTGAAATATTCAGCAAACCCTCCTGGTTCTAGGTGTGTTTTGGAGAATTTTTCGCACATCGTATAGTCGCCCCGGCGGCAGTAATGGCAAGTTAGGCATGCTACGTGATGGTGTGCAAAGATTCTGTCTCCTTTATGGAAGCCTTGAGCCTCGTTGCCCACTTCGGTGATGACACCCGCAGGTTCATGGCCCAATACTAGAGGTGCACGTTTTTCAAGGTACCACTCCATCAAGTCAGAGCCGCAGATTCCGCAGGCTTTCATTTCCACTAGGACCTCGTTGGCACTGATCCTTGGTCTTGAGGTCTCTTCAATTCGCACATCGTCTAGTCCGTAATATACTGCAGCCTTCATGCAAATTCAATCGTTTGATGATAAGGACCGCACTTAAGCCTTTCCGCATATTCAAACCATTGGAATAACCTTTTTATCCGCTGGAAAGAAAGAATTTTTTATGAAGATTCAGAAACCTGACAGACTCACAGGTCAGATTGTGCTGGCAATCGGAGTCGTAATGATTCTGATTCCCGTCATATGGTCCATACTTATACTGGCGGGCACTATATCATTCCCTATCTATGTCGCAACACCCGGGGTAAGCGGTACAAACTCAACCGCCGGAGTCTTGGCTGATGCATTTCCGCTGTACAACACAGTTCCTACGTTTCTACTATTCGTGGTGTTAGTCTACGCAGGAAGCGTATTTATGGGCAAAGGCGTAGGACTCATCAAAGAAATTAACTGGACACTTTCGGGAACTACCAGAGCAACTGAAAAGACAGAAGCTGAGGAGAATCAAGAGCCCGAACGAAAACCGTCGAAAAGAGCCAGAAAAGAAGTCACAGAAGAATAGCCCGACGGCGCGCTAGCGTGCTATCGAAAGCTTATATTTGTCATAGTTAAAAGAAGCTTAACGGGGTTGATAAAATGAAAGGTGCATTGGTGTTCATTGGCGTTTTTGTTATCGTTTTTCTAGTAACGTTAGGCGTCACTTCCCTGCCTCCAGGGCAGGCGATCTATAACAAGCTGAATTTGCCCGCTTCAGTGAAAACGTATAAAGTCGCTGGCGCAATCTACGGCAACGTTTTGATAGAAGCGATTTTCAACGCGGCCATTTACGGATTAGTCGTTTGGGTAGTTTTCACGATACTGACACGTGCTTTTAGAAAGAAACCTTAGCGTTAATTAAGAAGTGAATGTCTCTAGGGCCTTCTTAATTTCTTGCAGAAACTTTGCTGCCGGGGCGCCATCAACAATTCTGTGGTCGTATGCGAGACTTAGTGCCATTAAGGGTTTAATCACTATTCGCTCTTGTTCAGCCATTGGTTTGTCGACAATTTTTCCTGCGGCCAGAATGGCGGCTTCCGGCGGATTAATTATGGGCATAAACGTATCGACTCCGTACATGCCAAGATTAGTAATAGTGAAAGTTCCGCCTGTAACGTCTTCTTTGGAAAGTTTTCCTGTTCTCGCCTTTTCAACGAGTTCCCTAAGTTTGGAGGCTATCTCTTCAAGTGTTTTGTGATCGGCGTCATGTATTACGGGGACTACTAAACCTTGTTCTGTGGCTACTGCAACGCCCACGTTGATGTCTTCGTAGACTTTGATTTTCTCGTCTTCTGTCAGAGTCGAGTTCAAAAGTGAATGCTTCCTCAAGGCGCTTGCGACCGATGCGACCAATAATTCAGTGTATGAGATTTGCTTCTGCTGCCGTATTTTTGCGGCGTTTGACATGTTGACTTCCATGATCACTGTGCTGTGAGGGGCAGTTTTGAAGCTTCTAGAAACACGCTCAGCAGTGGTCTCCTTCATCCCAGCAAGAGGAATTACTTCTTTAACTCGAGGGCCACGTTGCCCTGCTTCTTCGACAAATCGTTGCACATCAATTTCCGTGATTCTTCCTTCAGGTCCACTACCTTGTACTTGAGCTAAATCGATCTCATGCTC
>DATHCB010000108.1:0-4167 GCA_035319765.1 Bathyarchaeia archaeon
GCTATTATCAAGTCCTGTGAAAACGATTCAACCACGCGCACCAGTTTCTCTCTGTCGTTCTGCCCTAGCTCAACGATGGTTCCAACCTTGACCTGAGCCCGACTCAGGCTAGTGACAATAGTAGCAGTCGCACTTGGGACCAGTACGAAATAGTCCACCACGGCCCCGGTAGTTGCATTTGTAGCTTGGATCATCACCAGCGTAGGGTTAAAGTCCACTAGCACGCCCGAAAGCGTATCGTTGACTTTACTGTTGGCGATCGAAATCAACAGCGTATTTGACAAGGCCGTCACAGGGTACACAGTTCCGCTAACGTTGGCGTCAACACTAACGATCGTGAACTCGATCTTGTCCACCGTTGAACCAATTGGAATCGACGCGGAACCAATTGTCTGACTTACGTTCTGTAGCTTGAGCAGATCAACCGTTCCAGCAGAGTTAAGAGAAAGCCAGCCAGAAAGTCCGTCAGGATAGATTACGTGAAGCGTAACATTAGAGTACGTCAAGTTAAGAATTGTAGTCCCTGCGGGCACGATCGGGGGATCAGTCAACATCACCAGAAAAGAGCTCGAAGCTGATTTCTGGCCAGGAGCAAGAGAAGACAAAGGATTAGCAACCAAAACAGCAGCAATAACGACGACCGCAACGAGCATAGCGGCCAAACCGTATCTCAAAGTCCATTTTCCATTCATTTTTAGTTTCCTCCCGAGAGTAGAAGGCACAAAAAAATAAAAACCTACATTTTTGAAAATCCTTTCAACACTCTTTAACGTTGCTTTCAACAATATTTAACCATGGTCCAAGATCCCGTGGTTCATGTCAGACCGCCAGCTTGCGCCAGAGCCTCATCGTCTCATACCAAAACACCAGAATCATGGCAGCACAAACGAGCACCAAGTATATGGTGAAACCCGACGAATATAAGGCCTCTAACGAAAAAAACGCCACGAGAACAGTGAATAACAACGCGAAAAAGAACAACTGAGGCACGATCGCAGGCCCAACCTTCGCATAGCCTTCAAGAACTTGGTCCGATGCCTCCTTCACCGCGAAGTATCTCCCACGTTCGTCCTGCTTCACGAAGCCCGCCTCCGAAAGCTTTCCCAGATGGTAAGAAGCAAGTGAAGCAGAAGACAAGCCGACTTCATGCTGAACATCCCTCAGCTCAGACGGCCCATGCCTGAGCAAGTATAGATAAACCTTCAGCGTGTTACCCCTGACTTCATGACTGACTGACATCAAAGAACGTACAAGAACAGCCTCCACCTTTTAATATTTATGACCTTTCAATACTGCGACAACCAAACACACATAAAGCCGGACAATGTCCCCCTCGAATTTTCAGACGTGGGCTCAATTCATAGATGGTTGTATGCGAGAGACGATGCAGAAGAACGAGCTCCATAAATCGTCGTCTTTTACGCGCGCTAATAATTTCCTTAAGGTGCAGACTATGAATGGATCTTTCTTAGTAGCCAAGCCATGTTACGTCCGAAGTTTTTGATTGTTTCGATTCCTTCTTCGTCTTTGAGAACATCCCCTTTTTGGCGACCGAAGGCAATGTTCCAGTAGGATGAGCCGGGTACAATCATGCCTTGGATCATGAAGAAGAACATAAGCTGCGCAAACGTGAAGTTGTGTCCGGCTCTGCGAGCCACGACGATTGGTCCACCCACCTTGTTCTTCAACGGCTTGTCGTGGGTCGCGTAGAATCTGCTGATAAGGCTCACAATTTGTGGAGTGGCTGCGCCGTAATAAACAGGCGTAGACAAGATGATGCCCTCGGCTTCTTTCATCTTTGTGAACACGGAGTCAAAGTCGTCTTTGATGTGGCACTTTCCGGTTTCTGAGCAGCTTCTGCAGGCGTCACAGGGTTCTATTTTCTTGTCTGCGAGACTGATGATTTCTGTTTCTAGCCCCTCTTTGTGTATTTCGTCTAGCGCTATTTGAGTGAGGATTTCCGTGTTTCCTCCTCTTCTCGTGCTGCCAACTATGCCTACGACCTTCACGTTTGTATCACCTTGTTCATAGCATTTCGCCTTGAGGGTTAAAGGCTTCGCCTGGATGCGTGGCGAAGCATAGGCTTTATGTGATCGTCGAGGATTATTCGGTACTCATGATTTCGATCGTAGGTGCCGGAAAAGTTGGAAGTGCGGCGGCGTTCAGTATTCTGGGGTTTAGGACTAGCGATGTTGTTCTGGTTGACGTTGCTGAGAATGTTGCCCAAGGTGAAGCACTCGATATGATGCAGGCGGCTCCGGCGATTGAGTTCGACGGGAAGATTATCGGAACGAATGATTACAGCAAAATGAAGGATTCGGAGCTGGTCATGATCACAGCTGGTCATGGGAGACAGCCGGGGATAAGCAGGTTTGATCTGGCGGACAAGAACGCTAAGATAGTCAAGTCAGTAGTCACCGAAGTCGTGAAGTATTGTCCAGACTGCAGACTCATGATCGTGTCTAACCCCGTCGACGTGATGACGTACATAGCCTACAGGGAGTCTGGGTTCGAGAGAAACAGAGTTTTCGGGATGGGGAACATCCTTGACACTCTTCGTTTTCGGTCATACATCGCGCAGGAACTCGGCGTCTCCAGAGAAGATATTCGTGGTCTCGTGATAGGCGAACACGGGGATTCCATGGTGCCCCTCATGAGCTACGCCTCTGTCTCGGGCATACCGATAACCGAGTTGCTCGATAAGCAGCAGATTGATAAGATCCTGACTTTGACTAAAAGCTCTGGCTCAGACGTTATAAAGCTCAAGGGAGCCACAACCTATGCGCCTGCCGCAGTCATAGCTATCACGGCGGACGCAGTGCTGAAAGGCAGAAACAGAGTCATGAGCGTATCCACGTACCTACACGGCGAATACGGTTTCTCCGACGTCACAATCGGCGTTCCATGTGTCCTCGGAAGGAACGGGATTGAAAAAATCTTGGAACTCAAACTCGACCCCGACACCAAATCCGAATTCGCAAGGTCAGTCTCATCGGTATCCGAGATAATCAAGAAAATTGAGCGAAACAGCTACAGCACAGCTACACTTGCATAACTAAAGAACTTGTCTTATATTCTCCTACGATGTTAAGAAGATTTACGACTAGCCGGATGCTGATGGCATAAAGGAATGCCCAGTCTGTGGGAACAGGGTTGAAGATAAAGAAGACTACTGCGATGTCTGTGGATACGACTTTGTGAATGAAGATAGCTACGACGCATATGCTGACGAGATGGATGAAGAAAAGGACGATTAATCAGAACGTGTAGAGAGACACCTTACTTCGGCAGAACCACTAGTTAGACATGGTAGGCTCGGCTTTTTTTGCCACCTGTTGTTTGGCCTTTCTTGCTCTCATTGATCCGAGTTTTCCATACCTCAAAGGTTGACCACCAATGGCATTTTGGGCAGCGCATATACCGTTGATTCCAGAGGCGTACGGCGCTAAAGGAACCCCTTGGCACCCATTCGTAGTCAAACTGTTTTCCGCATTTAGGGCAGGTCAACCTCGAAGTGTAATGGAGACACCTAACGCTAGGAAACACGAGATAAGCGATGACTGCAACGATCACCAGTATTACCGGGATTCCAACTTCAACGAAAATATCCATAAAGGTCAAGGCTTCAAAAGCGCTACGGTTCTTAATATCTCTGGGCAACACGCACGCTGATACATGATAAAGGTCTTGACGAATTTTGTTAATACTGTGGTCGCCACAGTAAAACAAAAAAAGAAAAAAATAAGGAAATTTCAGTCTTTCCAGTACTTTTTGGTTGCGAATGCTCCTATTGTAGGTCCTATTATTATTGCAACCGCTATCAGTGCAGCATCCTTCGCAATATAGATGCCGTCGGTTGTCCCGCCGATGCCGAGTGCGCCTGCCACCGCGTTAGCAATTGCAAGAGCTACCACAGCTAAAATTATGGCGATAACAATGCCCACGACGCTTATTACCAGGTCCTTTATACCAGCTTCTTCTTCTTTCCAGTACTTTTTGGTTGCGAATGCCGCTATGGCTGGCCCTATCATTATTGCAACCGCTATCAGCGCAGCCGCCTTCTCATCTAAGGCTTTGATGTTGAGTGCGCCTGCCACTGCGTTGGCAATTGCAAGAGCTACCACAGCTAAAATTATGGCGATAACAATGCCTACAAAGCTTATTGCC
>DATHCB010000109.1:0-10083 GCA_035319765.1 Bathyarchaeia archaeon
CCACTGGAGGCTTCTACTATCGTCATGCCTCGTCTGAGCAATCCCTGTTTCTCGCTTTCTTCGATAATGTATTTCGCCATTCGATCCTTGATGCTGCCCAGAGGATTCGTGCACTCGAGTTTCGCGAATATCCCATCAACCCGCAAAAGTGGCGTTTTACCGACTTCCAAACCAGACAGACCTCTCTCATCAGAACAACATGGTGCACTGTTGCTAATATTCATTCAGTCTTGCGGGCACTCATCCCACTCTGCAGCAGAGTAGAGAAAACATTAGGTTTGTGCGTTGTTGGACGCGCGCAATAAATCGATTGCGACGTTTCCTTCTCTCATTCATCAATCAGAATAAGTAAGCAAAATTCATATGGATTCATCTTCAGCAGATTTTTGCATCTAGTGCTCGCATTCCTGGCATATTAACGCGCGCTATCACACCGTATTACAAGGTCTTTTATGCGATACTGTATGCAGTTTCCATACGCCACCTAAAAAGGCAACAGAGGATGCGAAAAAGGGTGAATGTGCTGAATGTGGTGACTAGGGTCCTCGCTGTACCCGTCGCAGCTTTTCTGACGTTTATCGGTTGTCTTCTGGTCTGGACAGCACGCATCAATGAAAGAAGACATTACAAACGATACAGACACAGAATCTAAAGGCGCTTGCACGGTTCGTAGGACACACACCAAAAGCCAGATCGGCATAGAAAGAGCCCTAAGCATCTTGCGCATTATCCAGCTCAAAACTTATCCACGAGCGTGCGCCATAAATCGAACTCCAAAAGACAAACGCCCGAGAGAAGCACGCGCCCAACCATTCAGAATGCAGCTCCAATTTTCCCTGATACAGACGATTGCCAGAGTGCCAAATAAAAACAAGAAAAATCAAACCAGTTATGATTGCCGACTTCTATCGAATTCCGCGAAATTCTAGAGTGGGAGTGACATCAAAAAAATGTGGGATGGCTTACGCTTTTATGAGTTTGTAGCCTATCTTCGTTCCCATTTTGAGGTTGTAACCTAGTTGTATGATGAGTATAGCCATAGGCTCAAGGTAGCGTGCTGACTTGAGGGAGCCCGTATCGATTGGTTCAAACCCGATGTCGCGCGCAAGTTGAAGCACGGTCAGTTTGGCTTTAGGATCATCTCCTGCTATGAAGGCGGATAGTCGTTCCTTACCTAAGCGACCTGTGCTTTGATTTTCGGCGAACACTGTGTTGAACGCTTTCACGACGTGCGCTTTTGGAAGCATTTTCTGGAGTTCTTCCGCGGCAGACGTGTTGAAACCCATGGCTAACTCAAAACTCGTGATCAACGCGTTAGTCACATCCACGACGGCTTTTCCATCAGCAGACGAGCCGATTTCACTCACAGTCTCTTTTATTGCATCATGCGGTACAGCGAGGATAACGACGTCGCTCCATTCTGCCGCATCGTGAACGGGTTCTTTGGGGTCCCTGTGACCGTAGCGAACTTGGTGTCCAGACCGTTTTAAACCAGCGCCCAAAGCGGTGCCTACATGGCCCTTGCCTATGATCGCAATTTTCATGTTCTAAATCCTCCACTAACCGATCTGAAAATCAAACCTCATATTTAACACTGTACAGTCTCATTTTCGTGAGGAGCTAAGCGAAGTATTAAGATCAATCATGCAAACAGCGATGGAAGTTTGGAGGCATCTGCGCCCATAATAGGCATGGTATGCTCCCATCCTGAGCAATAGGACTGCGATGCGCTGGCGGAAACCTTATTTGGGTTCACGGCTGTATTTCGAAGAACATGCCGACAGTCAAAGACATAATGAAGCCTGTTGTCAACATAGCCCCGACAGGCACTGTCTTGGAAGCTGCTAATCTCATGAAGGAGTCTGAACGAGGTAGCTTACTGGTTTTGGATGGCAAAGTTACGGCGGGCATCATAACCGAGAGAGACCTTGTTACAAGAGTCATCGCAAGGAACCTGCCTGACACTACATCAGTCTCGGAAGTCATGTCATCGCCCCTCATAACGATCAACGCCAACACCACACCGAAAGAAGCCGCCAGAATCATGTGCGAACACAAAATAAGACGCCTTCCCGTCATCGAAGGAGGTACAGTCGCGGGAATCGTAGTCGCATCGGACGTACTGCGCCATCTATCTCAGAAAACCTTAACAGAACAAATCTGGAAAGCCCTCATCGTAGGACACCAGGCATAAGCTCTCTGCAGGGCTTTTCAAGAACAACCTGGTCCGCAAAATCTTCGGTCTTCCGGACCAGGTAGGAATTGGCCAAGTTATCGGACAGACGGCGCGCACCAGCCCGGCGCAATGCTTTGTCTAAAAGCCGCGACCAAACCTGCATATCATTAGAAGCCTAAGCTGGCCAAATTCTTTGAAGCATCGGCTACAAGGTCTGGGGCTAGTGTGCCGTGATTTTAGAACCTATGACGCGGGTTATTTCTCTTTTTGGCTCATGCTATCCTTAGATGCGTTGGACCTCTTGCCTTTCAAGTAGTCCATTACTATCTTTCTGTCCTCTTTAGGCCAATTCTTCAAGGGACCAAAATTCCTAGTGCACATGAAGCATACGTATCTTGAGCGCGCTATTAGATGTTGCGGCTGCACGCTATAGCGTGTGCCGATTTTGATTATTCCTTGAGTTCCTTCTCGAGCCATTGAAGGTACTCTTTACTTCCGGCTACGATGGGTAATGATGTGATTTCAGGTGTTTCATATTGGTGCATTCCCTTGATAGTTTGTTCAAGCTCGGCGTAGAGACGCTTTTCGCTCTTGATCAGGCACAGCCACTCTTCGGCTTTTTCGATTTTATTCTTCCACCTGTACACGCTTGATATCGTGCCGATTATTTGAACGCAGCCCGCGAGCCTTTCTTTTACAAGAGTCTGCGCTATCTTTTCGGCGTCTTCTTTCTTTTCGGTTGTCGTAAAAACCTGAATATACTCTTTCATAATGCTCGACTCTTCATTACAAACACTTATCTTTTTTTTCCAGAAAAACTTCTGAATTTTTGCCCGATCCTAGTCCCTTGTTATCACACCTGAAGTGAAGAATTATCTTTCTACTAAATTGATCTCTTCGTCGAGTGCATCTAGCCCTTGGGCTTTACTGCTGATACCTTGACGCTAGCGCACACTTCTCGTCTTTATTTAGTTTTTTCGAGTATTGATTCGCCGTAGCTTTTGAACTCTTGTCCGGGTTTCGCCATTTCCAGACTGGTCGCGATCTTGGTGTCAGAAATCTTCCTTATGGTGGAACACCATTGCATGTCTGGACCAATCTGCTTGGATAGGGGCTCGGTTGTTATATTGAATCTTATCATGTCTTTCGTCCTTTCGCATTCCACTTCGTTGTTGACAAAGCCATATGAAAAGAAAGTCTTGCGTCTGAACTTCATCTCGCCGTCATCATAGAAGAGTATCGAAACGCTTCTGTTAAGCAAACGGCCTTCGCACCTGTTCTCGCCGGTGCCCATAATGAACGATTCACTCGGTTCACACGAAAACACTGCTTTGCCTTCGATAACACCCTTCTCTCCGAACTGCCCCCTCCGTTTTACCCTTCCAAGTGCCAACAAGAAACCTCCATTCGTCCAGGGGAGACTTTGAAGCCATATTATTCACCATTGTACTAAAACAATCGCCTTATTTGGGAAATAAAACTCTTTCCGACGTCCACTTTCGGTTCAGATGCCCCTCTTTGCGCACGTGACGCTAGAAGATAAGTGGTAAGACAAATCGTATGAGCAAGTAAATGGCTATCGCCCAAATAGAAACGATGATGAGGGCTGCAACCCATTTCGTTCTCGTGTTAATAGGTTCATCTTTAGCTTTTCGCCTGCATTCTTCCATTACGTCCTTCGGAATCATCTTCACCACGAAAGAGACCCCAGCGGGAACGATGACCAAATCGTCAAGCAGTCCTAAGACGGGAACAAAATCCGGAATAAGGTCTAAAGGAGAAACGGCATAACCGACGCCTAGAACCATTAACAGTTTTGCATACCACGGAACTTGAGGGTCTTTGGAAGCCAGAAAAAGAACGTGAGCTTCTGTTTTCATATTCTCTACTCTTTCTTTGAAAGACTTCTTGGTCATCCAGGTTACATATCGCCTAGCTTGACTTAAACATGTGCAATCATAGGTGAAGAATTCCGACATAAAGGTCGTGAAGCAAGTCGATTGTAAGACTGGCATTGAGAAATAAGGAAGACAGTTTATCTTCGCTTCATGCTCAGTTATGTTTCGTCTTTGGTTTACTATGGACTAGGTTCCTGAATGAAGAGGGATATCAGTATCGCCATTTTTGGTTGGTTCGATTTGGATAGGCTTTGCCCAACCAAGTACAAAATAAACTTAAACAGCTGTGTTGCGTGTGTCTGTTCGTAACCAACGTTAAAGACGCAGAATGCGCGTGTGCCGTATAGAGAGGGTGCGTGTAAGCGCAAGGCGCGATCTTGGCGGTGCAAAGGCTTTTATTTAGTTGATCTTCAACCTCATTATGAGGTTTGAAAGTGTCTTTCGAATCTGGAAAAAGCATGGCAAGCATCGGCGCTTTATTACTCGTGATCGGTTCCTTCGTCCCATTCTTGAGCTTGGTCGGCATAATTCTGTTGCTAGTAGGGTTGAGAAACCTCGCACGACATTACAATGACGACAGCATGTTCCAGAATGCACTCTACGCCGTGATATTTGGCATAATTGGGATAGTAGCCGCTGGAGTTCTCTTGGTATCGTTGTTCATCGGTGGACTTTTTGCAGCAGGAGCTTTTCTGGGGTTAGCTGCAGGTGTAATCGTAGCTTTGGTCGTTGCGTTCATTTTCTACATACTCATGGCATTATACTTCAGAAAAGCGTTCGATTCGCTCGCAGACAAATCTGGGCAAGGAACGTTCAGAACCGCAGGGTTGCTCTTACTCATAGGCGCCGTCTTGACAATAGTCGTTGTCGGGCTGATCCTTATATTCGTCGCATGGATACTGGTCACGGTAGCATTCTTCTCTATGACGCCAACTACAACGCCCCAACAGCCTCCACCACCGCCTCGAACCTGAATGCCATCAACCAACCAAAAACTCCCCTTTTTATTTTCACTCGTATATCCCAACCCACTTTACTCGGACGCGCGCGCAAGAGGATTGGGATTCTGAAGGACGTCGAGTTGAGAGTAATTTCTGAACTCATGAAGAACAGCCGAAGAAGTGACAGAGAACTTGCTCATGCGATCGGGGTGTCGAAACATGCAAAATTTCAAGGGTCATTGCAAGGTTAGAAAAACAAGGGATTATAAAAGAATACACCATGATACCAGATTTCCAAAAAACTCGGATACACACTTGCATCCTTGGCTGTTGTCAGTCTCAGAAGTAAACTGACCCGAGAAGAAATTCATAAGGCCAGAGAAATCAACACGCGCGATGTGTGCAAAGAATGCCCATCCGAAATCCTCATGTTCGAAAGAGGAATGGGAATGGACTACACCGGCGTCATCATCGCAATGCGCAAAGACTATTCGTCGTACACGAAACTTAGGGACAGAATCAAAGGATACGATTTCATCGACCAACTCAGAACGAACTCTTTCATAATAGATCTTCAAGACGAAATCCACTAACGATACATCACTTTTTCGACACTCACTCACAAGAAACTTGCTTGAAAGCTAGCTCGCGCTCTTCAACCCCATGCACAAATAGACCAGACGGACATGCATGCGCTGTGCCAAGTTGCTGATGGATAAAAAGAGGGAGATTCTGGGCTACGAGGTAACCCATTTGTCTTGCGGCTTAGTCTTCGCTCGAGAAGGTTTGGACTTCGGAACTCGTGGTGAACGTGACTATGACCTTGTATTGACCTACTTGAGTCGGTGTATAAGTGGTGTTGGTAAACGTTTGCCAACTGGTCGTTAATGTCACATTAGTTTCGGACGGGAAAGCGTAGACTTGTTGCCACTGTCCCTGCTTCCAGCAGCATTCAGAGGTGGATTCGTGTGTGGTCGTATTGAGCCAAAATAGGCTTGCAGTGTAGTTGCCTTTAATCGTTATGTTGCCTGTGCTTGGAGATTGAATTCTTAATGCCACCGAGACGTTCACTGGATAGCCTATTATTGTAACGTTGCCTATCATGATGTTAGCCGCGATCTCAGGGCTCGTTACTGTGAAAGTCTTCGACCATGTCAGTGTGGTACCAGTGGTCGCAACAACCGTCGCAATCACGCTTGAAGCTATGAGCACGGTTAAAAGTATGGCGAGTTTTCCTATTTTCACAATGATAACCTCCGAACCCCCATCGTCAAACTGGCTTATCCATTTATCTGAACTTTTGTTATAGAACTTAATTCCATCAACTCAAGCCCTGTTGCGAGTCAGGGCCTCAATTCTCATAATAGTGAAAGCGCACGGTCAGTATTCGAGGGGCTCAAGCACCAACTCGCACGTGTAGCTTGAAGTCGTTTCAAGCGGGTACGCCAGCTCTGAGGCTTGAGGATTCCTAATGACCAGCTATGTCCGAGGCAATCTTTGTCACAGACACGTGTCTACAGATTGCAATATCTCGCCGATTATGTCGGGTTGATGCGAGAGATGCGATAGGCAGCTCGATGATCGCCAACGCTAGTTTGAGCATGGGCCAGAACTCTTCGTCATCAAATGCCATCAAAGAGCATAAGGTTGGTCGAAAAATAATGAGAAGCTAGATCACTAACAATCGTTTTCTTTTGGTGCGCTAGAAGATCGTGGCGTTCTTTAGAGCGTCTAAGACAAGAAATGTTGTAGTATCGCGTTCTTTTCTGCCCCAGCTGCCGTCCTTGTTCTGTCGCTTGACGACTGATGGGAAGGCTTTCTTGAGCTGCTCTTTTGCCACGGTGTCCTCTGCTCTGGATAAGGCATCAAATGTGTGGAAGAAAGGATAGGCCTTCCACGTTCCGGTTCTGGTTTGCCTCTTGGCGAGGTATGTCAAACCGTCTTTCACCTTTTCTGAGTCTCGACTCAACGGATGCTCTATCAGCATTCGTAGCACGTTGAGGTTGCACCATGAGCCGCACCAGTTGAGTCGCCAGAACTTAAGGTACGAATTGACTGTTGTCTGCACTTGGCTGATGTTGTCAAAGCCAAAAGCATGGAAAAGGTGGACCGCGTAAGCCGTCTGATAAAAGATGGAACAGCCTGGACCAAACTCGCCGTAGATGGTAGCACGCATCAAGCCTGCATCTTTTCTGTTGCTGGAAAGAAAGAAACCCGGGTACCTCGGTAACTCTGCCTCTGGATCGACAGAAGCCACTCTAAACCCTTCTTGACGCTATCGTCCTTCCCATTGCAACCCAGAAGGGACAGATCCCATAAGCTATTGGCAGTCTGAACAAACAGCTGATTCCAACTCCCATCTGCAGATTGCTCCACGATGGTTTGTTCGTACAATTTCTTCTTGAGAATTTCATCAGGTTCTGATTCCTTCTTGAATACTTCTCTTCTAAGGTGAACGCCAATGGATGATTTCATACCTTCTACGTAGCTTAGAGAGTCAAACTTTAGCTCATCTTTCCAGCTCATCATAAGAAAACCACATGACGTAATTGTTGGGAGAAACAAAAAACGTTTGGGGTCAATCGGAAGAAACTTCACTCAAGCGTCTAGGGCTCCACTGGCTGCCTTTTTTCTGTCGATTGTAGATCGATGCTTCGCCGGCTTACCTATTGGAGCGACGTACACTACGAATTGCCACTAATACTCATCCGGTCTTGCGTGCAGTTATTGCTTGCGTCAGAGCGGAGAAGACCTCAGATCCGATCCTTAATGGATGAGTTCTGCCCTGATTATTGAGACATCTTGCAGGGGTTTGTCGTTGGCGTCGGTAGCCACGTTGCCGATTCTGTCAACGATGTCCATTCCTGCAACAACTGTTCCAAAGACAGAATAATTGCTGTCCAAACGCACGTTGTCAACCAAGTTGATGTAAAATTGACTGTTTGCGGAGTTTGGCTGGTTGGTTTTTGCCATGGCCACTGACCCTTTTGTGTTGCTGTGCCTGTTGGGAAGCTCGTCAGGGATTGTTGGAACTGTAATTCCCTTTGCCTCGGCGTCACCACCTTGAATCACGAAATTATGAATGACTCTGGAAAATCGTTCCATCATAGACGCCACGTTTGGTGAGGTTTCTAAAATTGCCAGAAGTTATAGACATGTCATCGTATAGTTCAATGATGATGTTTCCCATGTTTGTATCCAAAAGAATTCTACCAGGGCCTATGTTCGCTTTAGAACTGTCCATGCAGATCACTTGAAAAGCAATCACTGAAACGACAATTAGCAAGCCAACCGCTATAAGAACCTTCGCTCCATAGTAAAAAGAAGCCCACATTTCTAGGCGCTAATCGTTAAGATTTATAAGCGCTGTAAGTCAAAATTCGGCCTAAAGGGGTTGAGGTGTAGAATGTCCCGCTAACAGTCATTCTTCGAGAAATACAAAATACCTATCATCGCTTGGCTTGTGACAATTGTTGTAATACTTGCGCTACGAAAGTGGGAACGAGACAGCTTCGATATAGTTCGGCGATGGTTGGACTTGACCATAGACGTGGCATGATTAACGGAGTGATTTTTGCAAATTTATAGCTGCATCAAAGAAGGACCAGAAGATAATGAGTTATAGGGCAGTCCCATAGCTCGCGTATGTTGCGACAACATAGCGCTGAGCACTAATTGCTCTGATAGTCACGGTCATTCATTCTTATCAAGAAAGAAATAGGAAAGTCTTGAATGTATTTAAGTATCGTATCGCGCGCCATCATGGCTGAATCTTTAGAGGAGTTTGAACTTTTTCTCTATGAGTATGAATGCCAAGTATATGACGAAACCCAGAGCCAACGAGATTAGACCTAGTAGTAAGGATATCTCAAATATCGAGAATACTCCAAAAGCAAGAAGGATCAGCCCTATTATTCCTATGATTGCAAGAAGGGTTAACCCCTTTCGGCTCACAACTTTCCTTTGGCTTGTTCGTTCGGGCATTTTCTTAACTCTTCAATACGAACTTCTTTTGGATCATTGCAAATATAAACTAATATCGGATTTAGATTTAGGTTTGAGACAGGAGTTTACCACTTCTTCTCTCCGCTTCTACCACCATCTGCCTATGATCGTCTTTAGAGAAGCCAGCCTATCGCAAAGCTGAGTAGCGGTGCAATTATCCAGCCTGCAACTATAATTAGAAAAGGCTTCAATGACATCAATTTAGCTTTGTATGAGAGACCCGTGCCGAAAACTGCCGATGCAGTCGTTTGAGTCACGGACAAAGGAATATGCAGGACAGCTGCGACTTCAACCAGAATAGTTGAGGCTCCAAGAGTAATGGCCGCGTTTGAATAGCGCATCATGTATGATTCTTGGGAGATTCTGCGAATGGCGCCTTCACCTAGAAAAAGGGAGCCTATGATTATTCCAGCTATGGCCACAATAACAGTAGCCACACCGAAGCCTCCAGTTGCCACAATAAGACTTAACGTGTTAGCCCCTGAGACGTAGGCTGTCGTAAAAGACAGCACAATCAGCAGGCCCTTATAGAAACGGATTCTGTGCCAAATATCCTTCATTTTACGTCTATTAATAATTCGAAGGAGGTAAAAGGCAAGAAGCGCAGCAGATACCGGAGCGATAACCCACATTGAAGCTACCTCAGCCACGAAGGGCAGGTCGGCGGCCATACCGTGGGAAACTGACAAGCCAGCAAGCAATCCCACCAGGGACATACTCAAGGACATAGGCACCCTCACTAAGTAAGCGATCAAGAAAATTGCTATAGCTACAAGCAATGCTTCGACTTCTAACTGTACAGTTGCATTAGGTAAGAGTACCCCTACAGCGTGAGTCATACCTGAACCTTGCACGAGTAGACCAGCGGCGAAGCCAGCTATACCTAACAGTGCACCTACTCGCTTGGTCAGTATTCTGGCGCCTACAACAGGACCTACGCAAGCGGAAAGATTGTTCCCTGCCACAAGCATTACGGCCAGAAAGACCGCAAGGACTATAACAGGTTCTAATATCACTTGGGTCGTCACTTAAGAAGTGAAGTTATTATGGACAGGAGTAGGTC
>DATHCB010000110.1:0-5476 GCA_035319765.1 Bathyarchaeia archaeon
TGGCGTCACAGAACAATGCTCTCCAAGTATCGAGGAATTGCCAGATCGCTCTTAGGCATGTCAAGTGAACAACGCCAAATCCTAGAAAAACAACTTTTGGCAAGACTCAGTCGCTTGGGAATACTGCCCGAAACTTCCGTCCTTGACAACGTATTGGACTTGTCGCTCGAAGACATCCTGGAAAGGAGGCTTCAGACTCTAATCTTGAGGAAAAGCATGGCGAGGTCAATTTACCAAGCGCGCCAACTAATTACCCATGGACATATCGCTATTGGAAATAGGCGCGTCTTTTCTCCCAGCTACCTCGTTTTAAAGGACGAGGAGGAAAAGATAGCGTTCCCACCTATGAGCGTAGTGGCTAATCCTGAGCACCCACTAAGACGACTAGTCACGGTTGAGGCAAAACCAGCACAGAGACAGCGCCCAAGTGCTGAACGAACAGAGGCTGGAGAGCGATGAGCAAGAAAACCCCTGAAAAATGGGGAGTTGTTCACATCTTTAGCAGTTACAATAACACGCTTATTCACATAACTGACGTTTCAGGCGCAGAAACGATCGCCCGCACATCAGGTGGAATGTTCGTAAAAGCCGATAGGCTCGAATCTTCACCGTACGCAGCCATGAGAGCAGCAGGTGCAGCGGCAACAGTCGCGAAAGATAAAGGAATCACCGCAGTTCACATCAAAGTGCGTGCGCCAGGAGGTTCGGGCGCTAGAACCCCTGGTCCAGGAGCGCAAGCAGCCATCCGAGCCATAGCAAGAGCAGGATTCCGTATAGGACGAATTGAAGAGGTCACGCCTATTCCACACGATGGAACCAGAAGAGCAGGTGGGCGTAGAGGCCGTCGGGTTTAGCCTACTATCATCGACTTCGCCAATAGAAAAATTGAAATAATGCTCCATTCCCCTATTGAGAGGCTAAGTATAATATCGATGCTCCTCTAGGAGCAGATAACCGGATGAATGTTGAAATAATAGAAAAAACCGATACTAACATGCGCTTAATCGTTAGAGATGTCGATGCTCCTTTCGTCAATGCTTTGCGCAGAATAGTACTCTCCGAAGTGCCTTGTATGGCGATTGACGAAGTGGTAATTCTGGAAAACTCTTCGATGCTTCAAGATGAGATGCTTGCCCACAGACTAGGACTCTTACCTATCAAGACCGATCTAAACGCGTATAATCTTCCAGAAGAGTGTGAATGCAAGAGTGAGTTCGGCTGCCCACTCTGCAGGGTGTCTCTAACTCTCGACGCAGAGGCAGCTGAGGCAACAAAAACCATCTACTCAGGCAGCTTGACTTCTGAAAACCCACAGATCGTACCCGTCAGCCCAAATGTTATACTGGTAAAACTGGCACCTGGGCAAAGAATAAAGCTCGAAGCCTACGCAAAGTTGGGGAAAGGTAAAGAGCACGCAAAATGGCAGCCAGTAACCGTGTGCGCCTACAAAAATATGCCACAGATAAAAATCAACCCTAAAGCCTGCGACGCATGCGGCGAATGCGTCAAGGTCTGCTCAAAAAACGTGCTGAGCATTAAGAATGGAAAAATAGAAGTTCTAGATGCCCGTGACTGCACCCTTTGCCAAGACTGCATGGATGCCTGCCTAAAAGAACCCGTTGCGATTGAGATAACGTGGGACGAAAACACTTTCATTTTCAACGTTGAATCATCAGGGGTCTTGCCACCAGATCGTATAATACAGGAGGCTGGGAAGATATTGGACGAAAAAGCGACGAGCTTCCTAGAAGAACTAGCCGCTGAAAAAGGCGAAAAGGGTGAAAAAGATGAAAAAGGCTGATCCAACAAACCCGGAACTTATAGATACGATTCGCTTACTGAAAAAAACCTCCAAGGAAAATAATGCCAGAATCTGGCGGAAAATGTCAGAATACCTTTCCCGTACAAGACGCAAAAGGATCGCCGTCAATCTGAGCAGAATTAACAGATATACTAAGAATGGAGAGACGGTAGCTGTTCCTGGCAAAGTCCTAGCTGCTGGAGCAGTTGACCATCCTGTCACGGTTATCGCCTTTGCTTTCTCTGAAAGAGCTACGGCAAAAATAAGAAAGGCAAAAGGAAAATGCTTGACCTTCTCCGAATCGATAAAGAAAAACCCGAAGGGCTCGGGCATAAAGATAATCGGGTGAAAGGAATGGTGACTCCGACAAAACAACGTGCGATTGTGGATGCAACAGGGCTGGTCTTAGGACGCCTAAGTAGTGAAGTCTCTAAACGACTACTTCAAGGCGACAGCGTAACGATAGTAAACGCGGAGAAGGCAATAATAAGTGGCAAGAGAGTGAGTCACGTTAGGGAGAAAAGAGAATTCCTGGCGATAGGACACCTGGGGCATGGACCTTACCACCCTAGAAGGCCAGACCAGATCATTCGTCGAGCCGTCAGAGGCATGTTACCACGGAGAAAACCAAAAGGGCGAGATGCGTACAAACGCCTCAAAGTCTACATAGGCATCCCAGACGAAATGAAAGAGAAAAACTTCGAGACCATCCGTCACGCTAAAGCAGAGAAACTAAAATGCTCCTACTTCACAGTGGGCGAGTTTGCCAAGGAAATCGGATGGACCAGTGGCGGTGAATAAAGTGTCGCAATCAACGAAGGTCTTACTTGTAAGTGGAAAACGCAAAACTGCGACCGCAAGGGCAACGTTAAAGGCTGGAAAAGGAAGGATTCGCATAAACAACACTGCACTTGAGGTCTTTGAGCCCAAAATTGTTAGGGACAAGATTATGGAGCCGTTACTTCTTGCAGGAGATGAGACCTGGAAGCAACTTGACATTAACATCAAACTTTCAGGCGGCGGATTCATGGGGCAGGCAGAAGCGGCTAGAATGGCGCTCGCACGAGGCTTGTGGCGATGGTCGAAGAAGGCCCATCTCAAGACCATCTTTACGGCTTACGACCGAACGATGCTGGCAGGTGACCCTCGACGAAAGGAAACCAAAAAATTTGGGGGACCCGGTGCCCGAGCCAGAGATCAGAAGAGCTACAGATAATTAAAGGAAGGAGAGTGACCAGAGAATAATAATCCCAATACGTTGCTTCACTTGCGGGACGCTGATAGGAGACAAATGGGAAGACTTTGTAAGAAGAGTCAAAACGGGTGAGGATGCGGGCAAGGTTCTTGACAATTTGGGTCTAAAACGCTACTGTTGCCGCCGCATGTTACTGTCACACATAGAAATCGCTGATGAAATTCTGAAATTTTATGAGGTCTCAAGTAAGAGAAAGGAACCTAGAGGCCCTTGATCGAGGAGTTTCCATGTCTGCCGTGATTAAGAAGGCAACGGCAAGAAAAATTTTCAACGCTCGAGGCGAGGAAACACTAGAAGTTGACATAGTAACAGAAAATGGCTCTGGCAGAGCTGCGGCTCCCGCAGGAGCAAGCAAGGGCAAAGCAGAGGTCGTTTATTATCCAGAAGGCGGCGTGGAGGGTGCAATCAAGAAATTCAGAAAGCTAATTGCGCCAAAACTTATAGGAATGAATGCTGGTCAACAAGGGGACATTGACGGTTTCTTACATGAAATCGACGGAACGGACAATTTCGGTAACATTGGCGGAGAAACCGCATATGCTGTTTCTTTAGCAGTTGTTAAGGCCGCCTCTGATTCGTTCAAGAAACCACTATTTCAGCATTTGGCTGGCTATTTTGCTTGCGAAATGCCGTTCCCGCTAGGCGTCGTCCTCAGCGGAGGAGAGCATGGAAAAGGGAAGACCCCTGATATTCAAGAGTTCTTAATTCTTCCAGTTAGAGCGACTTCGTTTCTCGATGCTGCCAGAGCCAATATCCTATTTCACAAGAGAATAGGAGCACTGCTTGCTAAGAGTAAGACGGATTTTGTTGGTGGAAGAGATGATGAAGGCGCCTGGCTTGCAAACGTGAGCAGCGAAGAGGCTTTTGACATCATATCCCAAGCATGCGAAGAAGTCTGCGAACAAATGGGCTTTGAGTGCCGATTCGGCATAGATATGGCTTCTTCCACGTTGTGGGATGCCAAGGAAAACTGTTATGTCTATATGAGAGAAAAGAAAAGTCGGAGTCCCGAAGAGCAGTATGAATACGTAACACGGCTGATTGACAAATATAACCTGATCTACGTTGAAGACCCGTTCTACGAAGAAGATTTTAAGAGTTTTGCCAAACTCACTAAAGAAGTTGGCAATAGAGTTCTTATCTGCGGAGATGACTTGTTCACCACGAACCGTAAGAGGCTCGAAAAAGGCATCAAGCTAGGCGCAGCGAACTCCGTCATAATCAAAGTAAACCAGGTTGGCACCGTAACGGACGCTTGGGACACGGTGATGATGGCTAGAGACGCCCGTTACGTTCGCGTTGTCTCCCATCGTTCCGGCGACACAAACGACACTCATATAGCACACTTGGCAATGGCTTTTCGAGCCCCAATGATAAAGGCTGGCATCGTCGAAGGCTCGAGAATAGCTAAAATTAATGCTCTGATCCGTATCGAGGAAACCATAGGCGAAAGAGCGAAAATGATTAAACTCCCAATCTGAGAAAAGGAGAAGAAAAAATGGCGGAAAATGACAAGACTCAAGATGCGAAGAATGAAGCAAATGACGACATTGATACAGAACTTATTTCGGTCGGAGAAGAATTGTTGCTACCCCGCGACGCCTTGCTGTCTGCGGGAATACATATAGGCACCAGAATGAAAACGAAGGATATGAGTCCCTTTATTTACCGCGTTAGACCAGACGGACTGTTCGTTTTGGACGTCAAGAAAACTGATGAACGCATCCGTGTCGTTGCGAAATTTCTCGCGCGCTTCGAACCTTCGAAGGTAGCTGTAATCTCTGCAAGGCTTTACGGACACACGCCGGTACTGAAATTCTGTGAACTCACGAAGGCAACTTCTCTTGTAGGACGATTTATTCCAGGCATGCTCTCTAACCCGCTCTATCCCAACCGCATTGAACCAAGCATCGTTGTGGTTTCGGACCCTAAAGCCGATCTACAAGCCGTGAAGGAAGCTACGGCCATAGGCGTGCCAGTCGTTGCGTTGTGCAGCACGGACAATGATTTCACTGACGTTGACCTTGTTATTCCTACAAACAACAAAGGAAGACGAGCGTTGGCAGTTATCTTCTGGCTTTTAGCCCGACAAGTCGAGAGAGAGAGAGGAGAAATCGCCCCAGACAAAGACGTCCAGTTCTCCATTGATGATTTTGAGGCGAAAGTTACAAGAGAAGAAGAAACCTGACCTGAGATAAGGAGAGAAGAGGTTAAGGTTTGAAGGTTAGGCGTCCCAGTCGAGCGGGCGAGTTTTATGCCGGTACAGCGGGGTCGCTTAAAGCCCAGATAGAAGAGTGCTTCACCAACAGGCTTGGTCCGGGGAAGATTCCTCACGTACCTGAAAAGGCTCTTCAAACTCTAGTAGGGTTTGTGTCTCCACATGCGGGCTACATGTATTCAGGACCCGTCGCTGCTCATGG
>DATHCB010000111.1:0-13043 GCA_035319765.1 Bathyarchaeia archaeon
GGTCGTAGTAGCGCGGCTAACATTTATGTGACAACTTGTGCCATATTAGAGTGCTACGTGGAATCTATAGAAGGTGATTGCGGGATGGAAAAGAGCGTCTTGTTTAGATCGCTTGCAAAGAAGGCAGACGAAATAGTGAAGAGTGAGCAAGACAAAGATGGAAAGCTGAAAGATATCTGTAAACTGCTTAAGAATAATGTTTCTTATTATGATTGGGTCGGTTTCTATGTTGTAAACCCAAAAAGACGGAATGAGCTGCTGCTCGGCCCCTTCGAAGGACAACCCACCGAGCACGTGAGGATACCGTTCGGAAAAGGCATATGCGGTCAAGCGGCAGATCTCAGAAAAACGTTTATTGCACAAGACGTGTCGAGGGAGACCAACTACCTTTCATGCAGTCCAAACGTGAGGTCTGAAATTGTTTTGCCAATCTTTAAAAAAGGAGAAATTATCGGCGAATTGGATATAGATTCTCATGTTCGTTCTCCATTTACGGATGAGGATCAAGCTTTTCTCAAAAGAATAGGTGAAATAGTCTCTCCATTCCTCTAAGCTTTTTAGAGAAATACAAGTAAAACAATAAAGAGCAATGAGGGAAAATAGGACAAGCTGATGCGTGTCAATGACGTTACTGGCTCCTTTCGCCGAAAACAAATCTTTTTTTTACCTCAGATACCCCAGGATTTTCACGTCATCTTTTTTCAGCTTAGGGTTTTCTTCATCGGCACACATTATGAGGTTCAATTGTTTCGCATAAAGGTTGTGCAGAAACATGATAAGAATCGTCGATTGCCTGGAATTTGGAGATCAGCTGAAAAAGATTAGTAAAGTTTTATACTGCAGTGGATATTTCTGTTCTTGCGGCGGGTCTCAGGCGGGGGGGTAGGGGTCCCCTGACGAGCCAAAAGCTCTGACCATAAACCCTCTATATGATGGACCGAAAGCTGAGACTGAGACGCTAAAGAGCATTTAGCCCGCTGGTCTCTGACTGTGAATATCCGTCCCTCGGGGCTGGTGGTCGTGGTGCTGTCTCCGTAGGGAGACAGTTTTCCATGTTTACCAGGCGAACCTGGCCAGGCCCGGGAGGGAGCAACCTAAGTTTGGACGTTCAGCGCTCGAGGGGGTACGGATACGAGTAAAGGGATCTGCTGGGTTATGTGAAAACTGGACGTCGATTCTCTGTGGCCCGCCGCTTTATCAAGTAATGGATAAGCTTATATCTTATTTTTTTGTAGTGTGCATGTTACATTAGATTCGGGATTTGATGCGTCTTGTCTGTTTGGCACGGAAGCTTGCACAAGAGGAAGCCCTCTGGTGGAAAGAAGCGAGCTTACCGTATGAAGCGACGCTTTGAGCGTGGATCTTTTCCGACGGAGACTTTATTGGGGGAGCCAAAGCGGAAGATCGTTAGGCGACGTGGCGGTAATTTTAAGGTCAGGGCCGTCAAGGAAAAGAATGCCAACGTGACAAGTCTTCCAACTCGGAGAACTGAGAAGACCGAGATCGTGCGTGTCGTTCGTAATCCTGCTAACATTGATTACAATCGTCGCGGGGTAATTACGAAAGGTACGATTATAGAAACAAGTTTGGGTTTGGCCAAGGTTACTTCTCGGCCCGGACAGCATGGCCTGATAAACGCGGTTTTAGTTCAGAAAGAAGCCGAGAGCGAGTAGTGTTTAGCTAGGTCAATTGCTTGGCACGTTGCGCGCCGAGTTCTCTTGCAATTTTTCGCATTGTCTCCAGCTTGGCACCTTTTTTGCTCACCAACGCTATCCCTGTCTTTAGCCGTGGTGTGGACGGATAGGCCAATTCTGGAACGATTTCTACCGTCAAACCTAGTCTTTGTGCAGCTTTTTGTATCTCCTCAAGTCTCGGTGTGGGTTGGGCTTGATTCTTTGGGATTTTTCTTCCCTGGCTTCGTGTCCTATTTTGGTCGAAATATTGCGGCCAGATTATGTATTTTTCCTGTTTGCGCATAGAGAAAGCGCCCTATTAACCATATTGTGTATTTCTATTACAGAGTCAACTACATAAGTTTCTTATCTGTTAAGTGAAAGTGTAGTATACGTGAAGCCTATGCCCAGAGGTTTCTGCGCCAAGTGTGGTCGCGAGGTCGGGTCTTGGCTGAGGCCCACTGCTTGGCAATGCCCACGGTGCCAAAAATTGTTTTGCAAAGCTTGCTGTCCAAAGGTAGGCTTCATCAACAAGAAGCCTGCATGCCCGGATTGTGGCATTGAGTTGAAAAGATAAGGCGACTTAAGATGCCTATACTTAAACCTGGTGAGGAGGTGCTCGCTGGAGAGAACACGAAGTTTTACAACACCCACGGATATTTATCGCTCACTAACAAGCGGCTAATTTTTGAGTACAAGCCTCATAGGTTTGAAGAGAGGAGTTACACTTCAGTCGATATGGAGCTTGAGGGCATATCTGATGTATTCGTCGAAGGCGCGGTACGAAAGAAACTCGTTGTTATTGCGAGGACAGGATCATTTGGCAAGGACGTCTCTGGGCGGTTAGAGTTCTCAGTTCGAGACCCCTATTCATGGCAGAGGAGGCTCATTGAGATTCGAAAAAGCATCCCAGACACTCAGACTGACATGCCGAGTGCAGGTTGGCTTTGTCCAGTTTGTGCAACTCTAAACTTATCGGATTTGCTTTTATGCAGCCGCTGTGGAAACCCAAAGCCAAGGTAGTAATTTTGCGGAATCCAGAAAAACTCGTAAAAAAGGGGCGTTTTCTCGAGGCGGCCCAGATCTATTATGAGCGGGCTACACAAGACAGAGACGAGCATAAGAAGCGACGTTTTTTGAACTTTGCTGCACGTTATTATGAGTCTGCTGCCGAGTTTTCTCTTGCAGTGAAGTGTTTCTTGGAGTCTAAGGACCCAGACCGAGCTTTGGCTGCAGCTGTTACGGCGAAGAATCCAAAAATCCTTTCAAATGCTCTCGTCGAAGCCGGCTACAAGCAAGAGGAGATAGTGAGACTGCTTCTCAAGTGTGGACTGAGATCCCTTGAAGCAAGGGAATTTACCGAGACCCATGCATTCGCTATAGAAGCATATGGGTTTGGACATCCGGTTATGGCTGAGGCTCTGCTCAATTTAATTGACGGTTACGTGCAAACTAGTTCTGAAAAGATTGCGGCTAGCATCAAAGCCATGCAGATTCCTAGTGAAAGCGATCCGCTAGCGCGAGAAATAGGTTTCGTTGCCAACAAGCTTTTGGTTAGCATGCCTAAGGTTGCGGGTCAAGCCAAGGAGATACCTACCCATTGCCCTGAGTGCGGCGCACCTTTGCCTGCCAAGCGGAAAGGCAGAATTATCGAATGTGAATATTGTGGTTATCCCGTGAGGCTTGATTAGCGTTTAGGCTCCTACTAGGAACCCAAGAATCAAGCCTACCATTATCGGCGCTATGACTGTTAAGCCTAAGAGAAATAAGATCAGACCAGCCACGTTAATCAATTGGGCCTGAGAGATACCTAGCTGTTTTATTAAACTGCTGCTTAGGTTTATGAATTGCGTATAGTTTACCATTGCACCAATGAATCCAAGCACAATCAACCCAATGAAAGCCTTAACAAACTTGCCTGCAAAGTAGCCCAAGCCAAAGCCAAAAGCAAACTCTACGAGTAAAGTGATGTATGTCGCTGTAGTAAACGACGAAACAATATCATACAACGTGCATGTCCCATTAAGCAGATCAAAGGCAAAGTTAAAGGCGATTATGAAAACAAAATAACTATTTCCAGTATGCGTTTCCCCTTTATTGAAAACGTCTCTTAAAATCCTGCGGAGGCACCTTTCCCTCTATGTGCTTTCAATCGAGGGTGAACCAAGGTCTGTGAAGTTGTTATCCACATTCATCAGATTAATGACTCACCAACTTCTCTGGCACGACTTGCACAAACTTCTCGATATTCAAGTCTATCTTGATTGAAAAAAGTCCACCTAATCGAGTGCCTCTGTATCTTGGAGCGGACAAGTGTCCCTCCTACATACTGGAGGGACGCGCCCTACAGTTGTGCTAGATGAAAGCTTTTGCTGTACGTAACGTCTGCTTTATTATTTAGTGCAGATCTAAACATCACAAAACTCAGAGGCTGAGTCATTTGTCGAAACCAAGAATCCAGGCCGATAAATATGAACTTGTTTCTGAACTGGCCAAACGAAGAGGCTTTTTCTGGCCGTCTTATGAAATCTATGGCGGTGCGAGCGGGTTCATCACTTTCGGCCCTTATGGCACTATACTCAAGCGAAAAATCGAAGATAAATTCCGCCAATTCTTCATAGAACGGTTCAATATGATAGAGATAGAATCCAGCATAATCACACCCAGCAAAGTATTCGAAGCTTCAGGACACTTGGCGCACTTTAAAGAGCCGCTTGTGGAATGCGTAAAATGCAAAAGACGGTTCCGCGCAGATCATCTTTTGCAAGAACAGGCAAAAATGAGCGATACAGAAACGGAAAAACTGAGCCTGAAAGAACTTGCCAAGACTCTGCGCGAAAAAGAAACCAGCTGCCCTGAATGCGATGGCAAGAACTGGGCTGAACCAAAATACTTCTTGACCATGTTCGCAACAACCATAGGTCCATACTCAGAAGAACTCGGCTACGGCAGACCTGAAGCCGCGCAAGGCATATTCGTCGAGTTCAAACGCCTTTACGAACAGGCACGCGAAAGGCTCCCTCTCGGCATAGCGCAGATCGGGCGTGCATTACGTAATGAAATCAGTCCCCGCCAAGGACCTATTCGACTTCGAGAATTCACCATAATGGACGTGGAGTTTTTCTTCGACCCAGAAGAACCATGCGCATGGTTGAAGCAAATGGAAAACGAAACGCTTCGCATAATTACGGCTGACCAAAAACGTAAGGGCAAGAAAGAGCCTGTCACGATCACTGTAAAACAGGCAATAAAAAGGGGCATAGTAGAAACCGAATGGCAAGCCTTTTTCATGGCAATCGCTAAACTATTTCTTCAAGAACTCGGGGTCCCGCCAGAAAAACAGCGTTTTATAGAAAAACTGGAATGGGAAAAAGCGCATTATTCACGGCAAAGCTTCGACCAAGAAATCTATCTTGAGCGATGGGACTGGACAGAAGTTTCGGGCAACGCGTACCGCACAGATTACGACCTGAAACAACACATGCAACATAGTGGCATCGACATGCGAGTATACAAGGAATATGAGAAACCCGTCACAAAAGAAACAATTGCGGTCAGGCCGAACATGACGAGACTCGGTCCCGCATTCAAGAAAGACGCCTCAGAAATAGCGAGACAGCTCGAAAAAATAAGCCCAGACAAAGTGCAAACTGCCCTTGAAAGAAAAGGCTACTACATGCTTGGCAACCGAAAAATCCTACCTGAACACGTGGAAATTGTCCATTCAAAAACTGAGGAGAAAGGCAATCACTTCATCCCGTATGTTGTAGAACCAAGTTTCGGCTCCGATCGTTTGGCTTACATAGCACTTGAATATGCCTATCAACAAAAAGAGGGTCGCGCACTACTAAGACTTCCGCGCGAAATTGCACCAATACAAATAGGAGTTTTCCCATTGATGAACAGAGATGGCTTAGCTGAAAAAGCAAAACAAGTCGTGCAACGGCTAACAGCCGAAGGCTTCGCAGTCGAGTATGATGATTCTGGCTCAATCGGACGGCGTTATGCAAGAATGGATGAGATCGGTACGCCGCTCTGCATTACAATCGACTACGAAACGCTCAAAGACGAAACTGTAACTATTCGGGACAGGGATTCTTGGGAACAAGTTCGCTTGGAGACAAAGCAACTCCGAACACTACTGCATGCATACTTTGCGCATAGAAAACAATTCGCAGATATGGGCAAGGCAATAAAGAAATAGTAAAAACACGATTAATTCTAGCCGCTTTCTTTCGTTATCTTTTTTAACGCTTATGACACTATAATGGTGCGGATCCTAAAGGCGATTTGAGGGCGGGAGCATGGTTCTTCCAGTTGAGACAGAAGAAAGGTTAAAACGACGAGCACTTAGCATCAGCCAAGATCACCTGCGAAAAGTCGTAGAAATCTGCCGAAAAGTCCCACAAATGTTCGACTGCTTGATAAAAAGCGACAAGGCAACTGCTCAGAAACTCTTCATGGAAATCCGAAAAAGCGAAGAAGAAGTAGACAGCGCGAGAAGAGCCGTCTCTCAAGAACTGGCAGAAATAGGCGCCATCCTAATCAGCCGAGAGGACTTCCTCAGGTTCACTAACCTATCGAGCGAAATAGCAGACTTCAGTGAAGGCGTCGCATTCTGGCTATTGCAGATCCTACAACGAAACTGGAAGGTACCGAACGACATAAAGAAAGACATGCTAAAACTCTCTGAAGCTGTTTTGGAAACAGTTCTTAAACTCAGAGAAACCGCTATAACACTCAATTATGGCTCCGAAAAAACGCTCGAGAAAGCGCGAGAAGTGGAAATGGGCGAACGCCTAGTAGACGAAGCCTACCGCGAAGTTGAGCTAAAAATCATCAACGCCAACGTCATGATCCCGGTTTTAGTTCTCCTACGAGACATAGCTAAACTGTTAGAAGACTCGGCGGACAAAGCAGAGGATGCCGCGGACGCGGCACGCATTCTGTCTTTTGCCATCTAAAAAGGAAAAAGCAAATGAAGAAAAAAATAGAAGCTGAATTCATCGAAAACTTCATAATAATTTGGAACCCCAGAGATGGAAACGAGCTCTACAAAACGGGTTTCTATGGGAAGCCGATAGGCATCCCCAAACCTAAAACCATCGAGTTCAACGTACCCCTAGTCCTCGATTTAATGGAAGGCCTATACCTCATTGAAAAGAAAATGATCACGGTCAACGAAGATAAGAAAAAAACGAAAGTCGGATTTAAAGAACTTCTCAAAAAAGCCCGTAAACTTTACGAAGATTTTGACTTGAAATACGCTGTTTATCACGATCTGCGCGAACAAGGTTTGACTGTCACTCCTGGCATCAAATTCGGGTCTGACTTTGCCGTTTACAAACACGGACCGGGAATAGAACATGCACCTTTTATGGTTTCAGTAAAGAAAACAGAAGACGAAATGACAGCCACAGAGATAGTAAAAACTGGAAGACTCGCAACCACTGTGAGAAAAAGGTTCATCATCGCCATACCAAACAAAACCAAAATCCAATACTTCATTTTTAAATGGTTCAAGGCATGACAAGACGCGCTTTTTTCGCTTTTTTTATCAGCCAAAAGTTTTCTTTTCTTTTTTGAAGAAAAGCCGAAAATTAACGATGATATCGAATGAATCTTAAGTGGGGTTAACAGCCGATTACGAGATTTTCATTTCTCCATGTCTTTATCAGTTCTCGAGACCGTCAAACTTCGTTATCGAATTTGAAACAAGGTGTGTAGAGTTTTAATTCTCCAACTAGCAAGCCCTCCGTCCTAAGCAACGCCAAAGTTGTGAGTGAAACTGACGATCCACCTCTATCTTCCTAAAGTAGTTTTTCGAACCTTATCGGTGCGATCAACTAGTTTATCGAAGGAATATAATTCAACACTTTTTTCATGTTGTGCCATGCATTCTTCATACAAACGCTAAACAGTGTCCTATGGATTCTTTGGGGAAAACAAATGGACCTATGATCAAGAAAATGCAATCCAAAGTCTGAAAAAAATAATAGGTGAATAATGAGTTTCGTTTGATTCTTATCAAAATATGAACGTAGTTCGATAGATAAAAACAAAAGATTTTTAAACCTATCAACAATAAAAAGCTGACATGGGAGGGCACGGAGTTAGAGAGTCCCGAAGAAATAACGTTTTGCGCGTTCAAACTCCTTCTCTTCAGCCTCTAGCTCCCTCTCCTTTTTGAGAACAACCTTGGCAATTTATTATTATCTTTTGCCATTTACTTACGAGGAAGTGAAAAACATGGCCACTACGGAAGGAGAAGTACGTGATTACGGTTTTCTTCTCGAAAAAGCAAAAGATTATGGAGAAATCTGGGATATCGTTAGAGAAACGACTAGGCGTTCACTAAGGCAGCACAGGGCGAGCATGATGCTTTTCCTCGATGATCTCCCTCTTAATATAGGCGCCTATCATCCCTTGGGCACAAACAATCTGGTCCTTAATAGGGCGTTAGTTCACATTGTTGAAGCTGCCACAAACTCTCGTAAACTCGTTAACGGTTTCATTTTCATTCTGCTACTCCACGAGTATCTTCACGCATTGGGATACATTGCTGAGGAAGATGTCCGCCCTATGGTTTATGAGATTTCCAAGGAATCATTTGGTGAAAACAGCTTGATCTCTAGACTAGCTGACAAGGGACCATGGGTACTTTTAAAAGGTGTACCTTTGGGCGCCATTCAAGCACCAAGGCGAGTCATAGAAATAGTAAAAGACTTCGAAAAAACTAACCAAAAGTACATTAGCTGAACGATTCTCTTTTCCAGATCGTGCTGCGCCAGATCGAGAAGATTTCAAGAATTTTCTCTGTCTTCGATCTTCACTTCTCGAACGTCGGAGCAACAATAGAGGAGGGAGGACAGCCCATGCCAAGATTACCAACCTTAAGGGGGTGCTGCACGCAACGTTTGCTGCGTTCAGCAGGGGGAGGAAGAAGACTACGAGAAGTATGGGAAAGGAGTTGCGTAGCCTTTTTTGGTTGGCGTTCTTTGGTAGAGGGATAGAATGTCCATCGGCTGTCCATTCCTCCCGGAGTGACTAAAGTCTGGTATGGGTTTAAAAAACTTTTTGCTCCCTTGTTGTGCAAAGAAACAGTTAGGTTTCTAACTGTAATACAGAGCTTTTCATGCAAGGTTCAACAAAATCATGCGACTGCATTCTAAATGGAGAATCTATGCACCTTCGATAGGATATGCGGTTCACTCTAACTCGCGAGTATTAATGACTACAAAGCCAGGAAAAGATGAGAAGGCATGGAAACAATAGCCGAGGTTCTAAATGGAACCTGAAATGACAGCTTTTCAATATAAGCTCTTTGCTTCTAATCGCGCGTCGATTCCAATTTGAGTTTTTTCTTGTATGCGTTCATCTACATATTGGATTAGAATCTCGAATTCTGGGCTGGTTAGAACGTTTCGAGCTCTTGCCAGAATTTCCAGACAGATCTCTTTGAATACTAAATCTGCACAGCCAACTTTTGCGTCATCAATTAGTTCCTTGCAGGCATTTAGCAATATGTCGCTCATCCTTCTCACCGAGGAGTATAGAAGGAGGGTTTTAGGATTAATGCTTGCGACCCAGCAGTATAGATTGGAACTCACTTTTTGTGTGGCACTAAGCATAGAAAGCGCAGTCTGCTTTCGCCGATATTTGCAAAGTGGTGAACTGACTTTGGAGGAATGTAGACAACGTATCCTTCTCTCACAGTTTTTTCCTGTCCGTCGCAGAAGACATTGCACTGTCCATCAAGTATGAAAACCTCGTGTTCCCAGCTATGCGAATGGTGTGGCGACTTGGCTTCTGGTTCGAGTTCGAAGTAGCGCATAGCAAAGTTAGGCGCACCCTCCTCTCTCTTAATGAGCCATCTTATCTTGACACCAGGTTCACCGGCATCTTCATTAGCAACTTCACTAAAGTGAACAGCTTTAAAGCTCATTAGCATCACCTTTACGAAAGAGTGCTGAAGCTCTGAAAGGTTATAAGTTTACCTTTTTCACAAGTGGCGACATTTCGCGCAGCCTGCCCACGGCTTTTGGTAGCACTTCGAGAATGTAATCTATATCTTCAGGCTCGTTATATTTTCCAAGGGAAATTCGCAAGCTTCCACGGGCCTCCTCAGGCTTAAGCCCGATAGCAAGCAATACGTGGCTTGGTAGTTCAGATTTTGAGGAACATGCTGAACCCGAGGACGCTTCAATCCCTTCCACATCTAGACTTAAAACGATTGCCTCCCCTTCTATGTAAGCGAAGCGGAAGTTGGCGTTGTTCGCGAGTCTCTGCTTCGGATGCCCATTCAGGTGGGAATCCTCAATTTCTAGGGCACCTTTAATCAGTCTGTCCCTCAATTTAGTGAGTCTTTCCCCTTCGGGTATCATTTCTTCTTTACGAAGTTCCACTGCTTTGGCGAAGCCAACTATGCCTGGAACGTTTTCAGTGCTTGATCTTAAGCCAAACTCGTGTCCTCCTCCGTGCAAGAGGGGCTCTACCTCAATGCCTTTACGAATGTATAGTGCTCCTACGCCTTTTGGTCCGTAGAGCTTGTGTGCATTAACAGTCATCATGTCAATGCCTATTTTTTTGACGTCTATCGGCACTTTGCCGAAACTTTGTGCGGCGTCGGTATGGAAAATAACATTGTTTTTATGGCAGAGTTCCGCGATTTCTGTTATCGGTTGGATAGTGCCAATTTCGTTGTTGCCGTGAATCACGGAGACTAGCGTAACGCCTTCATCTACAGCGCTTTCCAATTCACCGATGTCTGTTATGCCATATTTGTCAACGGAGATAAATGTAACATCAAAGCCCTGCTGTTTCAACCACTTTGCTGAATTTAGTGTACAATCATGCTCGATAGTAGAAATGGCGATATGCGCCTCGGTTTTTCCGTGTTTAAATGCATAGCCTTTTAAGGCAAAATTGTTAGACTCGGTAGCACTTCCAGTGAAAACTATCTCATCTGGCTCTGCGTTCATGAATCGGGCAATCTTCTCGCGAGACTCCTCAATCGCCTTTCTTGCTGTGATCCCACTCGAATTTATAGAGGAAGCATTTCCAAAAAGTTCTGTGAAATAGGGTTTCATTGCCTCAAAGACTTGCGGATCCACTGGCGTTGTTGCTGCATAATCTACGTAGACTCTTTTCATCTGCTATCGCCATTACGGACTCAATTTAGAATGGCTTCTTAAAACTTTGCCTTCATAATGGTGATTTTCGACATAGCAACATTTATATCGTGAAAAACCGCTGTTGGTATCTTTTGGCGAAGCTTATTCGTTCGCCATTTAACGTATTAGTGTATACGCCCCGTAGCTTTCCGGCGGCGGCGTCAAACCTGACGATTTAAGGCGCAAATTGGCGCCCTTGGATGATGGGCTAGCACGTTTGACCTCCAGTTACGGGGACATGTATGACGACCTGAACACTCAATTTAGGTCTGAAATGGGCTTGGCGTTTACCCACAATTCCAGCGTAGGCCGAAAACGGCTGTATTCCGTAATAGTCAAAAATCCGGTTGATCCTGCCGGACCCTACTGCTATCGGGATGGGGCTAAGACATGCGAGTCGAACGCTTCCAAGTCATGGTGGAGGCGTGGCATACGGCTCAGTAACACGTGGCTAACCTACCCTTTGGACGGAACCAACCCCGGGAAACTGGGGCTAATGTTCGATAGGCGAAGAGGCCTGGAATGGTTCTTCACCCAAAAATCGTTGGAACCATGCTTTTCAACGTCGCCAAAGGATGGGGCCGCGACCGATCAGGCTGTTGGCGAGGCAACGGCTCACCAAACCTATAACCGGTACGGGCCGCGGGAGCGGTAGCCCGGAGATGGGCACTGAGACAAGGGCCCAGGCCCTACGGGGCGCAGCAGTCGCGCAACCTCTGCAATACGCGAAAGCGTGACAGGGTTATCCCGAGTGCCGTCCGCTGAGGATGGCTTTTCTCTGGTGTAGTGAGCCAAAGGAATAAGGAGAGGGCAAGTCTGGTGTCAGCCGCCGCGGTAATACCAGCTCTCCGAGTGGTAGGGACGATTATTGGGCCTGAAGCGTCCGTAGCCGGCTAAATTAGTTTCCTGTTAAATCCAGCGATCTAATCGTTGGACTGCGGGAAATACTGTTTGGCTAGGGGGCGAGAGAGGCCAACGGTATTTCCGGGGTAGGGGTGAAATCTTATAATCCCGGGAGGACCACCAGTGGCGAAGGCTGTTGGCTAGAACGCGCCCGACGGTGAGGGACGAAAGCTGGGGGAGCGAACCGGATTAGATACCCGGGTAGTCCCAGCTGTAAACGATGTGGACTAGGTGTTAGGGCGGCTACGAGCCGCTCTAGTGCCGCAGGAAAGCCATTAAGTCCACCGCCTGGGGAGTACGGCCGCAAGGCTGAAACTTAAAGGAATTGGCGGGGGAGCACCACCAGGGGTGAAGCTTGCGGTTTAATTGGAGTCAACACCGGAAACCTTACCGGGAGCGACAGCAGAGTGAAGGCCAGATTGAGGGTCTTGCCAGACAAGCTGAGAGGAGGTGCATGGCCGTCGCCAGTTCGTGCCGTGAGGTGTCCTGTTAAGTCAGGCAACGATCGAGACCCACGTCCCCTGTTGCCACTGAGGAAAAATTCTGATGGGCACTCTGGGGGGACTGCCGCTGATAAAGCGGAGGAAGGAGTGGGCCACGGCAGGTCAGTATGCCCCGAATCTCCCGGGCCACACGCGAGCTGCAATGGTAGGGACAATGGGTTCCGACCTCGAAAGGGGAAGGTAATCCTCAAACCCTGCCTCAGTTGGGATCGAGGGCTGTAACCCGCCCTCGTGAACATGGAATCCCTAGTAATCGCGTGTCACTAGCACGCGGTGAATACGTCCCTGCTCCTTGCACACACCGCCCGTCGTTCCATCCGAGCGACTTCTGGGTGAGGCGTGGTCTTTGTTGGCTGCGTCGAATCTAGGTTTTGTAAGGAGGGAAAAGTCGTAACAAGGTGGCCGTAGGGGAACCTGCGGCCGGATCACCTCCTAAGTAAAGAGCCTTGCAAATCGACTGGGGGAGAAAACAGGGTGAACCACCGAAACGCCAAAGCCACGTCAAAACTTTCTTATCATCAAAGAAGCTGCAGAGTTCTGTACTTAATTCAGTCTTTTAGAACAGCGCCCTTTCCGTAGGGAATAAACTCTCTAACCGACTCAACTGACAATGTCAAGATGGCTTCCCGCAACTCCTTGGACACTTTTTCAGCCAAACTCTTGAGAACATGCTTGAAAAGTTCCTTTCCGCTCAAGTCTCCCGGCACGATTACCACGTGTGCAGTTGTCTTCGCCTTGACCGCTTCAACGGGTCCCCCGCCGATTGTGGCTGCGCCTGTTCTCTCGTCAAG
>DATHCB010000112.1:0-23166 GCA_035319765.1 Bathyarchaeia archaeon
TCAGGATCCAATAGATAATGCTGTAATCGCCAAGGCAAAGAGCCTGAAGGAAATTTCAGACAGAGTCACTCAGTATAAGGTCGTCAGCTTCAAGCCATTTGACCCTGTGATTAAACGCACTGAAGCCACGTTGGATGAGAATGGCAATCGGTTCAAAGTTTCTAAGGGTGCACCACAAGTAATTTTGTCACTTGCAAACGACAAGAAAGCGATCAGCACAGAAGTGGACAAGTACGTCGACTCTTTTGCATCCAAAGGATACCGTGCCCTCGCCGTAGGTCGCACAATTTCGGAAGATAAGTGGCAGTTTGTTGGACTCATCGCACTTTTTGACCCTCCCCGTAAGGATTCTGCAGAAACCATCAAGGCAGCGCAATCTATGGGTGTCGACGTGAAAATGGTTACAGGAGACCACGTAGCCATCGCCAAAGAGATTGCAAGCCGGGTGAATCTAGGCACAAATATAGCGTTGCCTTCCTCTTTCGTAGACAAACCAGACAGTACGGCGCAGCGAATAGTTGAAGAAGCTGATGGATTCGCCGAAGTGTTTCCCGAGCACAAGTACAGCATCGTAGAATCTCTTCAAGCTAAAGATCACATTGTAGGTATGACTGGTGATGGAGTCAACGACGCTCCAGCTTTGAAGAAGGCGGATGCAGGGATCGCAGTTTCTGGAGCCACTGACGCGGCGAAATCTGCCGCTGATATCGTGCTTACCAAACCAGGCCTTTCAGTAATTATTGATTCAATCAAGGAAAGCCGCAAAATCTTTCAACGTATGAACAATTATTCGATCTACCGCATCGCTGAAACAATCAGAGTAATATTTTTCATAACCTTATCTATCCTTATTTTCAGATTCTACCCAATCACGCCACTAATGATAGTCTTACTAGCAATCTTGAACGATTTGCCAGTCATGACAATTGCTTACGACAACGTTAGGATTTCGAGCAAACCAGAGAAATGGAACATGCGCACCGTGTTAGGCATCGCAACAGTCCTTGGAGCATTCGGAGTGATGTCGTCCTTTGGAATTCTTTACATAGGACTTGACGTTTTCAAACTGAGCCCCTTAGTTCTGATGTCCTTTATATATCTGAAACTTTCTGTGGCAGGCCATCTGACGTTACTTTTGGCGCGAACAAAAGAACACTTTTGGTCTATCCGACCAGCAAAACAGCTTTTCTTAGCCATCGTGCTTACGCAGCTCACTGCGACGCTACTCACGGTTTATGGCATCTTGTTACCAGCCATGGGTTGGGGACTCGCTCTATTCGTCTGGGGATACGCAATATTGACCGAGTTAGTTATCATTGATTTCATCAAAGTCTATTTCTACAAAGTACTAGACCACAGTGGCATAATATTTCAAAGATAGAGCGCCAAAACGTAAGTTTGAAATTCAAGTGAATCGACAAGGGCGCACTACCGACGAATAGAGACTATAGATACACCAGCAGCAAAGATAGGCGCCTAGAGAGAAGTTGCAGACGCGAAATGAGGGTTGTTCGACGACAATTGGGGCTAAACTATTTGGAGCTCCATTATCTTTCTGACTACGTCGATACCTGCAACAACGCCTATGATGCGATCGTTTTCGTCAACGACGAACGCATGATCTTCTTCACGGCTGATCATCATATCTGCGACTTGCGCCAAGCTTGTGGCCCTTTTTATGAGCAGCGGCTTGTGCATAAGTCTCTCCGAGAGATGCTCTTCCATTTGTTTAGAACCGATGTTTCCAAGATCTTCCAGAGTAACGGTACCGACGACTCTTTCATGATCGTCCACTACTGGCATGACTCGGAATCGTGTTTTCTCGAAGGCTTCCAAAGCTTCTCTCACGGTCGCACCATCACGCACTGAAACTGGCTGTGTAGTCATAAAATTCTCAACGACAGTTAGGTTGAGTTGTTCCGGAAACGAGCGCTTGGCTTTTGCATAGAATTTCTCCAAGGCTAACTCTTCAGCTTTCAGTCTCATGCGCGGTTGAATGGGATAGAAGGAGGCATCTCCTGAGACTAGATAGCTGACCCCGCTTGCAAGAAGAGCAGGTATCGCATATACACCGCCTAATGTTTCGACAACGAAAGCAGTCGGGGTCAAAAGAATCTTGTGTGTTCCAGCAAGTAGCGCTGCCATACCCACTGCAATAAACACGATCTTGAACTGGATGTCAGTTACGCTTGAAAAGAGGAAGCCAATGCCGGCGCCAATTACGATAGTCGGGAAAAAGAGGCCTCCACTTCCTCCGAAATTAAGCGTGAGAACAGTTGCAAACGTCTTGAGCAGAATTATCGCCAGCACCACGGCAATCGCGAAGCTTGTCCCGCTGATTATTGTGGCCACGAACTGCGTTCCGACTCCGATCGAATAAATCGAGAAATAACCAATCAATCCTAAGAGAACCGTGCCCAACGCGATTATACCGATATTCCCCGCCCTCTTCCTTATTGGGCCTCTTACACGTTCTGCATTGTTAAATATCTTAGTGAAAAAGATGGCATACAAGCCGCATATCAAACCTAGTAGCAGAGAGAGAAAGATTTCGTTCAATGAGATTTGTGGCTGCACCGTGTTTCCGAATATCCTTTCGCTGCCAAGAATGATTACTGAAATTAAGTAGGCGGGTATCGAAGCCACCATTGCTTCAATGAAAGTCTCCATGTCTAAATCGTTTCTGTAAGGAATCTCCAACGCGAAGAGAATAGCAGTTAGCGGCGTTCTAAAGACGGCTGCTAGACCCGCAGCTGCTCCGGCGATAAATATTCGCCTGACGTCATGTATACGAACTCCCACACGTCTGGAAACATTTGAGGCAATGCCTCCCCCGATAAGCAGACTCGGGCCTTCTGGGCCCGCGCTGCCACCGAAGCTCAACGTAAAAATCGATGCGAAAGTCTTTGCAATTGTGTCGCGGACGCTTATCTCACCGTTGCTCAGGTGATACCTCTCCAGGACTAAATGGGTACCGCTGCCCGTGCTCTTAGTCTCGCCAAAGACTCTAACTATAGCGTATGACGCTGCGAGGGCGACAAAAGCAAACAGAAAGTAGTACCACGGTGAAGTTTTCACGATTTCGAGAACTTGATTCGAAATACTCGTGTATACTAGGTACAGTCCAGAAGTTGCAGCAGATGCCGCGATTCCGATGCAGGCAACGAGCAAATAATAGTATCTGTTGCGACCTGCAATGCGGATCATCTGAAAACAGCCTCAAACCCAGCGCTATGCAGTGAATCAGAACGAGAATAACCATTTAATTCTTTTCTCGTAACTCAAAGCTGAACGAGTCAAGTCCACCGTTACGAAGACCGTTCATGCTACTGTGCACGGCTGTTCTAAAAGCGCGCGTTTTACGCTTCAATGAAATAGGCGACTGAGGGAAGCCACCGGTTTTGAGGGAAACTTGGTAGTCGCACTGCTTATAAGGTAGATTCCTGTAATTTTGGTCCGTGAGCAAATATGGTTTCGGAAAAAACGTTGCATTTTACGGGCAAGAATAAGGATTTGAACGCGCTTTCGCAGCAGATAGTGCAGCAGTTAAACACTGAGGGGTATAAGACCCAATCGAAAAGTGCTCCTCTTGGAATCGTGATTCAGGCCAAGAAGGCAGGCATCCTGAGAGACATTATAACGGCTGACAGAGCCTTCAGCTTTCTAATAGCAGGTCAGCCGAACGATTTTACCATTCATATCGGCATCGGAAAATGGATTCAAAACATTGCAGTAGCTGCAGTAGAAACACTACTACTGACATGGCTGTTTCTTGCGATCGATGTTCCGGAGATGCTTTGGACTGAGCACGTCGAAAAGAAGATAATAAAGGAAATCAAACAAATAGTAGGCTAAGTCTTCGGCGCGCGCGCCTCAAGCGCGGACAGGAGTCCACCCCCATCTTTTTTTGGCATCATTGCTTCAAAGCTCACAAGAGTTTATCCAAGGTTCGTTTTGAACCCCACACGTAATCGTTTTCGCATCTTAGATTGCCGCGCGTCTACGATTTACGCTCTTTAGCGTCTCCTTCGGACTCATTTTTACTCTCAAGCCTATTCAAAGCTTGCTTGAGTAATCCATGGTTTGAAGAAATAGATAAGAAGCTCGCAACTCGAGCCATCGAAAGTTACCCTTCTAATCATCTTGTGCAGATGAAATGGCTGAGAAAACGAAGAGACAAGAAACGACCAATCTTCAGCGTCGCTTTCCAAGACTCAAGAGGCGAAGAACCCTCCTGTTGACCCAGATCACGTACAGTTGTGTCCGTCTCTTCAGCATCTTCAATCCGAGGTCTCAAACCCCAGCAGGTCAATTGCTGGGCTTGCCCAACTGCCACCAAAGCAGACGGTAACAGTGCTACACTGATTACGATAAGGAAAAACTTCCACAATTTCATGCCTTTTTATCACCCAAAACAGACCAGCCGTGTTCAATCATATAAACAATGCTAAAAAACTGTGAATCTCCAGCGTCCCACAAAACCGAGCAGATTTCGCCAAGTAGCGCTCTTTCTGTCACCATTGAAGAGGGCCGTGATCGCTTTCATCAAAAAAGGAATCCAGCTTCAGACGACCTGAAGGACAAAAAGAGAATTCTTTTTGTCCAAGGCTCGCATTCTTGCCTAGAAGATTTCAGCACTTATTCTGTTTCAAACTGGGATTTCAGAGTTTCAGCCAAAGCAAGATACCCATAATTAAGCCATATATGGCCAATGCCTCGGCTAGGGCTACGACCAAGAAACTTCTGAAGAACGTTTCAGGTTTCTCGGCCAGAGCACTGACGGCGGCGCTGCCCACCGCGGAAATTGCAAGTCCAGCGGCCAATGAAGATAGTCCAACGGCCACGCCAGCCGAGAGCGCTATCGCGACTCTATCGTATGGCCCAGTAGTCGTGGTTGTTGTGCTAGCTGCTTGGTCTGTCGAAAATGTTAATGCTGCCGCCACTCCAATAATGGGGAGAATTATAAGCGGAAGAAACAAAAGCAAAATTGCAAGCTTATTCTTCAAGCCAATCTAGCTCCAACAGCACAATATAATTCTAGGTATTAATCCTTTTTCTTGGTTGCTTTTGTTTCTTTTTCGGCAAGTGTTAGGTCAATAGTTTCGCCCATCTTGCGTGCTTCTTCTCTGAGTGACTCGATTTTCTCTTGGATTTTCTTTATCTCTGCTTCAGCAGCTTGGGAGATTTTTCTATTAAGATCCTCGTAGTCCTTTTGAAGCTGATTCTTTTTCGACATTGGTTCACTTCTCCACGATTTCTTATTTTAAAACGAGAACCGGACAAGGCGAATATTCGATTACTCTTTCAGCAACGCTGCCCAGCAGAATTCTCTCGGTGCCTCTTCTTCCGTGAGTACCGATTACAATCAAGCCCACGTTTGACTCTTCAGCCAGATGAACGATCACGTCGAATGGTCTTCCTTTCGCTATTGCGGAACTAGCCTTAACACTGGCTTTCTCCGCTAAACCGAGAACATAATTTATGTATCGTTGACCAGCTTGCTTCAGCCTCAGTTCAACATCCTCATGTTCACCCACCTTGAAAAACGAACGGGCTTCATCAAGAACAACCGAATCTATAACATAGACTACCATTATCTGAGCGCCAAGCATTTTAGCAAGGTTTACCCCGTACTCAGCTGCATGCATGCTAGAATCCGATCCATCGGTGGGAATTAGAATCTTTGTGATATCCTTAAAACTCGATGACAAAACTATCCATGCTCCTTAATCATGCGTTTGATTCGCTTGGTTCTGACAAACTCTTCACGTTCCTTTTCTTCCAAAACCAGTTCGATTTGCTTGACGATATTTCGATACATTGGTATTAAGACGTATTTCAGCGCGTTAACTCTGCGCTGAGTACGTCGCACATCGTGGGCAATCTGAAACGCCGCGCCCTCGGCCCTCGACAAGTCAGCAATTAACTCAAGTGAATCGTAGAATTGCTCAAACGCCCTGTCAAGTTCCGCGTTCGTATTGGCAAAACCGTAATCAGGCTTCATATCAGATTGACGTTGGAATTCAACCAAGGGAACAGTTACCCCCATGATGCTTCTAAAATCCAAAAGAAAATCAGCCTCATGACTCACACCAATAGCAATGTTAGCGATAGTGTCTGAACCCTTAGCAAAATTAGCTTCCATCAGATTCTGATAAGCCCCCTCGAGAGCTCTAACCAACTCCTCACGAGTCCTTTCTGCTTCGTAAACGTTCTTCCTCAGCTCACGGAGCAAAATGTCACGTTTGCGTTCGAGTACCTCTCGTCCGGACTCTGCCAAGCTCAATGTCTTCCTTGTTTGTATCAGATTAATCCTTGTTGGACTTACGTTCTCAAGAGACATCTCATCACTTCACCTCGCTGACTATTCTAGGAAAGTATTTCTTGATGAATTCGGGATGAATGCTCGTCAATTCTTCATCTGGCAAGACATCTAGCGCATCCCACGCAATCGAAAGCGTCTGCTCGATCGACCTGTTCTCATTTCTCCCTTGATTAATGACCGCCCGCTCAAAACGCTGACCAAAGCGCAAGAAATCTTGATCTCTGCTTCCCAGGCCTTCCTCGCCGATTATCGTCGCCAAAGACTTCACTCCGTTAAACTGAGCGTAAGCTGAATACAATTGATTCGCAACGTCAGCATGATCTTCTCGCGTTCGACCTTCTCCTATGCCATCCTTCATCAATCTAGAAAGACTTATCGAAACATTGATGGGAGGATAAATGCCCTGCTTTTCCAATGCACGGGACAGAACAATCTGCCCCTCAGTGATATAGCCAGTAAGGTCAGGAATAGGATGCGTAATATCGTCGTTCGGCATCGTTAGAATGGCCATTTGCGTGATCGAACCATTCTTGCCAGCTATTCTACCTGCGCGCTCGTACAGACTTGCAAGGTCACTGTACATGTAACCGGGATAACCCTTTCTACTTGGCACTTCCTCCATTGAAGCGCTTATCTCGCGTAAGGCTTCACAATAATTCGTCATGTCAGTCAAAATCACAAGCACGTGCGATTCCTGTTCAAACGCCAAATACTCCGCCAGAGTCAAGCCTGCCCTTGGCGTGATGATTCGCTCCACAGGCGGATCTTCGGCCAAGTTGAGGAACATCGCCACATTTCTTATTGCTCCGGTTTCTTCGAAGCTTTTTCGGAAGAAAGCAGCGTCATCATGCTCAAGCCCCATAGCAATGAAGACAATGTTGAATTCTTCGCCACCACTGCGAATCTGTGCTTGTCTTACAATCTGAGCGGCGAGATCATTATGAGGTAAACCTGGCCCACTAAAAACTGGAAGCTTCTGTCCCCTCACTAGACTGGTCAAGCCATCTATTGCGGATATCCCTGTCTGAATGAAGTCCCTTGGATATTCGCGGGCACTAGGATTCAGTGGGAAACCGTTGACGTCGCGTCTCTCTTCAGTGAAGAACATCGGATGACCATCGATGGGTTCGCCGAAGCTGTTCATTACTCGACCAAGCATATCTGAGGACACAGGCACTTCCAAGGATCTTCCAAGAAAACTTGTGCGTGTTTCAGAAAGCGACAAATCTGTCGTGCCTTCGAAAACTTGGACAGTCGCAGCTTTCCGAGTAACCTCGATCACTTTGCCTAATCGTGCCTCTCCAGTCTGCGTTTTTACCGCCACAAGTTCATCATAACCCACGTCCTGCACGTTCTCCACTACAATTATTGGGCCAGAGATCGAGGCCACGCCCTTGTACTCTAATCCCGTGCCTGCCATACGACTTACCTCAAACTCGCCTCCAACTCTTCTAGGCGCTGATTCATCTGGGTGTCCAAGTCGTCCAAAACGTCGGTCTTATCGTTGGGCACCGAGGTCTTCATGCGCATGATCTCCTCCATGAGAGGCAACTGAGTAATCTTAAAGATTGGCACACCTCTGCTAACGATGCGTTCAGCGAATTTGTGAAAATCAACGATGACTTTCAGCATCTTAAACTGTTTCTTGGGGGAGCAGTAAGTGTCGACGGGGTCCAAAGCGTTCTGTTGCAAGAAAGCAATGCGGATTATTCGGGCTGTTTCCAAGATCAGGCGCTGTTTATCCGGCAAGGCTTCAGAACCAACTAGTTTAACGATGTTTTTCAAATCATCCTCGGTCTGCAATATGCGCATCGCCTCTTCCCTATAGTTTGTCCATTCTTTGTCAACCTCCTTGTGCCACCAGTCTGCAAGTTCGATAATGTAGCCGCTATAACTCTGCATCCAGTTGATAGCAGGATAATGCCTTGCATCAGCTAATTCAGAATCTAACGACCAGAAAACCCGTGTAAAACGTTTGGTATGCTGCGTAACAGGCTCAGAAAAGTCGCCGCCTGCTGGAGAAACCGCCCCAATAGCACAAATTGAGCCGACCCTCTTTTCCGTTCCTGAAGCTTCAACGACACCAGTACGTTCATAAAATTCTGCGAGACGCGATGGCAAATAGCTCGGAAATCCTTCTTCAGCAGGCATTTCCTCAAGCCTTCCTGAGACTTCCCTGAGTGCCTCCGCCCATCTACTCGTGGAATCCGCCATCAAAGCCACTGCGTAGCCCATGTCTCGATAGTATTCAGCTATGGTTATTCCAGTGTAAATGCTTGCTTCACGAGCAGAGAGCGTCATGTTGCTCGTGTTCGCGATCAGTATCGTACGTTCCATCAATGGATGCCCCGTTATGGGATCAATCAACTTCGGAAAGCTTGATAGCACATCAACCATTTCGTTGCCACGTTCACCGCACCCCACATAGATTATCAAGTCAGCGTTTGACCACTTAGCGAGCTGTTGCTGAGCAACGGTTTTTCCTGTACCAAAACCGCCAGGGATAGCAGCACTTCCTCCTTTTGCGATTGGAAAGAATGTGTCAATAACCCGCTGTCCAGTGATCAAAGGAGTAGATGGAGAAAGCCTCCGGCTACTCGGTCTAGGTTTTCTCACAGCCCATTTTTGTAACATGGGAAGGTCAATTTTCGTCCCATTTGTTTCTATGGTAGCTATTGGCTCCATGATTGTGTAGTTTCCTCTCCGCACAATTTGTGCGAGTCTACCTTGAATGTTCGGTGGGACAAGAATGCGATGTTCAACCAAAGCAGTTTCTGCAACCGTTCCAATAACGTCGCCACCTACAAGTCGCGCTCCAACCGTTACCTTAGGGTCAAAAGGCCACTTCTTATCTCTTGAAAGGGGCGACACTCCTCTTACTTTCATGATAAAATGACCCGTAAGTTCTTTTAGCACTTCTAATGGTCTTTGGATACCGTCAAAAACGTTTCCTACCAATCCTGGAGCCAGTTCCACTGAAAGTGGGCTCCCAGTACCAATAACGGGTTCATTGAGTTTGAGTCCAGTTGTGTTTTGGTAGACTTGGATTGTTGCATGCTCACCTTCCAGACGAATAATTTCTCCCACCAAGCCTTCTTTGCCGACTTCAACGAGTTCGTGCATTACAGCCTGCGCCATGCCTTCAGCTTCAACAACTGGTCCAGCAACACGAATTATGTTACCTTCAGCTGGCATATTTTCTACTTCTCCATCTGGAATAGAATTTTTGCTACTTCGACACGCAGAGTAGGCTTGAGTTCTTGCATTCTATTATCTAAAGTGCTATCGTAAGATATTCTGCCATCTATAGTTTGAATTTTACAGCCGCCGATGCAATTTATTGTCTGGTTCGATAGTTTCAATTCGCAACTAAGCTTCTTAGATACGCGGTTCAGAAAGCCTTGCGTTAACCAAGTCTTATCTACAGCGTTGACTTGTACAGCAAGGTTTTTTTGGCCCACTTTTCTTGCCCCTTCTTCTATAAGCTTCAGTAGGTAGTCATGATAACTTTCAGTTTTTGTGAAATCCTTGAGTTTTGATATCGCTTTCTCGAAAGCTAAATCAATCAAATCTTCCTTTGCGTGGGACAGACGATTTCTCATCTCCATATCGGTTACGGAAGCGATCTTTCGCTTTTCAGCTTCAGTTTTTTCAGTTGACTGACTAATCATAGCGATGTAGCTTTGATCAGCTTGTTCCTTTGCTGCCTTCAGGGTTTCTTTGCCCTCATTTTCGGCTGCTAAAATAATTGCCTCTGCTTCTTTTTGCACATCGCCTAGAACTTCGTTTGCAATAGCTGAAAGGCCGTTCTTGTGGCTCATTCCAATTCGCCCTTAGATTTTGATGCCTACGGTTTTACTAATAATATCAGATATGCGAATTTCGCTATTTACACCCCTGTTTCCAGGAATCTCTACGATTAGAGGTGTTTTGCGTTCTCTACGCGTTTTTTCGATCAATTCTCGCATCGATGATTGGGTGGAAAATGCCGCACTAACAATTATGATTGCCACATCTCTGCGCGCAAGAGCATCGTTTAGAGCTTGTCGTGCCTCGTCGATCGAAGCGACTTCAACACCCGCAATCCCGACAAGCTTAAAACCCGTGATCATATCGCTATCGCCGATCACGTAACTGAGCATTTTGGTCGCCGATGAAACTTTAAATCCTTAGGTTAATCAACATTTTGCAAGGAAACTATGCTAAGACCAGAAAGGATGACTTTTACATCAATAATCTGTGCTAAACCAGACGTCGAACAAGCACTAGAAGCGCTAAGCAGCTTCGGAGAATTTCATGTAGAAAAGGCAGCTCAAGAATCGAATGTTGCAGCCTACGACCAGAGCCTTCAGAAGGCTAAAGAGTCTCTGGCAGATATCAACGAACTAATAAAAAATCTGATCCAAGAAAAAACCGACCTTTTTGATATTTTCAGAAACAAGCAACCTGCCAAAACACAAATAACAGCTGAAAATTGGCAAGCTCTTCTAGAATACACCAGCCAACAAATTCTGACGCTGAAAAAAGAAGTTGAAGAAATAAACACGTCTATAGCCGACTTGCACGGAAAAACTACCCAACTCAATCACACAAAACTCATGCTGACGGTGATGGATGCCGCAGGAGCAGATCTCACAGCCATGGAAGAACTAAAATCCATTCACATTGCCATCGCTAGCTTGCCACGAAAAAACTTTGACGCACTCAAAACGGCATTAATCGGGTTTCCAATCCTTATTCATCGATGCTACTTGACCAAGGAAGCTTGCTTTGTATGCCTGGCCACACCAAGCAAACATAATGCTGATATTGAAAAAATCCTAAAAACGCACCACGCTGAAATCTTCGAAATTCCAAAAGACTTGCCTCACGATGCAATTATGGCGGTCAAAGAGGTAAATAGCCAATTAAACGAGAACGAACGCAAAGGCCAAGCACTTTTTGCTTCATTAGATAAATTGCGCAAAGAGAACCAAAGCAAACTTCCATCTTGGAAAGAGACAACAGAAAACATTATTACAATACTGCAGACCGAAAAAAAGATACTACAATCCGAACGGCTCGCAACCATCAAAGGGTTTGTGCCAAAGAAAAAGTTCCCCGAGCTCACAGAGAAAATTCAGAAAATGCTCGAAGGAAAAGTCCTGGTTCTCGAAAACGATATAGCAACAGTTGAGGATCCACCTACAAAGATTAATCACAGCAGGTTTATCGCGCCTTTCGAAGAGATTACTAAGCTTTATGGTCTGCCTCATTACGATGAAGTGGATCCTACGCCTGTCATTGCATTCACTTTTCCGATTATTTTCGGACTAATGTTTGCCGACGTCGGGCATGGCTTAATTCTGTTGGTCGGCGGATTGACCCTTGGGAAACTGATCAAAAAAAATCAAGCAATCAAAAATATGTGCTGGATTACTGCTACCTGCGGGGCCGCTGCCATATTTGCAGGACTACTGTTCGGCGAGTTCTTTGGGATGCACCTCTTTTCTCCGTTATGGTTCAGTCCTTTTGACAACGTAGTGACGTTCCTTATTTTTTGCCTCTTCGTCGGAGTGATGCAAATCACTTGCGGGTTGGCTTTGGAAATGGCTAACTTTCTGCTCAGAAGAAATGTTATTGACGCAGTCTTGACTTCTTTACCCAAGATATTATTTTACATTGGCGGAGTTTACCTCATTGCAGTTTATCAGTTGAATTTTAGTGCCTGGTTCAATGGTCCCATATTCATAGTTCTTGTACCTTTCGCTGTCCTAGTTTTTGCAAAGCCCATACTTTTGACACTTCCCAAATTCTCACCTCGTTCGACTGAATCAAAAAATGAGCAAAACTCCCTGGGACAGCGGTTTTTTGAAGGCGGAGACTTCATAATCCGCTTGCTGAGTAACACTTTTTCTTACTCACGAATCCTCGCCTTGCTTATGGCACATTGGGCACTAATCATGGTTACTTATGTCATCGCCGGCTTGGTGGGTTCTACTTCGCTCTTAGATTCGGCTATAGGCGGGATAATCATCGTGGGTGGAAACTTGTTTGTGATTGCGCTCGAAGGATTAATCGTTTTCATTCACACGTTAAGATTGCACTTCTACGAATGGTTCAGCAAGTTCTATCAGGGGACTGGCAGTGAATTCAATCCTTTAAGACAAAACTCCACATATACCAAAATTGTTCTTGGGGCAAAGCAATCTTAAACTAGCAAGTGGAGCTGAACGTCCTCAGGCTTCATTGCTGCTTCCACACCAAGGCTTAACGAAGCAAGATTTAGTGCTTCGACTTTTTTCTGTGTCATAAAAGCTATTGCAGATCCGATGTTGAAGATTTCTCTAGTCACGCTTGCTCTGGCTTGCTGAAACATGGCTTTGAGGAACGCTTTTTCAGCGCTTGCTATTGTCTCTTCTGCGTTTGTAGCTTTTTCAAAGAACTCAGCGTAATGGCTTTCTAGGACAATTTTCAGCGCTGATTCAAAATCTGTTGCTGCCACGATTGTCTCGATTGTCTCCGTAGAAAGGTTAAAACTGGCATGTGGAACTGCCAGCCGTAGCCAATTTGCATCGTAGTTTAGGGCTTTTCCCCTCAAGAGGGTTAGCAATATGAAGCTATCATTTTCCATGCTCGCATAGAAACGTGCATGCGGTTTTTCTTTTTTGGGAAGGCTTTCATACCCATTGTAGAGTTGTTCGAAAAACATCTTGTCGATAAAAACGTCAAAGCATGTTGTTGAGCCGGTTTCTTCATAAGTTTGCAGACCCATGTCCAATGCTGGAGCATATTTTGTGTTACTCAGGGTATCTACAATTTGCCGTATAGACGTAGCTCTTTGGGCTTCTTCGATGATCTTGCGGTTCTCGAGATAATTTTCGGCCGAAAGATAGATCTTCGTCATCTTTTCCTCGGAGCTTAACTTGGCGCTAGTTGCTTTTATGAGCGCTTTGATGTTTTCTATTTCAAACCTTAGGAGATATGAATCGAGATATTTTCTTGCTTTCTTCGGCGAGTTATTGATTATCTTCAAATAGGTTTCGATTAGATTTTCATTGAGGGCTCTTTCAAGTTTGCGGCTCGTCAGTGGCGATGATACCTTCGCCATTTGTTCCTGGTAGCTTGAATCGCGAAGTTGAGTTATGAGTTCTACGAGGTTTTTGCTCTCTGCTAGCGTCTTGAGTTTCGCTTCACTAAGTAGTTTGCCTCTTTCTGCGCCGATTTTGACTAGAACGCGCGAGTAGAGTGTTGTCTGTGTCAATATACCGTTTCTCCGAGTACTGCGTTCGCAACTGTTGAAGATGCTTGATTCATGCGCTTTTCCGCTTGAACTCTTAGTTTCTCCGTTGATTCCTGATTGGCTTTTAGCAGTTCATCATGGTTGCGGTTGGATTCCTGAATCGCGCTGGCGTAGAGCTTACGCGCCTCTTCCTCAGCGTAAGCCTTGCTATCAGCAATGAGTTTCTCGGCTTCGTGCTCTGCGAGAGCTGTTATCTTTTTTGCTTCATCTTCGGCCTCTTTTCTAATATGCTCTGCTTGGGACTCGATTTTCCTGAGTTCTCCCCAGACCTTCTCCATCATTTCACAATTACGCTACTGATATTCTGCGGTTTCTAAAGCTTTTGCACCTCGCATCCATCAAGCCTTGAATCAGTTAGAGAAAGCCCTCACGTCCTGTGGTCATGACTTCAGGTTTCAAAGGTTTAGAGTTATATTGGGGAATGGACTACTTCAGCCGAAAGAAAGATCCGAAAAGGAAGGATCAGCTGTGAAGGACGTCGAGGTAAAACTGATTACTGAACTTATGAAGGACAGTCGAAGAAGCGACAGGGAATTGGCAAAAACGCTTAGCGTTTCTCAACCTACGATAACAAGAACAAGAAAGAAGTTGGAAGAAGAAGGCTACATAAAAGAATACACCATCATACCCGACTTCGAGAAGCTTGGATTCCAAATGATGTCTTTTACGCTTGCTAAGCTGAAAAAACAGGTGTCAGAAGACGCCATTAGGGAGACGAGGAAGGAATTACGCAAGACATTGCCCAAGGAAAACGTTTCGACGATACTTACTATGAGAGGAATAGGATTGAGCGCCGACTATATGATTATAGCCTTTCACGAGAGCTACGATGCATACCTTAGGTTCCTCGATCTGATAAGACGACAGCCCATACTGGAAATCACAGAGACAAGAACCTTCATCGCAAGCCTCACTGAAAGTCACTTTCGCCCCTTGACCTTCTCAACACTAGCAGAATATGTGACCAAAATGAAAACAAAGGAAAACCTCACAGCATAACCTCTGAACAAAGCACACGCTAGTCGGTAATACGTGCATATGCTAAAAGACAAGAAATATAGGTTCCGACGGAGTGTCTAGAACACGCATTCGGAAGAAACAGCGTCTATTTGTGAGCTTTGATGGCTTCGGCCTCCGCCAAGAGTATTTTCTCTCTTAGCAAATCTTCTCCACAATACGGGCATATTCGGAAATCCGATTGAACATCCTTCCCGCAGGCAGGGCATAACACGTTTCTCGAAAGATTGGTTTCCAGCTTCCTTAAAGAGGTCTTTAAAGACGTCATGTCCGACCTTATTCTTCCAACAGCATCCTGCAACGAACGTAAACTAACGACCTCAGCCCGCACATTCTGCATTAAATCCTTAACGTTGCTTATCTCGATCGTATTCCTGATCAAACCCTCGTTCATCAATTCTAGATAATTCCCTTTCGCGCTGAAAAGGCTAACTTCTTCCTCGTTCTCCGATTGTGCATCCTTGAGAACCCTGCTAAGCAGCATGTCTAGCGGATTTCGAAATGCAATGATACACGTGGCACCCCACAGGACAAAAGTAGCAATTAACGAACCCAAAAAATAAGCTGCTACGTTAACCGTGCCTGACAAGTAACTGAATGGATAAAGTTTGAGCAAGGCAATCGGGGCATTCTGAGTCAGAGCGAAAAACGCCTCCAAGACCTGAAGGCCTGCCAAGAATGTCAAGGAGCCCAAGATCCACACGGCGACACCCTTTCCCAACGCATGCACTCCCTGTCTTCTCAATTGAGAATTGTTCTAGAAGAGTATTATAGAAGTTAAACAAATAAGCACGCATTCTCGTCCTCGACATATATCGAAACTTGATATGTGACGCTCACTATGCGTCGCGCTCGTCATATTCAAATACGTTAATAGGGCGCAAATCAACAGAATACTCATTGATGATCACGCATCTTTCTTCGAGGAAAGTGAATGATCGGAATAAAAGTCACGCTGATAAGCGGTCGCACGATTAATCAGGGCACCGGCAAGGAGCATGGGAAAACATCTAAACAGTATTATGAAAGTGTCGCCCTCTGCGAAATCGACCCTGACGACTTGAAAGAATTGGGCATACGTGAAGGCGCAAACGTGAAAGTCTCCACAAAATTTGGAACAGTGACGGTGAGGGCCGAAGCGTCAAAACGTGCTCCCCACCCAAAGATAGTCTACATGCCGTACGGTCCATGGGTAAATGTCATCGTGAATCCAGCCACTCAAGGAACAGGAATGCCATCATTCAAGGGCATACCCGCAGAAGTTGAACCAGCAAGCAACGTAGACGCCGTCTTAACTCTGCAGGAATTATTGAAACAAACTTTCAGGAAGACATAGAGTGCCGATAATCAAAAATGTCACGTGCCCGGTGTGTGGTACGTTCTGCGACGACATAGAATTAACCATAAAAAACAACGCAGTAATAGATGTTAAAAACGCGTGTGCCATGGGCGAAGCTAAATTCCTTCGCTACGCTGATCCTCATCACAGAAACCTGAAGCCGCTAATAAGAAAGAACGGAGAACTGACTGAGGCGTCTATGACCGAAGCGATCAAGAAGAGCGCCCAAATTCTCGCAGAGGCCTTATATCCAATACTCTATGGTTGGAGTTCCACGAGCTGCGAAGCGATCCGTTTGGGCGTCGAGTTGGCCGAAGAGGTTGGCGGCGTCATCGATAACACTTCATCTGTATGCCACGGTCCATCGATGCTCAGCATCCAAGATACAGGCATTTCCACATGCACGTTAGGACAAGTACGCCATCGTGCGGACCTCATCGTATATTGGGGAAGCGACCCCTACAGCGCCCACCCAAGACACTTGGAACGCTATACGGCATTTTCCGAGGGGAAATTTGAACCAAGCGAATGGCGACGTTATGTTTCACGACTCCGAGGATTGACCGGAAAGAAGAAGCTTGAACGCGCTTCAGAACTCGTGTCAATGGAGGAAGTCTCTGCTCCGCCGATCACCGGAAACCACGTTCCTCCGATGTTGGAGACAGAGGAGCAAAGGAAGCTCATAGTAATAGACGTGCGAAGAACTCGCTCAGCCGAATTTGCCGATTACTTCATCCAAGTTGAACCGAACAAGGATTACGAGCTCCTTCAAGCCATGCGAATGCTCGTCAAAGAGGAAGAACTCGAAGTGAATGAGGTCGCTGGAGTACCAGTGGACGTACTCGAAAGAATCGCAGACGTGATGATTGGCTGTAAATTTGGCATCCTTTTCTTCGGAGTCGGCCTAACCATGAGCTCAGGCAAGACACGTAACATTGATGCCGCCTTAGCTCTCACAAGAGACTTGAACTCTCGCACGAAATTCGTCATCATGCCTATGCGTGGGCACTTCAACGTTACAGGCGCTAACATGGTCTTCCTTTGGCAAACCGGATACCCATTTGCCGTTGACTTTTCCCAGGGTTTCCCAGCATATAACCCAGGCGAAACGTCGACCGTCGACATACTGTCTCGAGACGAATCAGATGCAGCCTTAATCGTGGCATCTGATCCAGTTGCAAACTTCCCCAAGAATGCCGCACAGAACCTAGTCAAAAATCCGCTAATAGTCCTGGATCCAGAAAAAAGTGCGACAGCGCTGACGGCCGATGTTGTTTTGCCCAGCGCCTTTGTCGGCATAGAGGCCGAAGGAACAGCCTACAGAATGGACAGCGTGCCCTTACCTTTGAAGCAGATTGTAAAACCACCTCGAGGCTGCCTTGCCGACGAGGAGATTCTGCGAAGGATTCTCAAAGAAATTCGCAGACTGAAGAAAGCCAAGAAGACATGACTATGGTTGAGCTTTTGATAAAGAACGGATTCGTCTACGATCCGCTAAACAAAGTTAACGGAGAAGTAATGGACATTGCTGTGAGAGATGGAAAGATAGTTGAAAGAGTTGACGGCAACCGAGTGAAGAAGATTGACGCCCGCGGGATGATAGTGATGCCTGGGGGAGTGGATCTGCACTCGCACATAGCTGGCGCGAAGGTTAACATGGGTCGGCTACTTCGCCCTGAAGACCATTATAAGGATGTTGAGCCAAAGACTGCTAAGACGCGATCGGGAGTCGGCCATTCGGTTCCGTCCACGTTTACGACTGGTTATCGTTACGCAAGAATGGGCTGGACGACTGTGATGGATCCAGCTATGCCGCCGCTCAAGGCAAGGCATACGCACGAGGAATTGAATGACACGCCAATCATCGACAAGGGAACATACCCTCTTCTGGGTGACTCTTGGAGAGTGCTGGAAACCCTTCGGGATGGCAGGATAGAGGATTGCGCAGCTTACGTTGCATGGGAACTAAGTGTAACGAAGGGTTACGCGATTAAGATAGTCAATCCAGGCGGTCTTGAGGCGTGGGGCTTCGGAAGAAACGTCAGGGACATAGATGATCCCGTCCCTAATTTCAACATAACACCACGAGAGATTTTACGCGGCTTGTGCAAGGTCAACCGACTTCTCCACTTACCGCACACGATTCATGTTCACACGAATAATCTCGGCAAGCCTGGCAATCTTGAAAACACCTTAAAAACCATGCAATGCGTCGAAGATCTGGCGGAAGACGGCAAACCAGCTATCCATATTACTCATTGCCAGTTCAGTGCCTTTGCAGGGAACGATTGGCGAACCTTTGAATCCGGCGCCGAAAAAATAGCGGGCTACATCAATCGTCACAGTCACGTTACGGTCGACATGGGACAGGTTATATTTACAGATACGACCACGATGACTGCCGACGGCCCATTCCAATTTATTCTTTATCAGTTGAGCGGAAATAAATGGATAAACGGCGACGTCGAAGCCGAAACCAGCTCTGGAATCGTGCCTTTCAATTACAAACGGTCAAGCTACGTCCACTCCACGCAATGGTCAATAGCCCTAGAACTTGCCTTACTTGTTGATGACCCTTGGAAGATCTATCTCTCGACCGACCACCCAAACGCAGGACCATTCACGGCCTACCCAAGAATAATTGCTTGGCTAATGAGCAAAAAAGCCAGAGAGAAAACGATGGAGAAGATAAACAGAAAAACTAAGGGCAAAAGCCTGCTTTCCACGATCGATAGAGAATACTCGCCTTATGAGATTGCAATTGCCACTCGCGCTGGACAGGCAAAGGCGCTAGGCTTGAAGAACAAAGGACATCTGGGAATAGGCGCAGACGCTGATATTGCAGTATACAATTTGAACCCAGAAAAAACCGACTTGGGCAAGAACCCACGAATTATTCGTCGAGCATTTAGACGTGCCGCTTACACCATAAAAGACGGACTAGTTGTAGTTAAGAACGGAGAGATCGTCAAGGTTACCACAGGAAGAACGATCTGGGTCGACGTAGAAACCAGAAGACCCCTGAAAGAAACCATATCGGCCTTGCGAGAAAATTTTGGAACGTACTACACTGTTCAATACGAGAATTACCAAGTGCCTGAGCATCATATTGCGGTCCCGGCTCCGATGCATGTGAGGGCAGATGCCTGAGAATGACAGTCTCGCTTCGCCAAAAGCACGCCCTCAAAGTTCCGTTAAACGCTAACTGCATAAGTCCGGACGTCTTCGCGGCTAAAACCATCGACGAAATCAAAACTCTTAAAGTTTGGGAAGGAAACAAACAACGGACTCTGAGCGAGCTTTTTGAGATCGACGGAGAAAGTGCGCCTGCACCGAAGGAAGTAAGTATCCGAATCACCGGCGATTTACGCAAGGCCAAACGCATCAGCGAGGCAATGTCAGATGGCGAAACAATAATTGAAGGCGACGTCGGCCTGCACCTCGGCGAAAAAATGACCGGTGGAAGAATCGCAGTTTCCGGAAACGCAGACTCTTGGCTAGGAGCCATGATGAAAGGCGGAAACATTACCGTAAACGGAAACGCAGGCGACTACGTCGGCGCCGCCTATCGAGGAAGCAACAAGGGAATGCAAGGCGGAACTATAGAAATTCATGGAAACGTGGGGAATGAAGCAGGATGCTTCATGAAACAAGGACTGATCAAAATAGGCGGCGGGGCAGGACAATTCTTAGGCATGCATATGCGAAATGGAACAATCGTCGTTCATGGCGACTCTGAAGAACGCGCTGGTGCAAGCATGGTTGGAGGAAAAATTGTGCTGTTAGGATCAACCGCGTCAGTGCTTCCTACCTTCTGCATAGATAGCATAAAAAAGAAGGTCGAAGTTGACGGCGAAGAAATGCAAGGACCGTTCTATCTGTTCACTGGAGACATCGCAGAGAAAGGCAACGGAAAACTCTACGTATTACAGGCGAGAAATCAGAATCTAAGCTTTCGCGAAAAATATCTGTAGCCCACGAAGCTACGCCATCTCCGTTCATTTTATATTTTCTTCGTTCGCTAATAACACACATGATCAGCGTCAACGGAGTCGCCGACGCACTAGTCCAAAAACTCTGTAACGATGCAGAAAGATATGCAGTGAGGGTGTCAAAAACAGAGTCTGGCGCAACTCTGATCGACGCTGGAATCGAAGCAAACGGCGGCTTCGCTGCTGGTAAAATAATAACGGAAATTTGCATGGGCGGTTGCGGAAACGCAGATGTGCTGATGAAACGATATGATGACCTAGAACTGCCAACAATCTTCATCCACACGGACCACCCAGCTATAGCGACTTTAGGCTCACAATTCGCTGGCTGGCAAGTTAAAAGCAACAACTTTTTCGCATTAGGCTCAGGTCCAGCACGTGCTCTCGCTTTAAAGCCGAAAGAAATCTATAAGAAAATACACTATGAGGACAGGGCAAGTAACGGAACAATAGTACTTGAGACCAACAAACAACCGCCAGAAGAATTGATAAAGAAACTCGCTTCAGAATGTAAAATCACGCCGAACAGACTCGTCATAATTCTGACCCCGACCACAAGTATAGCGGGTTCTACGCAGATTTCAGGACGAGTAGTAGAGACTGGGATACATAGACTCGCGAAGCTAGGCTTGGATCCCGCCTTAATCGCTTATGCATGGGGTTATGCGCCAATAATGCCGGTTCATCCAGAACTCGCTGAAGCTATGGGCAGAACGAATGACGCAATCCTGTATGCTGGGGTTACATATTACACCCTTAGTGGCAGTGATGATAAAAGACTGAAAGCAATAGTGGGCAAGGCTCCCTCAGGCATGTCAAAGTGTTATGGTAAACCCTTCAAAGAAGTCCTGAGGGAAGCAGACAACGACTTTTATCGCGTAGATCCAGATATCTTTGCACCCGCAGTACTTGTAATGAATAATCTTGAGACTGGTACCGTTTTCAGGGCGGGTGAGACTAATGTCAAAGTGCTCAAAGGATCAATCGGGCTCGTGGATTGAGGTCTTCGGATGATCGCGGAAGCTAAAGCGAAAATAGTGATCGGCTCCTTGAAGAACAACGTCTATGGATTAGGAAAAGACATTGTAGCTGCCGCTTTAGAATCGGCGGGATTCGAAGTGATTGACCTAGGCGTTAACGTTTCACCCGAAGAATTTGTAGACGCTGCTGAAAAACGAAAAGCCAAGGTGATTGCTATTTCCATATCAGATGCTAAAACCGTTCCATTCCTAAAAAGGATCGCTGAGATTTTGCGCAAAAGATGCCTGAGAGACATTGTGAAGGTCGTGATCGGCGGCGACGCAGTTTCAGAAAAGACCAGAGCAGACTATGGCTTTGACGCCTTTGCTAAGGACGCCCTTGATTGTGTGAAAAAAGTTCAGGCATTGCTTGCTGAAGCTTAACGAGGCGCAAAAAATTGGCAAGCCCTTTCCTAGGACTCTTCGCTTTTCTAATTGCCTATGGCATCTACATGCTATTCATCTACAGAATCGACCCTAGATATTCTCTAGTCTACGAGAAGCCACCATCCTTCAATCGCCTACTTTGGTTAGCGCCTTTTGAGAAACTTGTGTTACTGCTCATACTCGTCGTCCTTGCATTGATTCCTCAAAGCAACCTTGTCACGGTCTTTAGCTTCAACACTATCGCATTCACACCTTACGCCCTAGCCATCGGAATAGTCGGAGGAGTGCTAATATTCGCTGGAGGCCTCCCAGTAAACGCGGTTATTTCGGCAGCTCGTCGCAGGCTTTCGTTACAACAGACCAAGCGCGAATCCGAACTAACTCAACTCCTAACAGCGTCCATGTCAAAACCCCGCTCGTACTTTTTCCTAAACGTCTTCACGACGTCTGTCTTTGCTGGAATTCTAGAAGAAACAATCTTCAGAGGATACCTACTAGGACATCTCCAACTTGTAACACTGCCCATCATTGGCATCGTTCTGCAAGCAATTTTTTCCTTTGCCCCCCAACTATATCAGGGCATTTACAACGGGCTTCTGTCGCTTTATGGCGGCATCCTGTTCGGCATCATTTTCTTCTTGTCGGGCTCCTTGCTAGCGGCCATCATCGCCCATGTCACGCAAGATATCGTTGGATTTATTTTCACCTTTGCGACTCCAAAAAGGCAGACACGATGATGCAAAGCCGGACTCTGGGCTTACGTTGCAATTCTTATGCGCGAGTATACGACCCTAGCAATTGCATAGCCAATGGGAATCGTATAGGCCGCGAGGGTCGCATTAAACAATCCTATCAACGGAAGAAGCGTGATCACGGCTTCTCGGGGCAGAGAAAGTCCGATAGGGGGAGAAAGCGGAAGAACGACAAAATTCACGAGAGTCATAGCGATCACCCTCATAAAAGCTCCCGAAACCGTCGACGTCGTAGCAAGAAAACTATTATATCGGCTGCCACGATTTTGCAGGGTCCCGAGATTCGCATTCTTGCTTCGTCGAGACTCTATCATCACCATGATCGATAAGGCCCCGAAAATGCACGCAGGAAGAAACCATAGAAATGTTTGAACCAACGCCCCAATAACGCTTACCATGGCCAACATGACATAAGCTACGGTCTCAGCGAAGTAGCCGTTTCCGGCGAGTCTGCTTCCGAATACGAGCGAGGCCTTACGTATTATGTATACTCCAAACAGCATACTAAGAACCGCGATCAGATCATACAGCGGACCTGTTATGAGTGCCCCAGGAAATATAGCAACTAAAGCAATAGTATTCACAAAAGAAACTGCAATTCCCACCTTTGAGCCATAAAGCAGAAAAGCGGCTACTATGGGTATTTCCCAAATTTGGTATGTTAAGAACAGAGCGAAAGGGGCGGGGACTTTTAGTGGCGACAGACTTAGCATTATTGCAACCGCGGAAAATATGATTATTGCGGCAATTGCTCTTGAATCCAACTTTTCTGTCTCCACGCTGTCGTCGTTTTTTACCAAACATGCGTAATTATTTAAGAGTAACTACCCAAAAAGAGGTAAAGATTTACTTAAAAATATCGTGACACTGTCACCGAATTATTTAAGCAAAGGAAAAAAACTACAGAACAGGAGGAAGGCTAAGGCAATAAGCAGCAGGAAAGAAGTCTTAAACCTAGCTAAAGGTTCGCTAGAAACAAAAACGAAAGAGTTCGTTCAGTTGACCGAAGAAGTCACAAACTTGCTCGAGAAAGAAACTGGACAAATCGGAGAT